>NZ_AP018786.1:2430000-2725161 GCF_003609995.1 Sutterella megalosphaeroides
AGCTCCGCCTTTTTTTCACCCGATTTTTCTGAAGGAAGCTCGTCACGTGCGCGACAAGATCGTCATTGCCAACTGGAAGATGAACGGCTCCCGCGAAGCGAACCGAGCCTGGATCGAGTCGTACCGCGCTACGGGCGTCCGACCGGACTGCCGCGTCGTCGTGTGCGCGCCTTCCGTGTACCTGGCGGAGCTCGCCCCCGCGTGCCGCGAACTCGGCATCGAACTCGGTGCCGAAGACGTGAACGAAAACGCCTCGGGAGCCTTCACGGGCGAAGTGTCCGCGTCGATGCTCGCCGACGTGGGCGCCTCCTGGTGCATCGTCGGTCACTCCGAACGACGTCACATCTACGGTGAAACCGACAACCGCGTGGCCATGAAGGCGCTGGCGCTCGCCAAGGCGGGGCTGCGTCCGATCGTCTGCCTCGGCGAAACGCTCGAAGAGCGAGAAAAGGGCATGACGGAAGCCGTGGTCCTGCGACAGTTGAACGCCGTCCTCGCCGTACTTCCTCCCGCCAAGTGGGGCGCCGTCGCCTACGAGCCCGTTTGGGCGATCGGCACGGGTCGCACCGCCACCCCGGAAACGGCCCAGACCGTGCACGCCTCGATCCGTCGCCGACTCGGCTGCTACGCGAGCGAAGGCGCCGACCGTCTGCCGATTCTCTACGGCGGCAGCGTCAAGCCCTCGAACGCCCGGGAACTTTTCCGTCAACCCGACATCGACGGCGGCCTGATCGGCGGCGCGGCCCTCAAAGCCGAGGACTTCGTCGCCGTCGTCGAAGCCGCCCGCAAGGGCGACTGATCCCAAGCCGTCCCGAACTCACGAATTTTCTCTTTCGACAACCAAGGTACAACCCACCATGCATTTCCTCCTTAGCATTGCGCTCGTTCTGCAAATCATCTCGGCTGTGGTCGTGATCGTGCTCGTCTTGATGCAGCACGGCAAGGGGGCCGATCTCGGCGCTGCGTTCGGCAGCGGCGCTTCGGGCTCCGTTTTCGGCGCCACGGGCAGCGCCAACTTCCTCTCGCGCTCGACCGCCATTGCGGCCACGGTCTTCTTCTGCTCGACCATCGCGCTCACGCTCGCTTCGGGAGCCTTCAACAAGCGCGCCCAGCAGCCCGTCGGCGGCGTTCTCGGTACGATCGAACAGTCGGCATCCCAAGAACAGGGTATGCCTGTAAGTGAAAATACTACTCCCGTGAACCAGATTCCTCAGTAAAATACGACTTCTCTTCTGAACGAGACCTCAACTCAACACCACTTCGGAAGAGAAAAATCTGAGACGCTGCGGTCGTGGCGAAATTGGTAGACGCACTATCTTGAGGGGGTAGCGGAGAGATCCATATGAGTTCAAATCTCATCGACCGCACCATCTTCCTTTCGGAAGATGCCCGATCGGACTTCGGTTCGACGTAAGCGGCGATCGTCTCGGTACAATTTGATTTTCGCGGTCGTGGCGAAATTGGTAGACGCACTATCTTGAGGGGGTAGCGGAGAGATCCATATGAGTTCAAATCTCATCGACCGCACCAGTTTTACTGGGGTATAGCCAAGTCCGGTTAAGGCAGCGGATTCTGAATCCGCCATGCGTAGGTTCGAATCCTACTACCCCTGCCAGATCTACGGGTCGGAGCACTGCTCCGGCCCGTTTTTCTTTTGTTTTCCGCTTTTGTTTCCCGCGTTTGCCTTGACGAATCGCCCCCGTCGGGCGCACACTCGGAATTTTTGCTCCTCCGGTTAGTCCCATGCGAAGCTTCTGGATGCTTGCGGCCTCCCTCTTCTTTTCCCTGATGGCGGCCTTCGCGAAGTTCGGCACCGACGCGTTCGGCGCGTACGAGCTCGTCTTTTACCGTCAGCTCTTTGCCACGCTCGTACTCTACGGCTTCGTCGTCGCCCGCGGACGCACGCTTCGCACGCCCTACCTCGGGAGTCACTTCAAGCGCAGCATCCTCGGCACCGCCGCGCTTCTGATTTGGTTTTACGCCATCGCGCACCTGCCGCTCGGCACCGCGATGACGCTCAACTACACGAATCCCTTGTGGATGGCGGCGATTGCAGTCGTGCTCGCCCTGCGCCGTCACGACCCTTTGGAGTGGAAGCTGCTTCTGTGCGTCGTTCTGGGCTTTTTCGGGATCACGCTCGTCCTCAACCCGGACGTACACTCGGCGGACTTCCTCCCGGGGCTTATCGGCCTCTCGTCGGGGTTCCTTGCCGCGCTCGCGCAGTTCCAGGTGCGACAGATGACGGAACTTCACGAACCCGAGTGGCGCATCGTCTTTTACTTTTCGCTTACGGGGACCGTCGCTTCGCTCGTCTGCCACTTCCTCTTTGAAGGGCCCATGACCATGCTCACCTTGGAAAACGGCTGGCCCGTCCTTGGGATGGCGGTCTCGGGGATCCTCGCTCAGCTCAGCATGACGCGCGCCTGGAGCGGCGAAAGCATCCTTTTGACGAGTTCCCTCCAGTACGCCGCCATCGTCTTTGCGGCCGTCTTCGGATGGATGTTCTTCGACGAGCCGATCAGCCTCTGGGCCGCGCTCGGCATTCTCATCATCACGGTGGCAGGCGTGGGCGCCACGCTCGAAACCCGTCGGAAAATGCGCAAGAGTACCGGGGGCGAACCGCATCCGGCCGTCCCTTGCAGGGCGAATCCGAAAAAATCTTGATTTTTTCTTAGAGACCTTGCTTTTTTCAAAAACATGAGGTATCATTAAATTCTTCCTTGATGAGGAAGCCTCACTTCCGGTGACGCAAGGATGAAAATTTGAAAGGCTGCGGTCGTGGCGAAATTGGTAGACGCACTATCTTGAGGGGGTAGCGGAGAGATCCATATGAGTTCAAATCTCATCGACCGCACCAGTACTGGGGTATAGCCAAGTCCGGTTAAGGCAGCGGATTCTGAATCCGCCATGCGTAGGTTCGAATCCTACTACCCCTGCCAGATTCCAAAAAACGGTGCTTCGCTCGAAGCACCGTTTTTTTTATGTGTTCGGCGCATGTAGTTCGGGGGCCTTCCCGCAAACAAGACCGGTTCGCTCGACACATACGAAGCGAACCGGGGTACGTTCGAGACTACGGGGCGGGCGCGGCTCGAAAGCTCGAACGCTCCTCCCCGAGAGTCGATCACTTGAGGGCGGACGGGAGAATGAGGCTCTTCACGTCAACGCTCTTTTGCATCATGCCGTTTTCAAGCAGGAACGCCTGGTCCTTTTCGAGCGAGGCGATGTCGGCGTCGGTGAGCGTGTCGTAAAAGCCCGAGCCGTCGTAGAGCTTCGCCGCTTCTTCGACGGTGACGCCCTGAGCCTTGGCGCCGATGCGAAGGGCTTCGTCCTTGTTGGCACGGATCCAGGCCAGAGCCGCGCGGTTCACCGCAACGACGCGGTCGTAGGCTTCCGGATACTGTTGGGCGAACTCGCGGCGAACGGTCATGACGAGGTTCGGGTCGACGTAGCCGTCGCAGGTGACGATCGTCTTCGCGCCCGCGTCGTTCGCCTTGAGGATGAGGTTCGCGGCGAGAAGCGCGGCGTCGGCCTTGCCGGCTACGACGGCCGTCATGGCGGCCGCGGGGTCCATGTTCACGAAGTCGACGTCGGAGATGGAAAGCCCTTCCTGCTTCAGAGCCGCAACAAGCAGCTGATGGAGGACGGTCCCCTTCGGGCCCACCACCGTCTTACCCTTGAGGTCCTTCACGGAGAGGGCTTCGCCAGGCTTGCCGACGATCGCGAAGATCCCCTTCGGGTGCGCCACACCCGTCGCCACCGCGATGGGGTTCCCGGCACCCGCCGCCATCAGAAGGCTCGCCGTATTCATGACGGCCGAGAAGTCCAGATCGCCCGACGCCATCGCCTGACCCTGCTGGGCGCCCGAATTGATGACGCGCCAGTCGATCTTGACGTTCTCGTTCTTGAAGGCTTCTTCAAGCATGCCGCGCTCCTTCATGACGATGTTCTGAAGGTTGAAGGGCGCCTTCACGTACGTGATGCTGATCGATTCGGGGAATTGGGCGGCGGAAAGGGCCGCCGAGGCCGCCATGAGAAGCGCGGCCGCAATGCTCTTGATACGCATGAATGATGTTCCGAAAGATTGGAATTAGAGAATCAAATGAAAAGGTCGAGCCCGTTCCGTACGCGGCGGGGGATCGGGCCCGGCCGCTCGGAAAGGCGTGTGTTTATTGTAGCGACGCCCCTCCGAGGAGGCGCGTGAGGATCCGCTCTTCGAGCGCCGCCGCTTCAAGGCCCGCCTCGCGCTCTGCGGGGTCCGAGACGGCGGGTTCCGTCACGAGGCGCCCCGCTTCGAGAATGCGGATTTCGTCCCCGAGTCGCACGGCCTCGCGCACGTCGTGCGTGATGAGAAGGACCGTCATCGGGCGTTCGGCAAGAATCGTGCGGCAGCGCCGCTGAAGGGCCGTACGGGTGAGCGCATCGAGCGCCCCGAAGGGTTCGTCCATGAGGAGCACCTCGGGGTTGCGCGCGAGCGCCCGCGCAAAGCCCACGCGCTGCGCCATGCCGCCCGAAAGCTCCTCGGGGCAGGCGTCGGCCCTCTCGCCGAGTCCCACCACGTCGAGAGCCGCCAGAGCCCGCTCGCGCCGCTCGGTTTCGGGAACGTGCAGAATCCCCATTTCGACGTTTTCGACGACCGTCTTCCAGTCGAGAAGCATCGGGCTCTGAAAGACGATCCCGATCGCGGGACGAAGCGCTGCGGCGCCACTCCCCGCTTTTCGCTCGAAACGCACGCACCCCGCCGTAGGCGCCGAGAGGCCCGCCACGATTTTGAGGAGCGTCGTCTTCCCGCAACCCGAGCGGCCGAGCAACGCCGTCACGCGCCCCGCGGGGAAGGTGTCCGTGAGGGCCTCAAAGGGCGCGGTGCCGCCCGGGAAGGTTTTCCCGAGCATTTCAATGCGCACGGCGGGAAGATCGTGCTCGGAGGCCTTGTGAGAGGCGGAAGCGGCGGCGTGCGAAGCGTTTTGGGACGTCGGAGGCGTCACCGGGGGAGTGAGACTCTTCGTGCGGCGCATGCGCGCTTCGAAGTATTCGGCTCCCTTCTGAAAGAGAACGTCGCAGAGAATGCCGAGGAGCGCAATCGTAAGCACCCCCACGAAGACGACGTCGGTGCGCGCCATGCTCGATGCGTCTTCGATCAGGTAGCCGAGGCCCGAGGCCGCCGCAATGAGTTCGGAGCCGATCAGGGCGCGCCAGGCGTAGCCGAAGCCGAGTCTCAGGCCCGTGAGGAGCCCTCCGATGGCCCCGGGCACGTGGATGTGCCGCAGGCACTCGCCCGGCGTCAACTCGAACGCACGAGCGTACTCGCGCCAGCGTGCTTCGACGGCCCTCAGGGACGAAAGCGCGTTGAGATAGACGGGAAAGAAGCTCGAAAGGACGACGATCGCAAGCTTCGGAGCTTCGCCGATCCCGAGCCAGAGAATGAGAAGCGGCACGAGCGAGAGGGGCGGCACGACGCGAAGGCTCTCGAGCACGATCGACGCCCCCTCTTCCCATCGACGTCGGCGGTAAAAGAGGAAGGCGAGAAAGAGCGCCGCCGCGGCCGAAATGAGAAAGCCCGAGACGACGCGCGCCAAGGAGGCCGCCGCGTGCTTGGCGAGCTCCCCCGTCTCCAGAAGTTCCGCCGCCGCACCGAATACGCGCACGGGCGAGGGAAGGAGTAACGGCGGAAAAAGGCGCGCTTCGGCCGCGAGGTACCAGGCAAGGAGAATCAGCAGCGGAAGAAGCGCGCGGCGCGCGACGCCGCCGAGATCGACGCCCGACGGGCGCTTCTCGGGCGAAGTCGAAAAATCGTCCTTGCGAACGAAAGGCGTGGGCGTTGTCATGGCGTGCGAAGTCCTCCGGAATTGCGGGTGCATGTTACGGAATGAGTGTAGCGCCCGAAGAACGTTCGGTCTTCCGTAAATGAAGAACGGGCGCGGAAATCCGCGCCCGTCGGTCGTCTTGCCCGCGAGCGGGTCGAGCCCGCTCGGGGAGGTCATCCTCAGATGAGGAAGAGCATGTCGACGAGGAAGAAGGTCGGGAAGAGGATCCCCACCGACCAGAGCATGTAGCCGAAGAAGGTCGGCATCTTCACGCCGCGTTCGTGGCAGATCGCAACCGTCATGAAGTTCGGAGCGTTGCCGATGTAGGTCACGGCCCCCATGAAGACCGAGCCCATCGAGATCGCCATCAGGGTCTGGGCGTCTTCGGTCATGAGCACCGTGGGATCGCCCCCCGCGAGGTTGAAGAAGGCGAGGTACGTAGGCGCGTTGTCGAGGAACGCCGAGAGCGTGCCCGTCAACCAGAAGAAGACCGTGTTGTTGAACGTGCCGTCTTCGAACGTGACGAGCGACACGAGCGGAGCGAAGGCCCCGTGGTTGCCGGCGCGCAGCATTTCAAGCACGGGCACGATGCAGCAGAAGATCCCGAAGAAGAGCTTCGCGACTTCGAGGATCGGGTCCCACGTGAAGTGGTTGGCTTCGCGCGTCGCCTTCGCGGTGAGCGCAAGCGACAAACCCGCCGTCACGATGAAGATCGCGTCGCGCGCGAGGGATTCGTAGGCGAAGTGAACGCCCAGGAGCGTGACTTCGGAGCCCGAGCGCCAGAAGCCCGAAAGGAGCACGCCGCCGATGATGAAACCGAGGAAAAGGATGTTGATCCCGCCGTCGATACCGAAGGGCTTCGTGTCTTCGGGCGCCTTGAAGCCGTCGGCCACATCCTTCTTGAACATGGCGGAGTCGATCGCGAAGTAGATCCCGAGAAGAATCGCGCACGCGAGGAGCCACGGAAGCAGAAGGTGTTCGGCCGTCCAGAAGAAGTTCACGCCCTTCAGGAACCCGAGGAAGAGGGGCGGATCGCCGAGCGGCGTCAACGCACCGCCCACGTTCGCCACGAGAAAGATGAAGAAGATGAAGGTGTGGAGCTTGCGCTTGCGGCCCTCGTTCGCCTGGATGAGCGGACGGATGAGGAGCATCGCCGCGCCCGTCGTCCCCATGAAGTTCGCGAGCACCGCGCCGAGCGCGAGAAAGCACGCGTTGACGATCGGACGACCCACGAAGGTGCCGCGCACGTGAATGCCGCCCGCCACGATGAAGAGCGCCCCCACGAAGATGAGGAAGGGCACGTAGTCGACGAGCAGGATGTGGATGATCGCATCGAGCCCCGTGCCGACGCCGAGGAAGCCCATGAGGGGAACCGCACAGCAGAGCGCCCAGAAGACGGCGATCTTGCCGAAGTTGTGATGCCAGAAGTGGGGAGCGAAAAGCGGGAAGAGCGCGATCGAGAGCAGAATGCCCGCAAACGGGACGGCCCAGGCCAAACCGAGTTCGGCGCCGTTGAGGCCCGCCGCGAACGAAGCCGCCGGCAAGAGGGCCCCGATCGCCGCGAGAGAACGCAGAAGCGTCGTTCGAGACACGAGTGGACTCCTTTATGTGTCGTTCGTCCGATCCCCGGGGGATGCGGGAGGGTACGGCACCGGTGAATCCGCCGACCCGAGGGGAGCCGGAAGACGTGCCGAAACCCTGAACGGGATCGAACGTTCTTGGTTGGAGAAAGGTGTGCGTCGGAAAGGAGGAGAGGGCTCTTTGCGACCCTTTCGCTCGTGGGGCTGAACGCCCGTCCTTTCCGATGCGCGCCAAAAGCGTAGTGGCATCCGAACGGTGTCGGACGACTTGAGAAAATACACCGAATCGGCCCCGAACGGTGAGAAAAAGCCCCCGAAAAAAAGGTTTTTTCAGAGGCTTTTTCGTCTTTCAAACTACGACCGCGCGCCTTAGGCGATCCCGAAGACCTGTCGCAGGTACGCGAGGTACCCTTCGTCCTCGCACATGCCCTTTTCGGGGGCGTCGGAAATCTTCGCGACGGGCTGCCCGTTTGCCTTCACCATCTTGATGACGACGTTGAGGGGCGCGGGGCCGCGGTCGTTCATGAGGTTCGTGCCGATCCCGAACCCCAAGCGCACGCGCCCGTGGAAGCGCCGATAGAGTTCGATCACCTTCGGGATCGTGAGTGCGTCGGAGAAGATGAGCGACTTCGTGCGCGGATCGCACCGGTTCGTGCGCCAGTGTTCGATCATGCGCTCGCCCCAGACGAAGGGGTCGCCCGAATCGTGGCGCGCCCCGTCGAAGAGCTTGCAAAAGTACATGTCGAAATCCTTGAGGAATGGCTCCATCCCGTAGACGTCGGAGAGCGCAATGCCGAGGTCCCCTCGGTATTCTTTCGCCCACATCTCGAAGCCGAATACCTGACTGTCGCGCAACCGCGGACCCAAGGCCTGGCAGGCCTGAAGGTATTCGTGCGCCATCGTGCCGAGCGGAATGAGCCCCAGCTCCTTCGCGAACATCACGTTGGACGTCCCCGAAAGCTGCGAGCCGAGGTCGTGCTTCAGGATTTCGATCACGCGGCGCTGCCACGAGCGCGAGAAGCGCCGGCGCGTGCCGTAGTCGGAAATGTGAAGGTCCTCGTTGTCGGGCTCCTCTTTGAGGAGTCGGATCTTCTCGCCGAGGCGCCGCAATCCCTCCTCTTCGGAGAGGTCCGGGTAGAGGCGGCGAAAGTACACCTCGTTGACGATCGCGAGCACGGGAATTTCGAAGGGAATCGTGTGGAGCCACGGCCCCGCGATGCGGATATCGATCCCGCAGGGAAATTCGTCCGAGGGTCGGATGTCGACGTACTTGCGCTTCAGGTGAAAGAGGCTCAGAAACTCGATGTAGTCCGACTTCATGAAGCGAAGCGACGCAAGGTACGCAAGCTCCTCGTCGGTGAAGTAGATCGACGTGAGGTGGTCGATCTCGGCCGCGATCTCGTCGATCATCGGACGAAGGTCGACGCCGGGCGTACGGCACTTGAAGCGGTACTCGACCTCGGCGGCCGGGAACTGGTGCAGCACGCACTGCTGCATCGTGAATTTGTAGAGGTCCGTGTCGAGAAGCGACTGAATGATCATGAAAGCCTTTCTTCGAAAGTGTCGGGGCGCCCGTGCGCCCCGACGTCGTGAACCTCATTGTAGAGGGGGGGAGCGAGTCTCGGGCTCCCCTCTCGGATTTTCCGATCGTTTCGAACGGTTGAGCGATGCCCCGACGTCTCAGAGTGCCGAGAGCTTCGCGAGTGCCCGACGGTAGGTCTCCAACCCCTCAAGCACTTCGCGATCGAGCCCCTCGTCGGCGGGCATCAGGCGCGCAAGCCGCTCGTTGAAGTGTTCACCGCGCTTCCACTCGAGAACGCCGAGGAGTTCGTCCGCTTCGTCGGGGTGATTGCAGTGCAAAAGCGCGTCGCACCCCGAATCGAGCGCGCGGCGGGCGCGCTGCGCAACGGTGAGGTTCCCGACCGCTCCCTTCATCGAGAGGTCGTCCGAGAAAAGAAGCCCCGTAAAGCCCAATCGGTCGCGAAGGATCGTGCGAAGCAGTTCCGGCGAATAGGTGGCGACTTCGCCCCCGAAGGCCTTGTAGGCGACGTGCGCCGTCATCGCGGCACCGAGCGACGGGGCGAGCGCTTCGTAGATTGCGAGGTCCGCTTCAACGGCTTCGCGCGGCCGTTCGTCGACGGGAAGCGCCACGTGGCTGTCGGCTTCGGCCCACCCGTGGCCCGGATAGTGTTTGCCGCACGCCGACATGCCCGCTTCCGCGAGCCCGGCCGTGAGGGCCGCGCCGTGACGGATCACCGCCTCGCACGTCGCCCCGAGCGCGCGGTCCCCGATTACGCCCGAGCGGCCGTAGTCGATGTCGAGCACCGGCGCAAAAGTCATGTCGACGCCGCAGGCGCGCAACTCCGCGCCGAGCACGAACCCCGCCGCCCAGAAGGCCGAGGGGCCCTTTTCGCGCAGCGTCGCCATGGCGGGGACGTGCGTGAAGCCTTCGCGAAAGCGCTGTACGCGCCCCCCTTCGTGGTCGACCGCAATAACGATGCCCGGGCGCTCGGCGTGGATCTCCGCGCAAAGCGCCGCGAGCTGCTCGCGCGAAGCGTAATTGCGCGAAAAGAGAATGACGAGGCCCGTCAGCGGATGACGAAGTCGGGCGCGTTCGCGCTCGGTGAGTTCGAGCCCTTCGAGGTCGATCGTCACGGGGCCGAGCGTCGCGGCGCGCTCAAGATTGCGTTTCGTAAGCATGGCGTAGTATGTCCTTCGGTGTCCCGGGCGAATGCCGCTCCCGACCGTCGGACGTCGCCCTCAGAGGCGCGTGAGCTCTCCGAGAATCCGGCGGGTGTGCATCGTGCGGGGTCCCAGGTGAAACTGAATGAGCTCTCTCAGAATATCACGCGCCGAACGCACTTTGGCGGGCGTCGAAAAGTCGTCCGCAAGGAGCGCCGCGACGGCCTCGGCCGTGTAGCGACCCGCTTTGGGAGAAAGCGCTTCGGGCGGCAGACTCCCTTCGACGTGGAGCGCCCCGTCGCTCACCACATAGCGCTCCGTGCGGGAAAGTTCTCCCCGGCCCGCGACGTTCGGACCCCAGCCGAGAATCGTGAGAAGCCCCTTTTCAAAGCGCCGCAGCCGCGCGGAACGCGCGGTTTTGTCGTCGTCCGAAAGGGCGGCCAAGGTCGTGGCGTAGAGTTCGAAAAGGCCCTCGTGCCGGTCTTCGCGCTCCGTCAATCGCAAAACGAGCTCGTTCATGTAGAAGCCCGAAAGGAGCGCTTCGCCCGTCGGGGGCGTCATCGTCCCCATCCAGTCGGCTTTGACGAGGACCTTCGCTTCGTTGCGGCCCGACCACGCAAAGCGCAGGGGAGCAAAGGGCGTCAAGAGCCCCCGCACGAGAGAGGAGGGCCGCTTCGCACCCTTGGCGATCAAAAAGACCCGGCCGTAATGCACGGTAAGCGCGTCGACCAAGAGGCTCGACTCGCTCCAGGGGTAGGTGTGGAGCACGAAGCCGAGCTCGTCGACGACGCGCTTGGGCATCGCCGCGCCTTTTGCCGCACGCGCTTCGGGCGAACGCACAAGCTCCAGGATGCGTTCGGCGCTCTTACGCCGATAGAGCACGTCGGCGAGCGTCGACGGACGCTCCGTCGACGGGAGGCGCCCGCGGCGTGCGGCTGCGGGCGCTTCGCGTTCGTCACTCATAGCCGAGCGTCTTCAGAGCCTTCACGTCGTCGGACCAGCCGCGGCGCACGCGCACCCAGACTTCGAGGTGCAGGGGCTTGCCGAGCATCTCGGCGATGTCGGCGCGTGCAAGGCGTCCGATTTCGCGCAATTTCGAACCGCCTTCCCCGATCACGATCGGTTTGTGGCTTTCGCGCTCGACGATGAGGGTCGCGATGATTTCAGCCGCCTCGTCCGTTTCGTTCCAACGGTCGATCGTGACGGCGATGCCGTAGGGAAGTTCGTCGCCGAGAAGACGGAAGGCCTTCTCGCGGATCGTCTCGGCGGCCAAGTACCGGGGCGAGCGGTCCGTGAACATGTCGGGGTCGAAATAGGGAATGCTCTTGGGAAGGAACTTTTCGACTTCGCCGAGAAGGTCGTCGAGCTGACGCCCCTTTTCTGCCGACACCGGAACGATCGCCGCGAAGGGGAACTTCTGCATCGATTCCGCCATGAGAGGCAGCAGCTTGTCGCGTCCCTTCAGGAGGTCGACCTTGTTGATGGCGAGAACGACGTTCTTCGCCTCCTTCGGGAGGAGCTTCAGGACTTCAAGGTCTGCGGGGCGCCAGCCGACCGACTCCATCACGAAGACGACCGCGTCGACTTCACCGAGGGTCGAGCGGACCGTACGGTTCATGCGGCGGATGAGCTGCGAGCCCACCTTCGTCTGGAAGCCCGGCGTGTCGACGAAGATGAACTGCGCCTCGGGCTTCGTGACGACGCCGAGCACGCGGTCGCGCGTTGTCTGGGGCTTTTTCGACGTGATCGAGACCTTTTCGCCGATCAGGTGGTTGATGAGAGTCGACTTCCCGACGTTGGGGCGACCCACGACGGCGACATACCCGCAGCGGAAACCCTCGGGCACGCTCGGCATCGCGGGCTTCACCGCGGCGGCAAGCATCGCTTCGAAGTCGACTTCGCCCGATTCGTCCGCGGTGACGCGTTCGAGCATTGCGGGCGCTTCGGTCGTTTCGTTCGTGTCGGTCAACTCGGGAGCTTCCGGCGTCGTCGGCTTTTCGTTCAATTCGGTCATGGTTCCTTACTCCTTAGCGACGGGCATGGGGCATCGTCGCGAGGCGCTTTTCCGCTTCGACGATGGCGGCTTCGGCCGCTTCCTGCTCGGCCGCGCGGCGCGACGTGGCGCGCCCCGTCGTCACGACGTCGAGCGCCGCGATGCGGCACTCGCATTCGAAATGCCGTTCGTGCGCGGCACCCGAGGTGTGCAAAATGGCGTATTCGGGACGCGCGAGGTGCGCGCCCTGGAGCAACTCCTGAAGGCGTGTCTTCGGGTCCTTGCCGAGGGTTTCGGGCTTCAAGCTCGTCAGAATCGGTTCGTAGACGCGAAGCACCACGCCTTGCGCGGCGTCAAAGCCCGCTTCGCGAAAAACGGCGCCGAAAATCGCCTCCATTGCGTCCGCAAGAATCGAAGCGCGGCGCGGGCCGCCCGTTTTCAATTCCCCCTCGCCCATACGAAGAAATTCGGAGAGTTCGAGGCGCTTGGCGATTTCGTGCAGGGTCTTTTCGCACACGAGGTTCGCGCGCACGCGCGAAAGCTCCCCTTCCGTGAAGTGTTGGTCGCGCAGAAAGAGCGCGTAACCGATCACGCAGTTGAGCACGGAGTCGCCGAGAAACTCGAGGCGCTCGTTGTGTTCCTGCGCGAAGCTGCGGTGCGTGACCGCACGGCGAAGAAGCTTCTTATCGGCAAAGACGTAACCGATGCGCTCCTCAAGAAGCGAAAGATCGTTCATCCAATTTCGGGCGCGCTCCCGGGCTCGTCGCTTCGGAAATGCGCGCGCCGCCTCCAGTTCGTAGTGCGGTGTGACGCGGCCGCTCGCCGCGATGCGAGGACGCGTCCCGCAGGTTCAAAAGAATCGGTCCCCGGGCTCGGGGCTTGAAGCCCGCCGCAGGGACCGAAGCGACCGCTCAGCGGAAGCCGCCC
Organism: Sutterella megalosphaeroides; assembly: GCF_003609995.1. Classification (NCBI taxonomy): domain Bacteria; kingdom Pseudomonadati; phylum Pseudomonadota; class Betaproteobacteria; order Burkholderiales; family Sutterellaceae; genus Sutterella; species Sutterella megalosphaeroides. The sequence goes on from NZ_AP018786.1 coordinate 2,442,984, forward strand.
ACGCGGCTCATGTCGCCGAAGTTCGCCCAAATAAGAACGGCGCGGCCGACCAGGTCTTCGTCGGGCACGAAGCCCCAGTAGCGGCTGTCTTCGCTGTTGTCGCGATTGTCGCCCATCATGAAGTAGTGCCCTTCGGGGACGGTGCAGACGAAACCGCGCGCGTTGTAGTCGCAGGACTTTTCCTTGCGCAGGATCCCCTGGGGGGGAACCCACGAAGGACGGCGGCCGTCGCGGGCGATGAGGTGGTTCACCTCACCCAACTGTTCGTCGCGCTCTTCGAGCGTGATCATCGTCGAGTCGTCGACGAAGTCGCGGCTCCCGGTCTGCTTTTGTTCGACACCGTTCACGTAGAGCACCTTGTCGCGGTACTCGACCGTGTCGCCCGGCAGGCCGACGACGCGCTTGATGTAGTCGACCTGCGTATCCATCGGGTACTTGAAGACGACGACGTCGCCGCGCTCGGGCGAGCCCACGGGGATGATCTTCGTGTTCGTCACGGGCAGACGAATGCCGTAGTCGAACTTGTTGACGAGGATGAAGTCCCCGATGTGAAGGGTCGGCAGCATCGAACCCGAGGGAATGCGGAAGGGCTCGAACAAGAAGCTGCGCAACAGGAACACGACCGCGATCACGGGAAAAAGCCCCGCCGTGTATTCGAGCCACCAGGGCTGACGGAGAATCCTTTCACTCAGGCGATTGCGCTCGTCGATCACGGTCGCGTCGCCGCGGTCGATCGCTTCGCGGTTGTCCGCTTCGAAGCGGCGCGCTGCTTCCTCGGCCTTGCGGCGACGCTCCGGCAGAAACTTCCACCGCTCCGCCACCCAGAAGAGGAACGTCACGCACGTGAGAACGAAAAGAATGAGTGCAAAGTTCACGACCGACTCCCGAAGTTATTTTTCGTCGACCTGCAGGATGGCGAGGAACGCTTCCTGCGGGATTTCAACCGACCCGACCTGCTTCATGCGCTTCTTGCCGGCCTTCTGCTTTTCGAGGAGCTTGCGCTTTCGGGTGATGTCCCCGCCGTAGCACTTCGCGAGCACGTTCTTGCGAAGGGCCTTGACGTTTTCGCGCGCGATGATGTTCGCGCCGATCGCAGCCTGGATCGACACTTCGTACATCTGACGCGGAATGAGGCCGCGAAGACGCGTCACGATTTCGCGACCGCGCGCAACGGCGTTCGAACGGTGCAGAATCGTCGAGAGGGCGTCGACCTTCTCGCCGTTGATGAGCATGTCGACGCGCACCACGTCCGAAGCACGGTATTCCTTGAACTCGTAGTCCATCGAGGCGTAGCCGCGGGTGAGCGACTTCATGCGGTCGAAGAAGTCGAGCACGATTTCCGCGAGCGGCAGATCGTACGTGAGATGCACCTGACGGCCGTGGTAGGCAAGGTTCGTCTGAACGCCGCGCTTTTCCTGGCAGAGCTTCATCACGGCGCCCACGTATTCGTTCGGGACGAAAATCGTCACCTTTTCAATAGGCTCGCGAATCTCTTCAATCTTGTCGACGGGCGGAAGCTTCGAGGGGTTTTCAACCTGAAGGAGTTCCCCGTTCGTCATGAGTACTTCATAGACGACGGAAGGCGCCGTCGTGATGAGGTCCATGTTGTATTCGCGTTCGAGTCGCTCCTGGACGATGTCCATGTGCAAAAGCCCCAGGAAGCCCGCGCGGAAGCCGAAGCCGAGCGCCTGCGAGACTTCGGGCTCGAACTTGAGCGCCGCGTCGTTGAGTTGGAGCTTCGTGAGCGCGTCGCGAAGCGCTTCGTACTGATTCGATTCGACCGGATAGAGGCCCGCAAACACCTGGGGCTTCACTTCCTTGAAGCCGGGCAGAGGCGCCTCGGCGGGCTTGGCGGCGTGCGTGATCGTGTCGCCCACGCGCGCGTCCTTCAGTTCCTTGATGCCCGCGATCACAAAGCCCACTTCGCCCGCGGTGAGCTCGGTGCGCTGCTGGCTCTTCGGCGTAAAGACACCCACCTGTTCGACGAGGTGGTTCGCCCCCGTCGCCATGAGCGACACCTTGTCCTTCGGACGGATCGTGCCGTTCACGACGCGCACGAGCATCACGACGCCCACGTAGTTGTCGAACCACGAGTCGATCACGAGCGCCTGAAGGGGAGCCTTCGGGTCGCCCTCGGGCGGCGGCACGTCGCGCACGACGCGCTCGAGAATGTCGTCGATCCCCATGCCGGTCTTCGCCGAACAGGGAATGGCGTCCGTCGCATCGATCCCGATCACGTCCTCGATTTCTTCGGCGGCGCCGTCGGGATTCGCGCTCTGAAGGTCCATCTTGTTCAAAACCGGAATCACCTCTACGCCCAGATCGATCGCGGTGTAGCAGTTCGCCACGGTCTGCGCTTCGACGCCCTGCGTCGCGTCGACGACGAGGAGCGCCCCTTCGCAGGCGGAAAGCGAGCGGCTCACTTCGTAGGAAAAGTCGACGTGCCCCGGGGTATCGATGAGGTTGAGTTCGTAGATTTCGCCGTCCTTCGCCTTGTACTTGAGGGCCGCGGTCTGCGCCTTGATGGTGATGCCGCGTTCGCGCTCGAGGTCCATGCTGTCCAGGACCTGTTCGCTCATTTCGCGGTCGGAGAGGCCCCCGCAGCGCTGAATGAGTCGGTCGGCGAGCGTGGACTTGCCGTGGTCGATGTGGGCGATGATCGAAAAATTCCGGATGTTTTGCATCGTCAACTGAGATGAGTGAAAGCTTTCGCGTGGTGGGTCCGCTTCGCGGGAAGGACCGCACGGGCGGCGCGCGCCGACGATTCCGTCCGCGTTAACGCGCGTCGGAATCGTTTTTCCCGGGTCTCCCCTCCGAGGGCGCCGCAGCCTCTCTGAAGCGGGCGCCCGTCGGGCGGACGAAAAATCTATGGAACCGAATTCGGGCCGCACGGTGTCGGACGGCGTCCCGTCCTTGCGGCTGAGAGATGTTGCGAGTTGTCGACGGACACGACGCCCGTCGGGTTCGGAGGACGTCATTTTAGCGAAGTTACCCCGTCGACGGGCGTATCGCACGATTTCCTAACGAAAAAAGCACCCCGGACGAAGCGTGCGTCGGGGTGCTTTTTCAAAGCGTTCGGCTCGCAAAGTACCTGTCGGCCCCTGCGAACCGTGCCTGACGGCCCTTAGGCCGTCCAGCGCTTGTAGATGACGGTGGAGTTCGTCCCGCCGAAGCCGAACGAATTCTTCATCGCGTAGCGGATCTCCATCGGACGCGCCGCGTTCGCGCACACGTCGATGTCGCACTCGGGATCCTGCTCGAAGACGTTGATGGTGGGAGGCGAAATCTGCTCTTCGAGGGCCTTCACGGTGAAGACCGATTCGACGCCGCCCGCACCCCCGAGAAGATGCCCGGTCATCGACTTCGTCGAATTGACGACAAGCCCCTTCACGGCGTCGCCGAAGACTTCCTTGATCGCCTTCACTTCGTTCACGTCACCGACGGGCGTCGACGTCCCGTGCGCGTTCAGATACTGAACGTCCGCAGGCGTGATCCCCGCGTTGCGAAGCGCCATTTCCATGCAACGGCGCGGACCGTCGGTCGACGGGGTCGTGATGTGGTAGGCGTCGCCCGTAAGGCCGTAGCCCACGACTTCGGCGTAAATCTTCGCTCCGCGGTTGAGCGCGTGTTCGAGCTCTTCAAGAACGAGCACGCCCGCGCCTTCGCCCATCACGAAGCCGTCGCGATCCTTGTCGAAGGGGCGCGACGCGGTCTTCGGGTCGTCGTTGCGGCGCGAGAGCGCGTGCATCGCGTCGAAGGCCCCCATGGCGAGCGGATGAATGGTCGACTCGCACCCGCCCGCGATCATCACCTTCGCGTCGCCGCGGCGGATGATGTGCATGGCTTCGCCGATCGCGTGAAGACCCGTCGAGCAGGCGGTGACGTGGGCGATGTTCGGACCCTTGAGGTTCTTCATGATCGCAAGCTGCCCCGAGGTCATATTGATGATGCAGCCCGGGATCATGAAGGGCGAAATGCGACGGGCGCCGCGGTCGCGCAGCGCGTCGTGGTTCGCGCAGATGACGGGAATGCCGCCGATGCCCGCACCGATCGCAACGCCCGCTTCGGGCGAAAGCTCGTCGGTGATTTCGAGCTTCGCGTCTTCGAGCGCCATGAGACCCGCGGCAACGCCGAAGTGCACGAAGCGGTCGAATCGACGGACTTCCTTCACGCCGAGATAGGCGGAGGCGTCGAAGTCCTTCACTTCGCCGGCAATCTGGCAGCCGAGGATCGAAGCGTCGAAACTCTTGACCGTATCGATCCCGCTCACGCCGGCGAGCGCGTTTTTCCAACTCGTTTCCAGATTGTTCCCGATGGGCGAAACCATGCCGAGGCCGGTAACGACGACACGACGATTCATAGCTAATCACGGCCCCGTTCCCAAGCGCACGACGCGCGGCCGCGGCGGGAGAGGAGGCCGACTCCTTGTACGGTTAGTTTGAATTCGACCGCCAAGCTCGCATTGGTGGAGCGGTTCGCGGCCACGCAGGACCGCACGCGAAAAAACGTGCGGCTTGAATACGCTCGATAAAGAGGGCGGCCCCGAGGGGAATCCGCCCGAAAAGAAGAATCCCGGCCGAGCATGCCGGACGACCGTTCGTACGTTTGTACGGGCCGCTTTGCAAAGAACGCCGCGCGATCGTAGTACGCGTAGCGCGTGCTTGGCAAAGCCGTCCGCCGCACGGATTAGCGCAAAGAGGGTAAAAGCGCCCTCCCGATAAGCGAAGTGGGACCGAATCGGTCCCACTTTCACTTCGAATCCGACGTCGGAAAAGAGCGACCGAAGCCGCTCCTCTTCCAAGCGTCCTTCCGAACCCGCTTACTTGGCGGCAGCGGCCTTCACGAAGTCGATGGCCTGCTGAACCGTACGGAGGTTTTCCTGTTCGGTGTCGGGGATTTCGATGCCGAAGGCATCTTCGAGGGCGAGCGACATTTCAACGGTCGTGAGGCTGTCGGCGCCGAGGTCTTCGATGAAGGAAGATTCGTTCTTGATGTCTTCTTCCTTGATGCCGAGCTGTTCGGCAACGATCTTCTTCACCTTCTGTTCGATTTCGTCCATTTTGATAACTCCGCTTAAAGGGAAAGGTCCCCCGACGATTCGGGGATTTCGGAACCCTCTGCGGGTCCGTAGCGGGAGTCGGGCACGCGGCCTTTCTCCCCGTTGATGAATTCGTGAATTTTATCAGAGTGATTGCGCCCCGTCCAAGTCGACGGGTCCCTTTGCACTCTGCGAGGGCGTCAGCCCATGTACATGCCGCCGTTGACGTGGAGGGTCGTCCCCGTCACGTAGCCGCCCGCGTCGGACGCGAGGAAAAGGCACGCGTTGGCGATGTCGTCCGTCACCCCCAGACGACCGAGCGGGATCGTCTTGACGAGCGCTTCCTTCTGCGCTTCGGGGAGCACCCTCGTCATGTCGGTGTCGATGAAGCCCGGGGCCACGCAGTTCACCGTGATGTTGCGAGCCCCCATTTCGCGCGCCAGGGCCTTCGACATGCCGACCAAACCCGCCTTCGCCGCGGCGTAGTTCGCCTGACCGGGGTTGCCCGCGGCGCCCACGACGGACGAGATGGAGATGACGCGGCCGAAGCGCTGCTTCATCATCGGGCGCAGGCACGCGCGCGCAAGGCGGAAGGCGGCCGTGAGGTCGGTGTCAATCACCTCGTCCCATTGCTCGTCCTTCATGCGCATCGCAAGCGTGTCGCGCGTGACGCCCGCATTGTTGACGAGAACGTCGATGCGACCGTATTCGGCGACGATGTCATCGATCGCCTTCGCGCACGCGTCGGCGTCGCACACGTTGAGGACGATCCCCTTGCCGCGACCGCCCGCCGCAACGACCGCCGCGCCGATCGCCGCGGCGCCCGCTTCCGAGGTGGCCGTACCGACGACGACGGCACCCGTCTTGGCGAACCCTTCGAGAATCGCCGCGCCGATGCCGCGCGAGGCGCCCGTAACGAGGACGACGCGGTCTTGAAGCGCGTCGGGAGCAAAAATCATCTTGTCCATGGCTGTCAATCCTTTTGCGCTCGGTTTCAGGCGAGCTTTTGGAGAAGAGCGTCAAGCGACGCCTGGTCGTAGAGCGAATGTACGTTCATTTCGGGCGCGATGCGGCGCACGAGGCCGACGAGGACCTTCCCGGGGCCGCATTCGACGACGTCCGTGACGCCGTCGGCCTTCATGCGTTCGATCGTCTTCACCCACTGCACGGCAGAAGCGGCCTGAGCGGCGAGCTTCGCGCGAATCGCATCGGGCGTCGTGTGGAGCTCGGCGTCGACGTTCGCGATCACGGGAAAGCTCGGAGCCGACACCGGGGTCTCGGCAAGACGCTCGGCGAGCCGCTCGGCGGCGGGCTTCAAAAGCGACGAATGGAAGGGGGCCGAAACGGGAAGTTCGATCGCACGACGCGCGCCGCGCGCCTTCACGCATTCGATCGCACGGGCCAAAGCCGCCTTTTCACCCGCGACCACCACCTGGCCGGGCGCGTTGAAGTTGACCGCTTCGACGGGCCCTACGGAACGCGCTTCTTCGCAGGCGGCGAGCACCTCCTCGTCCGTGAGACCGATCACGGCGGCCATGCCGCCCGTGCCGACGGGAACGGCGCTTTGCATCGCTTCCGCGCGGAAGCGCACGAGTCGCACGGCGTCTTCGAGCGTGAAGACGCCCGCAGCCGTCAGGGCCGAGTATTCGCCCAACGAGTGGCCGGCCGTCACATCGGGCTTGCGCCCGCCCGCGGCGAGCCACGCTTCGTAAAACGCCACCGAGGCGGCGAGCATCGCAGGCTGCGTGTTCACCGTAAGACCGAGCGTTTCCGCGGGACCTTCGGCGATCAGGTTCGAGATCGAAAACCCGAGAGCGGCGTCCGCTCGGGCAAGAACGCCTTCGACGGTCACGTTTCCGGCAAAGCCCGAAAGCATTCCGACCGACTGACTCCCCTGTCCGGGGAAGACAAAAGCAATGCGCATGAGTTCGTTCGTCGTAGTTGGGGAAAAGGAACGTGGCGGAGAGTGTAGCAACGCCGCAGGGCTCGAAGATCGTCCGTATTCCTGATGCGTGTTACCCGCAAGAAGGCTATCGATCTTCGAAAAAGGGGAAATTACCAACGCACGAGCGCCGACCCCCAGGCCATGCCCGCACCGACCGCCTGCAAAAGGACGAGTTCGCCCGGGCGAACCATGCCCGACTTCGCCGCACGGTCCAGAGCGAGCGGCACCGAAGCGGCCGACGTGTTCCCGTGTTCGGCCACGGTCTTCACCATACGCTCTTCGGGAATGCCGAGCTTTTTCGCGACCATCGACATGATGCGAAGGTTCGCCTGGTGCGGGACGAACAGCGCCACGTCTTCGGTTTTGACGCAGGCGAGATTCGCCACTTCGCGGGCACTTTCGGTCAACCCTTCGACCGCAAGCTTGAAGACCTGGCGGCCGTCCATGCGAATGAAAGGGTCGCCCGCCGTGCGACCGTGTTCGATGCGCGCATTGAGGCCGAGCACGGTTTCGTCGTAGCGGCCGTCGGCGTACATGCGGGCGGCCAAAACGCCCGGGTCGCTCGAAGCCTGCAGCACGACCGAACCCGCCCCGTCACCGAAAAGAACGCAGGTCGAGCGGTCCTTCATGTCGATCACGCGCGAGAGCGTCTCGGCGCCGATCACGATCGCCGCACGGTAAGGACCCGCGCGCAGCATCGCGTCCGCGGCGTTCAGAGCGTAGATAAAGCCCGCACACACCGCCTGCACGTCGAAAGCCGCACAGCCTGCGGCGCCGAGCGCCGCCTGAACGTGCGCGGCCACGGACGGAAAGACCATGTCGGGCGTAGTCGTCGCGACGATGATAAGGTCGATGTCGGAAGCGGCAAGCCCCGAGGCCGAAAGCGCGTCGCGCGCGGCCGCCACCGCAAGGCTCGTGGTGGACTCCCCGGCGGCGGGGTCCGCGAAGTAGCGCGACTCAATGCCGGTGCGCGTGCGGATCCATTCGTCGTTCGTTTCGATGCCCTCGCGCGCAAGTTCTGCGGCGAGATCGTCGTTCGTCACTCGTCGGGCGGGCAGAGCCGAGCCCGTGGCAAGAATGCGTGAGTACATGTCCGTCTCCTTGAGGAACGGGGTCGTCCCGTTCCGGCGTATTCGGGGATTTCTTTCGTTGCGGGGATCATACCGCGGCGAAGCGCTCCGACCGAGCGCCCCGACTCATCCGTTTGGCCCCAACGCGTAACCAAATCTTGCGCTCCCGCGACGGAGCTTTCGGAAAAGCCAAATGAAAAAAGGGACCCTCTCGGATCCCCTTTTTCTTCGGCTTTTCGACCTCTGTTCGGAAACACTCCCCGAAGCCGCCGCTCGTAGCGCTCTGCTCTCCGGAACCCTTCACGCGAGAGGCACTGCCACTCGCCGTGGGGGACTGCAACAGTCTTTGGCCTTAACGCGCAAAGCGTTGCGGAAAGAGCCGTACGAGCTCGGGCACCGCAGGAGGAAGCTTCTTGTTCCCGCCAAAGGTGCCGACCGCGAAATTATTCGTCGGCCTTGGTGGCGATCACCTTCTTGCCGCGGTAGTAACCGGTCGGGCTGATGTGGTGACGGCGATGCACTTCACCGGTCGTCGCTTCGATCGCGGTGGGCGGATTGGTCAAAAAGTCGTGAGCACGGTGATTACCGCGCTTGCTGGTGGATTTCTTGTTCTGCTGAACAGCCATGGCAAACCCCACGTGATATACGAGTGATGTTGAGCATGTCCGCGCCGAGCACTCGTAGACTCAGCCACGGACTTCCGGAAATGGGGTCCGTCAAGCACCGAGGCGCCCGAACGGAAAGTGGCGAATTTTAGCAAAAGCGCCGCACTTTATCAGCTGCACGACACGATTTTTTTGAAAACCGTGTTGCGCAAGCCGATAAGGAAAGAGGGAAGTCTTTCGACCTCCCTCTTTCTGAAAATCTGGAGCGGGAGACGAGTCTCGAACTCGCGACCTCAACCTTGGCAAGGTTGCGCTCTACCAACTGAGCTACTCCCGCGCGTCGTAGGAGGAATGATGAATCCGAAAAAGGATTTGGAGCGGGAGACGAGTCTCGAACTCGCGACCTCAACCTTGGCAAGGTTGCGCTCTACCAACTGAGCTACTCCCGCATCACATCTGTCCTGCGAAGAATTTGAATTATACATGAGCTTTTCGTTTTGTCAAGAGCAAAATGAAAAAAGTTCAAAAAAAAGTTTTTTCGCTCCCGGCCTTTTCTCGGGCCTCTCTGCCCTTCGAAAAGCCGGAAGAAACCCGACCGCGACGTGACGGCCGCACCCGAGCGCGTCGATGGTACGGCCCTCAGAACGCATGCTCTTCCTCGGCATCCGCAGCACGTCGCTCGTCGCACGGCTTCTCCGGAAAAAGAAAGAGCCGGAACTTTCCGAAGCTCCGGCTCCACGTTCGGTGGTCCTCGAGACGGGAATCGAACCCGTACGCCCTAACGGGCGGCGGATTTTAAGTCCGCTACGTCTACCAATTTCGTCACTCGAGGACGGGCAACGCCCATGAAAAAAGGAGAGAAACAGATGCGTTTCTCCCCTTTCCATTTGAATTCTGGAGCGGGAGACGAGTCTCGAACTCGCGACCTCAACCTTGGCAAGGTTGCGCTCTACCAACTGAGCTACTCCCGCATTTCTGGAGGCGCGAGGCGGAATCGAACCGCCGTGAACGGATTTGCAATCCGGTGCATAGCCACTTTGCTATCGCGCCATTTTCATGGAGCGGGAGACGAGTCTCGAACTCGCGACCTCAACCTTGGCAAGGTTGCGCTCTACCAACTGAGCTACTCCCGCAACTGAGAAGACGAATTATACGTGGATTTTCGAAGTTGTCAAGGGTCCGAAATCAAAAATCCTAAAAAATTTTTCGTAGGGCCCGGAACGCATGCCGAAACAACCGGGCGCAGCGACTCGGCCCCCTCTTCTCGCCTTCCGTTCGGTCCGGGAGACGCCGGGTGTGCGCCGAACGCAGCCGTACGGCATCCGCCCTTCTTCGTCCTTCTCCACCCTCCTTCACGCCTCGCGGCGTCCGTACGCAGCCCGGGAGCGCGGCGCCGTCGGTTCCCCCCGTTCCTCCCGTTGAGCCCTCAGCCTTGACGCAATCCGCTTGGAGCGCCCGAGGTTCGTCCGAGGGTCGCCTTGTGCGGTCGCGCACGCCGTCGAGGTATGCCGACGCGTCCCGGTTCGGAGTCGCTCGGATTTCGAACGGGTTTTGCGAGTGGACCGCATAAGAAAAGCCCCCGGTCCGAAGATCGGGGGCTTTCGCGATTGAATCGCACGATCGGACTCAGAGTCCGATCGGTGCATCATCCCTCGTTAGATGAACATGCAGGCGAGGAAGCCGAGAGCAACGCTCAGAACGATGGCGAGAACGCCCGGGATGAAGAAGGAGTGGTTGAAGACCCACTTGCCGATGCGGGTGGTACCCGTGTAGTCCATCTGGACCGCGCCGAGCAGCGTCGGGTAGGTCGGCAGAACGAACAGGGCGGAAACCGCAGCGAACGTGGCGACGAGCATGTAGGAGTCACCGGGGTTCGCAGCCGTGATGCCGAGGGCGGCAACGACGGCCGGCGTGATGGCCTTGGCGGTAGCAGCCTGCGAGTAAAGGAGCATGGCGGCGAAGAAGAAGATCACGGCGAGGAGGGCCGGGTAAGCGGCAACGGTCGTCGCAGCGAATTCCTTGATTTCGTTGGCATGACCGGAGACGAACGTGTCACCGAGCCAGGCCACGCCGAGCACGCAGACGATGGCAACCATACCGGACTTGAAGACGCTCGTATCGGCGATGCGACCGATTTCGATCTTGCAGAGGATGGTCGTGAACATGCCAACGAGGAGCATGAGGCTCATGATGGCGGCGTCGCGGCCGACAACAACGTTTTCAATCAGACCGACAGCGGGCGAGATCGCGGAGGCATAGAGCACCACGGCGATAACGCCGATGAGGAAGATGAGAACGGAGAGCTTGGCATAGGGCTTGAGCGGCGTTTCCGTCGTCTTGGCGGCGGTCTGGTTCACGAGGCCCTTGGCGAGACGTTCCATATAGACCGGATCGCTGTCGAGGTCCATATTGGAGATGAGCGTCATGATGAAGGCGGTGAGCATGCAGCCGACGAACGTCGTCACGATCCAGATACCGAGCAGAGCGGGGTAGGACCAGCCGAAGCCTTCGAGAACGCCCGACATGTAGATCACGGCGGCGGAAACCGGCGAGGCCGTAATGGCGATCTGCGAAGCCACGACGGCGATCGACAGAGGCACGCACGGACGGATGTGCTGTTCCTTCGACACTTCAACGATAACCGGGATCATCGAGAAGGCGGTGTGGCCGGTACCGGCGAAGATCGTCAGGACGTACGTGACAACCGGGGCGAGGTAGTTGATGTACTTCGGGTTGGCACGAAGGATGCGTTCGGCGATGCGAACGAGGTAGTCGAGACCGCCCGCGAGCTGCATGGCGGAAATGGCCGAGATCACCGACGCGATGATCAGGATCACGTCCCAGGGAATGTTACCCGGCTTCATGCCGAGGAAGAGACCGAGAATAAGCACGCCCGCGCCGCCGGCATAACCGATACCGATGCCGCCGAGGCGAACGCCCAAGAAGATCGCGCCGAGAAGCACGATGATCTGAAGAATAAGCATGAGGTCCATGATCACTCCAGATAAGTAGTTGAAATATTTCCTCTCTCATGCGAAGCGCTTTGTGTCGGGAAACGCTCCGCAACGGGTCGACGAAAAAACGGGTGGGTTTTTCCGAGGACCCTGCCTTTTTGCCGCCGGCGGGCTGCCCCGACGGCGGCGGTGAAACAAGACCGTCGCCCTTGGTCGAAGGGCGACGGCTTTTCTCATACGATTACTTTTCGAACTTCGGGTTGATCAGGTTTTCGTACGTGAAGGTCTTGTCCCACTGTTCCTGGGTCATCATGCCCTTTTCTTCGACAACGAGCTGATGGAGCGACTTGCCGGTAAGGAAGCCTTCGCGAGCGACGTTGGCGCAGGGCTTGTAGCCGAAGTGCGGCTTCAAGAGGGTCACGATGCCGAGCGAACCCATGACGAGGTCCTTGCAGCGGTCGGCATTGACGACGATGCCGTCGATGCACTTTTCACGCAGCGCGTTGCAGGCGTTGGTCATGACCTTCATCTGCATGTAGAGCGCGAACGTGATCACCGGTTCCATAACGTTCAGTTCGAGCTGGCCGGCGGAAGCGGCGAGCATGACCGTCGTGTCGAGACCGATGGCGAGGAACGAAGCCTGGTTCGTGACTTCGGGGATAACCGGATTGACCTTGCCCGGCATGATCGAGGAACCGGGCTGGAGCTGCGGCAGAACGAGTTCGGAGAGACCCGTACGCGGACCGGAAGCAAGGAGACGGAGGTCGTTGCAGACCTTCGTGAGCTTGACGGCGAGGCTCTTGACGGCGGACGAGAGGGCCACGTAGGAGCCGCAGTCGGACGTCGCGGCGATCAGGTCGTCGCTGTTCTTGAAGTCGATGCCGGTGATTTCAGCAAGGTACTTGACGGCGAGGGCCGGGTATTCCGGGTGAGCCGTAACGGTCGTGCCGATGGCGGTGGCGCCGAGGTTGACGACCTTGAGGTGTTCCTGAGCTTCGCGGATGATCGTCAGTTCGTCTTCGATCGTCTTGCCCCAGCCGTGGAATTCCTGGCCGAAGGACATCGGGACGGCGTCCTGAAGGTGCGTACGGCCCATCTTGAGCACGCCCTTCGTTTCTTCAGCCTTGCGGTAGAAGGCGTCGCGGAGGTCTTCAACGGCCTTCACGAGCACGCGGCTGCGAAGGATGAGCGAGAGGTGAAGAGCGGTCGGGTAGGTGTCGTTCGTCGACTGGCCGAAGTTGGCGTGGTCGTTCGGGGAGACCTTCTTGTCGCCCTTGGCGAGGCCGAGGTGTTCGCAAGCGAGGTTGCAAATCACTTCGTTGCAGTTCATGTTGGTCGACGTACCGGCACCGCCCTGGAGCCAGTCGGTGACGAACTGGTCGTTGTACTTGCCGGCGATGAGCTGTTCGGAAGCCCAGATGAGAGCGTCGGCGACGTCGGCCGGGATGCAGCCGAGTTCCTTGTTGGCCATCGCGGCGGCCTTCTTCACGTAGCCGTAGGCGATCGCGAAGAACGGTTCCTGGGACATCGGCATTTCCGTGATGTGGAAATTCTGCTTGCCGCGCATCGTCTGGACGCCGTAGTAGACGTCATCAGGAATCTCGAGTTCGCCAAGGAAGTCGCTTTCAATACGGGACATTTTTTTGCTCCTCAAAAAATCCCGGCGGCGGAAGTCTGGTCGTTTTGTCGGCCGGCGATGCTTCTCGCCACCATTGAAATCCCCTGATCGGTACCGCGGGAACTTTCCCTCGGTTTGGTCCTCCAATCAGGTTCCGGTTGAGCCGTTTCCGTCCGGGACCTCTTTGTCCTACCTCGTAGGAGGTAACCCTTAAGAGGTCCCGAAGGCGGTAACGGCTATATATTACTGCTTAATCGGCTTGATGGGGATAGCCTTTTTATGGGGGCTCGGCAAAACCTTGTCGTAGCCGCGCATACCCTGTTCAGCCATCTTACGACGAATGAACGCGATCTGGGTCTTCAGGGGAAGATCCTTCGGGCAGAAGTCGTGGCAGGCAAGCAGCGACATGCAGCCGAAGACGCCCGAGTCGTCGCCGATCACTTCGTAGTAGTCGGCGTCGTTGCGGTCGTCGCGCGGGTCGAGACGGAAGCGGGCGATCTTGTTGATGCCCACGCCGCCCACGAAGTCCGGGCGGATGCGGACCGTACCGCAACCGGCGATACAGCAACCGCATTCGACGCAACGGTCGAGCACGTAGATGTCTTCGGCGAGCTGCGGATCCATCGGGACTTCCTTCTTGCGAAGGTCGACCTCTTCTTCCTTCATGTGCACCCAGGCTTCCATGCGCTCGGACATATCGCGCATCCACTTGCCGGTGTTGACCGAAAGGTCGCCGATCAGCTCGAACGCAGGCAGCGGAGCGAGCGTGAATTCGGTCGGCAGGTCGCGGGTGAGCGTACGGCAGGCCAGACCCGGCTTGCCGTTGATCATCATGGCGCACGAGCCGCAGATGCCGGCGCGGCAGACGAAGTCGAACTGAAGCGTCGGATCCTGATGATCGCGCAGTTCGTTGAGCGCGATGAAGAGGGTCATCGAGTCGGATTCTTCGAGCTCGTACGTCTGCATGTGCGGCACGCTCTCAGGATCCTGCGGGTTGTAGCGCAGGATGCTGATCTTGAGCATGCGATGCTTTTTGGTCTCTTGAACTTGGCTCATTTAGCTTTCAGCTCCAAATTAATCGTTCAGGGGTTCGTCGATGCGTTCGTTCTTGCCGAGCAGACGCTTCGGCAAGAGGTGCTGATACGGCATCAGAGCGTTCTGGATGGCGAAGCGGTCGGCGCCTTCGGCTTCCATCTTCGCGCGGATCGCGTCGACTTCGGCCTGACGCTTGGCGGATTCGGGGTTCTCGATGTAGTTCTTGACACCGTAGCCGCGGAAGCCCGGGGGGAGTTCCATCTTGCTGATGTCGAGATTCTGGTACGAGAGCGTCGGCAGCGTGTCGCCTTCCTTCCAGGTGGCGATCGTGCGGTTGAGCCAATTCACGTCGTCGCGAACCGGGTAGTCTTCGCGGAAGTGCGCACCGCGCGATTCCTTGCGGTTGAGAGCGCCCGCGGCCACCGTGAGGGCGACGCGGAGCATCTTCTGCGTGCGGTAGGCGTAGACGAGTTCGGGGTTCGGACCGGCAACGTCCTTGACGGGCACGTTGAAGGAGCGCTTGTAGAGGTCTTCGAGCTCGGCAACGGCGCTTTCCATGTCGGAGCCGCGACGGAAAATACCGATCTTCGTCGTCATGATGTCCTGCATGCGGGTGCGGATCTTGACGGCGTCTTCGTTGCCGCCGTTCGTGACGAAGGCCTTGAGGCGGGCTTCTTCCTTGGCGAGCGCGTCGTAGATGACCGAGGTCGGGATGTCGATGCCGTTTTCGGGCTTGTCGCAGAAGTCGGCGATGAATTCGCCGACGATCATGCCCGCGACGACCGTTTCGGCAACCGAGTTGCCGCCGAGACGGTTGAAGCCGTGCATGTCCCAGCACGCGGCTTCGCCCGCGGCAAAGAGACCCTTGAGCGTCGGGCTTTCACCGGTCGGGTTCGTACGAACGCCGCCCATGGTGTAGTGCTGGGCCGGACGAACCGGGACCCATTCCTTCGTCGGGTCGACGCCGAGGAAGTAGTGGCAGATTTCGTAGACTTCGCGCAGCTTGTGCTTGATGTGGTGTTCGCCGAGCAGCGTGATGTCGAGCCAGATGTGTTCGCCGAAGCGGCTCTTCACACCCTTGCCCTGAGCGATGCGTTCTTCCATACGACGGGAGACGACGTCGCGCGAGGCGAGTTCCTTCTTTTCCGGTTCGACGTCCGGCATGAAGCGATGGCCGTCGACGTCGCGCAAGAGACCGCCGTCGCCGCGGCAGCCTTCCGTCACGAGAATGCCGGCGGGGAAGATGCCGGTCGGGTGGAACTGGATGGCTTCCATGTTGGAGAGCGTGGCGACACCCGTGCCGAGCGCGAGGTCGTAGCCCGTGCCGTCGCAGATCACGGCGTTCGTCGTGACGCGGTAGATACGGCCCGCACCGCCCGTGGCGATGGCAGTGGCCTTCGAGACGTAGGCCATGAGTTCGCCCGTGATCAGGTCGCGGACGATGGCACCGTAGCAACGCTTGCCGTCATGGATGAGCGAGAGCGCTTCGACGCGTTCGATAACGGGAACCTGTTCGGCGATGATGCGGTCGGAAACGACGTTGAGCATGGCGTGGCCCGTGCAGTCCGACACGTAGCACGTACGCCACTTCTTCGTACCGCCGAAGTCGCGCTGGGCGACGAGGCCGGCGGCTTCCTTGCGTTCCGTAATCGTGACCTTTTCACCGTTGATGATCACCTGACGGTCGCCCGGGGTGATACGGCTCCAGGGGCAGCCCCAGGCGGCGAGTTCGCGCACGGCCTTGGGCGAGGTGTTGACGAACATGCGGACGACTTCCTGGTCGGCACCCCAGTCGGAGCCGCGGACCGTATCGCCGAAATGGACGTCTTCGTTGTCGCCGGCACCCTTGATCACGTTACCGAGGGAAGCCTGCATGCCGCCCTGAGCGGCCTTCGAGTGGCTGCGCTTCGGCGGAACGAGCGAAAGGACGATCGAGTCATGCCCACGGCGCTTGGCGGCAACGGCCATACGCAGACCGGCAAGACCACCACCGATCACGAGCACGTCGGTGTAGATAATTTTCATAGATAATCCTCGGAAAACCCGCCGTCGGCGGGCGGAATGACCGCCCGGGACCCCGGCCCGGTTAGCCATCCAGTCTCACAACTCACCCTACTTGGAGCCGCCGCAACGCTCGAAAACGCCGCAGCCGCCGATCACACCGTTGTTCCGCCGCCCAATGCCCGTTCAAAGGGGCTTCCCGAAACGAAGAAGGGAACAACCTTCGTCGCGGGGTCTCCGACGCGGTCCAACCGTGCAGTCCCTTTCAGAGATATCGTCCTCCAAGGCGGACTGTTCGTTCGTCGCACCCTCTCCGCGGCTCGGGGCCGCGCGGCGGATTCGACGACGATGGATCCTTTTCGGGCCTTTCGACCCGGCAATTCGATCTGAGTCGCTGTTCTCCTAAAAGCGGCGCAGACGAACTGAAAACGCCCGTGTACGACAGTGTCGACATCTAAGACATTTCACCCATAAGTGTAAGGCAACCTTGCACCTGCGAGATAGAACCATCGAACGAGGCCTTCTTGAAAATACGTATTCTTACGTATGACAATCGGCTTTTTCAGGTCCTTTGTCCTTGTTGCGTCCAAACTTATCGACATCAGGTGCGCCGAGTGTAGCCGCCGTACATCTCGGGACCTATAAGGAGAAACCCCTATCTTCTCTCCTTCTTTTGACATAACCCCCCTCTTTCGGCGGGCCTGTACAAACGGTTCTTCGGTTTCCCGCAAAGCCAACATCGACGGGGCTTAGCGGGCAACTCTACGATTCGCCCGCTCGATCTATAAATCTTTCGAATTACCTCTAAAGGAATAGGACATAGCCCGATAAATACGTAGACTTGTAAAAGAAAGTCTCCGAGGCCCTTTGTTCCTTGGTATGTACGCATAAATACTTAGTTCCGCTTTCGACGGTATCCAACACGCGGCGGCACCGATCGAACGTCGTCCCCTCGGTCGATTTTTCCGCACGAAAAACGCGCGTCCGACGCGTTTTTTGCTTCCAATAGTTTTTGTTGATCGCCTCACTAACTATCAATGTTCTTTTTCCGATAGAATACCGATTCGACCTACGTTTTGAGTACGACCGCACGGCGCGCGCAACCGATTTTCGATAGAAAAGTCCGAGCGTCGTCCGTCCTTCGTCTCCCCGAGCAACTCTTCATCGTCATGGCGAACACCCACACTTCCACGTCCCGCTACGCGCAGGAATTCGGCGCGGCTTCGTCCGAAACCTCTGCCGCGCGGCCCCGAAAGGGTGCCGCGGGGAGGACGGCGGGCGTCATTCGTCAGGAAAAGCTCGCTCCGCTCTCGGAGCGCCTCCGCAAGCTCGGGCTCGTTTCCGACTGGGACTTCGTCCTGCACCTTCCGTTGCGCTACGAAGACGAGACGCGCATCACGCCGATCGGGCGTCTCAACCCCGGAGAAGTGCAGCAGGCGCAGGGAACCGTCGAACGCTCGGGCTTTGTCGCCACACCCCGCGGTCAGCAGTTTTCCGCGATTCTCTCGGACGGCACGGGACGCCTTCAGTTGCGCTTCATCCACTATTACCCGAGCATTCAGTCGCAGTTGCAGCCCGGTAAAACCGTTCGCGTTTTCGGAGAGCCGCGCGAAGCTTTCGGCGGGGGTCTTGAAATCGTTCATCCCCGGATCAAGCCCCCCGTGAGTCGCACGGACAACCTCCCGCAGGCGCTCACCCCGATTTACCCCTTGGGCGAAAACATTCAGCAAAAGTGGCTTCGCAAGCGCATCGACCGCGCGATGCTCGACTTGCAGGTCGAAGATCTCGTGCCCGTCGCCGTTACCGAGCGGCTCGGGCTCCCGCGCCTTCGCGAGTCGCTCGAGTACCTCCACAATCCCCCCGCCGACGCGTCCGCCGACGCGCTTCGCGACCGAACAGACCCGCACTGGGAGCGACTCAAATTCGACGAACTCCTCGCGCAGCAGATTTCGCTCGGGGAAACGCGGCGCCTTGCGCGCAAGGCGGTCGCGCTGGTGCTCGCGCCCCGGGCGGACGCGAACCTCATCGTTCGCTTTCGCGAGCACCTGCCTTTTGCACTTACGGGCGCGCAGGAACGCGTCTGGAAGGAAATCGCCTCGGACCTCGCACGGCCCGAACCCATGCACCGACTCGTGCAGGGGGACGTCGGGAGCGGCAAAACGGTCGTCGCGGCGCTGGCCGCCCTTCGCGCCGTTGAAGCGGGCTATCAGGCGGCCCTCATGGCCCCGACCGAAATCCTCGCCGAACAGCACTTCAAAAAGCTCGTCGATTGGTTGACGCCGCTTGGCATTCGCACCGCGTGGTTGACGGGGCGGTTGAAAGCCGCCGAAAAGCGCCGCGCGCTCGAAGAAATCGCCTCGGGCGAAGCGCGCATCGTTGTGGGGACCCACGCCCTCATTCAGGACGGGGTGAGGTTTGAAAACCTCGGTCTTGCGATCGTCGACGAACAGCATCGCTTCGGCGTCGCGCAGCGCCTCGCGCTTCGCACGAACGGGGCGGCGGGCGTTGAGAGCGAATCGGGCGAGACGGTTGAAGCGGATGCGAATGCCGCGAAACCCCACCTTCTCATGCTCTCGGCGACCCCCATTCCGCGCACGCTGGCGATGAGTTACCTCGCGGACCTCGACGTGTCCGTGATCAACGAGTTGCCTCCGGGGCGCACGCCCGTCACGACGAAGACGATTCGGATCGAGCGGAAAAACGAAGTCGTTGCGCTTGTGCGCGCGGTCGTTGCGGAAGGACGCCAGGCCTACTGGGTCTGTCCTCTGATCGAAGAAAGCGAAGCTCTCGACCTGACGCCCGCCGTTCAGGCGGCCGAAGAACTGCAACGGGCGCTTCCCGACCTCAAAGTGGCGCTTCTTCACGGTGCGATGAGCGCTCCCGAGAAAGAAGCCGTCATGACCGCTTTCGCTTCCGGGGAAACCGATTTGCTCGTTGCCACTACTGTGATCGAAGTGGGTGTCGACGTTCCGAACGCCACCCTCATGGTGATCGAACACGCCGAGCGGTTCGGACTCGCACAGCTGCACCAGTTGCGCGGCCGCGTGGGACGCGGAGCCGCCCGCAGCGCTTGTCTCCTGCTTTACGGGGGCGAACTCTCCGAACTCGGGCGCGAGCGCCTCAAGATCATCCGCGAAACGACGGACGGGTTCGAAATCGCCCGACGCGACTTGCAGTTGCGCGGTCCCGGGGAATTCCTCGGCGAACGTCAGTCGGGGATGCCTTTGCTACGTTTTGCCAATCTGGAAACGGACGGGGCGCTCCTTGAAGCCGCACGACGCGAAGCCGAGCGGTGGTTGCGCGAAGACCGCGACCGCGCGCTTGCCCACGCCCGACGGTGGTTCTCCGCCAAAGCCGAATTTCTTGCCGCCTGAAGTTTCTCGGGCACGCCGAATTTATTTTTCGTACAACGCTTTTTCCATTTGACCTCACATCGCCATGACTCTTACCGAACTGAAGTACGTACTCGCCGTGGCCCGCGAACGCCACTTCGGCCGAGCCGCCGAACGGTGCTGCGTGAGCCAGCCGTCGCTTTCCGTTGCCGTCAAGAAGCTTGAAGACGAACTCAACGTCAGCATCTTCGAACGCCGTGCGAACGACATCTCCATCACGCCCATCGGAGAACTCATCATCGAGCAGGCCCAGCGCGTGATTTCCGAAACCGAACGGATTCTCGAAATCGCCGAAAACGGGCGCGATCCCCTGACGGGTCCGCTGCGCGTGGGCGTCATCTACACGATCGGGCCGTACCTTCTGCCGCCCCTCATTCGCGAACTCTCGAACGACGTTCCCAAGATGCCGCTCTACATCGAGGAGACCTATACGTCGGAGCTTCTTCACAAGCTGCGCACCGGGCTTCTCGACGTCGCCATCATGGCCGACACGATTTCCGACACGGGCTTCATGACGCGCGAGCTCTACCAGGAAGACTTCGTCGTGGCGATTCCGTCGCATCACCCGTGGGCGAACCGCAACTACGTGGGCCCGAACGAACTCAAGGATCAGACGATGTTGCTTCTCGGTGCGGGCCACTGCTTCCGCGACCAGATCCTCGGCGTCTGCCCGGACCTTCGGAAGCCCGTCTCCCGCCCCGACCTCCCGAGCCGCGAAGCGAAGGCGAAAGCCAAGGCCCGCCGCATGGTCGAAGGCTCCTCCCTGCAGACGATCTGCCACATGGTCGCGCAGGGTCTCGGCATCACGGTTCTCCCCGCCTCGGCCGTTCCGTACCTCTCGTGCCTGCCGACGCCGATTCACATCATCCCCTTCAAGAATCCGGCGCCGCACCGCCGCGTCATCATGGTCTGGCGCAAGACCTACACGCGCACGGCCGCGATCGACGCCATCTACGAGAGCGCGAAGCGCCTCACCTTGAACGGGTGCGTGCCCCTCGATACGCCGCCCCGTCTGCGTTAAGCTCCACAAAGGGAAAGGGGGCAAGCCTCTTTCCCTTTCGATCCCCACCGAACTCGCGAGCAACGCATGACGGATACGCCTCCACGCACGCCCCTCGACCGCAACACGGCCCTCAATTTCGCGCGGTCCCTGTCCTTCAACGAGAGGCTCGACCTGCTCCTGCGCATTCTTTTTACCGCAGCGGTCGCGGTGGGGTGCTACTACATCGTCGAACCCTTTCTTACGGCCATCCTGATCGCCGCGATTCTTTCGGTCGTCACGTGGCCCCTATTCGCGCGGATTCGAAATTCCCTCGGCCACGCCGCAACGCCCGCGGCCTTCCTGATGATCACGGCGATCATCGTCGTCATCCTCATTCCGCTCTCGGTGCTCCTTCTCGTCGTCGCACAGCAGATTCCGAAAGCAGTGACGCTCGTCGCCGACTGGGTGCGCGACCCGATGCCCATTTTGCAGGCCGTCAAAGACACGCCCTACGTGGGCGAGTGGCTCTACGAGCAGGTGATGACGGCCATCGATCCCTCGACTCTCGGGCACACGATCGAGCAGATCATTCAACCGGCGACGCAAGTCGTTCTCGGCACCGCGCTCAACGTCAGCAACGGCCTCGTGCAGCTCGCGCTCGTCACCTTCATCGTCTTTTTCTTCTACCGCGACGGCGCCTGGTTCTCGGACCGCATCGCCACGATGCTCGAACGCGTCTCGGGCGGGATCCAATCCGAAATCCTCGACATCCTCACGAACACCACCCGCTCGGTCGTGCTCGGCATCGTCGGGACCGCACTCTGTCAGGGGGTCGTGGCGGGGATCGGGTTCTGGATTGCAGGGGTGCCGGGGGTGCTACTCCTTTCGAGCGCCGTCTGCATCGTCTCGGTTGTTCCCATCGGACCGCCTCTGGTGTGGATTCCCGTTGCGATTTGGCTCTACACGAAGGGGGAAGTCGGCATGGCGCTTTTCCTCTGCGCCTGGGGCTCGATCGTCGTGGCACTCGTCGACAACCTCGTGCGACCGCTTCTCATCGCCCGCGGCTCGACCCTCCCCATGGGGCTCGTCTTTCTCGGAGTTTTCGGCGGGGTGATTTCGTTCGGATTTCTGGGGCTCATCCTCGGGCCGCTCCTTCTTGCGATCGGCATGGCCATGTTCCAGGCCTGGCTCAAGTACCCGGTGCACCGTGCCGAAGCCGCCGAAGCCGCAGAGGCTTCCGGGGCGATTGAGCCGCCCTCCTCCGGCACGACGTCCGGCACGGCCTCGGACGACCGCACGAACGCCCCGTAAGCGTCGCTTGTCGCGCCGCTGCGCGAAGTCGAACTTCACACCCCAACGCCCGCGAAGCTTCCGGCTTTGCGGGCATTCTTCTTGGTCTTCGAGCGCTTGAGAGCGGCAAGTCGGAAGCATTCGGACGGGAACCCCGGTGCTCCGTCGGGCCGTTCGGACAAGCGGACGACGGACGCTTCGAGGGCGCAGCGCTGCTCGGGGAGGCGCTTTCTCAACCGTATGCCCGAACGTTCGGCGGACGGTCGATGAGGCACCGCGCAGAGCGAACGGCAGGAGGCTTTCGAAGTGAAGGCGCGCCGGGGGGCCGAAGAGGCTCGACGAGAGCCGATCCAAACCCAAAAACGACGAAGGGACGAGCCGCGCGAAGCGGATCGTCCCTTGCAAAGAGAGTCTCCCCGAACGTTCGCACTCGGGGAGTCGTGCGAATCCCGATCAGACCATCAGGAGCGCACAGGCAATGACGGCCACCGTCATCGGAAGCGCCGTACGCTTCACGACTTCGATCGGGCTCACCATGGCGATACCGGAGACGAGAATCGTCACGCCGGCGATCGGCGACATCGTACGACCGGCAGCGCCCGTCAGGAAGGCGAGGCCGCCCAGACCTTCGATCGTCATGCCGAAGTCGGCCGCGTGCGGGGTCACGGTTTCGTTGAAGGCGAGCGTCGCAGCGTCGCCCGAGCCGGTGATCACGCCCATGATCCACGGACCGATCGAGCCGCCCCAACGGGCGATGTCGTTCGAGTCCTTGAGCATCGAGACGAAGGCGTCGATGAGGCCCGCGGAGCGAAGGCCGGCGGCGAAGACGCCGGCGGCGATGATGATGCCCATCACGTCGGCGTAGCCCTTGCCCGTACCGTTGAAGAATTCCTTCGTGAAGTTCTGCGGATTGGCGCGACCGACGACGAGGCCGATCACGGCACCGAGCACCATGGCCTGCGCAACACCCATCTTCATCGCGGGAACCCAGATGTTGCCGACGAGAAGAAGCGTGATCGGGATGATCGGAACGAGCGCGTTGAGAGGATTGGGCTTGAAGTCCGGCTCGTTCTTCTGGAGCTTCGATTCGTCGACGCGGGCTTCGGTCGAGCCCTTGTGGTCGCCGAGGACGAAGCAGACGATGAGGATGCCGACCACCGAGATGGCGCCGATCATGAAGGAGTAGGGCGCATGGTAGGCAATGAAGTCCATGACGTCCATCTTGGCCATGTTGGCGACGTACGGGTTGTGCGAGGTACCCGGCGAGAGGTACGAACCGATCGTACCGCCCAGAACCGCGGCGGCGGCCGCAGCGGGCTTGATGCCCGCACGGAGCATCACCGGAATGAGGGTCGAACCGACGGCGGCGGCGCAGCCCGCGGCCGAAGGAATGGCGATGTTCACGAAGAAGGTGATCGTCGTGCACACCGGGATGAGGAAGATACCGAGGCCGCGAATCGGGCTCGCCAGGTAGTGAACGAGCGAGCGGTCAGCGCCCGTGTATTTGGCGACGTACGCAAAGCCCATCGACGAGCAGATCGCCATGACGAGGCTCGAGTTCGTCATCGATTTGGCAAAGGCGTCGAGGCCGCCCATCAGGTCCCAGGAAATGATGCAGAGGAAAAGACCCGACGCGATCAGCACGAGACGCGTTTCGTAGCGTTTGATGAGGGCCCAGACGGCCACACCCACGACCACCAAGGCAATCCAAGCGTTAATGCCCATAGTGATACTCTCCTAATGTTTTGTTTTTGCGGTCCGAGCCCGGGCTCCGAAAAGCGCGCGGTGCTGGGCCGCTTTCAATCGATCCGTTCTTCCGTTTGTCAAGACTTTCCAAGGGGTCCGCTTTGACAAACGGTTGCGGTGCTTGTGCAAAGTATGCCGAATCCGGAAACTTTTCTTTACGGGGCTTACCCTAGAAAAACGGAATTTCTCCAGGATTACCGCGCGTTTTTTGACCGAACAGGCATCCGAATATTCGACGGGGTGCCTCAGATCGAGAGAATCGTGCGGCGGTAGTGGCGCAGTTCGTCGATGCTTTCCGCGATGTCGGAGAGGGCCTGGTGCTTCGTCGACTTCGTGCCAACCCAGACCTTGTCGGGCGCCCAGCGGCGGGCGAGTTCCTTGAGGGTCGAGACGTCGATCGAGCGGTAGTGGAAGTAGCGCTCCATTTCGGGCATCCAGCGCGCCATGAAACGGCGGTCCTGACCGATCGTGTTACCGCACATCGGGCTCTTCCCCTCGGGAACGAAGCGGCGGAAGACTTCCACGAAGCGCTTGGCGGCTTCTTCTTCGTCGACGGTGCTCTCCAGCACGCGCTTCACAAGGCCCGACTTCGTATGCGTTTCGGTGTTCCACGCATCCATCCCGTCGATCACCGAGCGGTCCTGACGGATCGCGATGACGGGGCCCTCGTGCAGGATGTTGAGGTTCTTGTCCGTGATGATGGCGGCCACCTCGATCACGCGGTTCACTTCGGGCTGCAGGCCCGTCATTTCCATGTCGATCCAGATGAGGTTGTCGTCCGCATAGGACGGGTCGCGCTGAGGAACTTCGACCATGAGTCGCTCCTTCTTCGTGGGTTAAACGGCATCTTCGCCGCGGGAGCGCTCGAGCGCCCCCGCATCGTGCCGCCATTCTAACGAGGCCGAACGCGGTCCGAAAAAACCTTCGGGCGGAAAACCCCTGATAATGTCGGATTCGAGTTACTTTTTCCGGAATCGTCCGCGAGGACGATTTTGTTCCGCCCGGCCGCCCGCCTGCTTGTTCCATGACACTCTCGGCAAACAACTTCGAACACCTCTTTCTCGGCGCGCTCGCGCTCTTCGTGGTCCTCGAATGCGTCCTCACGATGCTGCAGACCCATGCCGCGGACCGTGCCGCCCGGCACCTGCCGGAACCCTTCGTCGGACGACTCTCCGAAGCGGCGCACCGCAAAGCGGCCGACTACACGGGCGAAACGGCGCAGGCGGCGCTTCTTCTCACCTTTCTCGGCGCGGCCTTCGCGCTTCTCATGACGTTCGGGCACGGACTCACCTTTCTGACGGCGCTTGCGATGGGGCTCTCCTCGAACATGCTCGTCGTGCAGTGGACGCTCCTTGCGCTCCTGCTCGGTGCGGCCGCGCTCCTGGAATTTCCCTTCGGCTGGTTCGCGCGCTTTCGCGTTGCCGAACGCTACGGCTACATGCGACGCGAGCGCGGACCGTGGCTTGCGCGCACCGCGCGCGAAACGCTCGCGGGCTGGCTCGTCGCGTTGCCGCTCGTCGCCGTTCTCATGGCGCTTCTTGAAGCGACGGGCGAATACTGGTGGGTTGCGGGCTGGGTGCTCTGGGTCCTCTACCTCGTGTGGCGCTGGGGCTTTTCGACGGCGAAGGGCCTCTTTTGGGGGCGCCGCGCGAAGCCCGTCGACGATCCGGCGCTCGTTGCGCTCGCGCGGGACTACCTCGCGGCGCTCGGGATCGAAATGACGGACCTTTGCATCATGACGCGTCCCCGCTCCTGGGACCATTCGCACCTCGTGCTCGCAGGGTTCGGGCGGCGTCGCCGCGTCGTACTCTTCGCACACGCGGCCGCGCGCCTCTCGCGCGGCGAACTCCTTGCGCTTCTCGCGCACGACGTCGGCCACATCCGCCACGGGCACGCGTTTTTGCGCGTCGTCCTTTTCTCGCTCGTGGGGGCGCTCCTCTTTTGGGCGGCGGGGCAGTTCGGCGACTCGCCCGAATTCTATGCGGGCTTCGGTTTGGCGGACGTGCCGCTCGATCGCCCCGGCACGCATGCGGGCTTCATGATCGCCTGTGCGATCGTGGCCTTCCCCGTACTTTTTTATCCGCTTCGACCCGTCGTCAATCTTTTTTCGCGCCTCATGCAGTACGATGCCGATCGGTTCGCCGCACAAGTCGCCCGACCCGACGACCTCGTGCGAGCTCTCGTGCGACTGCACCGCGACTACGCGACGACGCTCGCGCCCTCGCGCCTTTATTCGCTCTTTCACTACCGGCGGCCTCACGCCGGGATGCGCATCGAAGCAATTCTGACGCGGGCGAAAGCCGAGGGTCGGCCGCTCGACGAAGCGCGTTTCCCGTACGGATTTTCGGTGTTGCTCGCCGAGCTCGACAGGCCCGTTCTCGAGCGCTCCGCGCTCGCGCGGGCGCTTGCCGACGGAAGGGAAGAGCGGGAAGAAACTGAAAGTCGCAGAACGGTCGACGAAGCGCTCGACGACCGCCGATACGCCGTGGGGCTTGAAGTCGGCAACGATCCCGCGGGGGCCGAGGGCAACCTCAAAAACGACACCGCGGCCGCCCTCCGAACGACGAAGGACGAGGCGGTTCCCGACTTTCTTCTCCGAACGCCTCCGAAAACGCCTTCCGTACCTG
Source organism: Sutterella megalosphaeroides (assembly GCF_003609995.1). Classification (NCBI taxonomy): domain Bacteria; kingdom Pseudomonadati; phylum Pseudomonadota; class Betaproteobacteria; order Burkholderiales; family Sutterellaceae; genus Sutterella; species Sutterella megalosphaeroides. Next base: position 2,469,287 of record NZ_AP018786.1, read on the forward strand.
CCGAAAAGGCCGATGGAGAAGGCAACGAAGACGACGAAACCCCAAAAACCGAAACAACCAAAGAAGGCGACGGCGCCCGTGCGAAAAACAACGCCGACACCGCACTTTCTCAACCCGGTGCAAAGGATTCCTGACCGATGGCCAAGCCCAAATTCTCCGAGAACCGCTCCCGCAACGCGCGGGGGCGCGCCGATCAGCAACCCGCAACGACGCTGCCGCTCGTCACGGGACGCGTGACGGCTTCGCACGGCCGGCACTTTTTCGTCACGACCCCCGAGGGCGATCGCTTCGAAGCGCACCGTCGCGGCAAAAAAGGGGACGTCGTCGTGGGCGACATCGTCCGCTGTACGCCCCCCGCGTCGGGCGTCTGTGCAATCGAAGCGATCGAGCCGCGCGCGAACCTTCTGTACCGCTCGGACGAGTGGCGCGTCAAAACGCTTGCCGCCAACATCGATCTCGTCTGCATCGTTTTCGCCTCGCGCCCGACCTTCAACCCCTGGTTCATCTGGAAGGCGCTTCTTGCCTCGCACCAGGCAGGTATTCCCGCGCTCGTCGTTCGCAACAAGTGCGACCTTCCGGACGAGAACGACGCCGCCCGCAAGCAGATCGACCTTCTGCGCTCGATCGGTCACGACGTGATCGAAGTGTCCGCAAAATCCGAGCCCGACGTGACCCGCTCGACGCTCCTGCCGCGCCTTACGGGGAAGGCGTCGCTCCTCGTCGGTCAGTCGGGGATGGGGAAGTCGACGATTCTGAATTTGCTCGTTCCCCACGCGCAGGCCGCGACGCGGGAATTTTCCGAGGCGCTTGACCTCGGCAAACAAACCACCACCGCGGCCCGGTGGTACGACGCCGAAGCCGACGACTGGCGCGGCGCCGTGATCGACACGCCGGGCTTTCAGGAGTTCGGTCTCGCGCACCTGGCGTTGAACGACATCCTGCGTGCCATGCCCGACATCGCCGCACACGCTTCGGGCTGTCGCTTCTTCAACTGCCGTCACCTGAAGGAGCCGGGCTGCACGGTGAAGGCCGCGCTCGAACGGGGCGAAATCGACCCTGCGCGCTACGACTTTTACCGCGCGGTGGCGCAAGGCGCGGATACGCTGCCGCTTTGACGTCCGAAGCCCGACACTCGACGCGAGGCGGCTTCCCGGAGGTCGTGCTCGGTCTCCCGACCGCCTCGGCGACCGTCGTGTAATTCGAAAGAGGTAGCGCCATCCCTCCTTCGGCGCCTTTCGGCAACTCGGGTTCGCGCCTACAATCGACTTTCGCCCGTCGCTTGCCGGAGAACCCTTTCCGAAGCTCCGAAGCGGCATCCGCCCCCATTCACCCCCAAGGATTTACGCCCATGGCCGTTGCCCGCACCATTCCGATTGAGCCCGCCGAGAACGCGATCCGCACGCTTCCCGTCCCGCAAACGGGCGACGTGACACGCGAAGGGGGCTTTTGGCGCGATCGGCTCGGGCGTCCCCTGCACGATCTGCGCATCTCGGTGACGGACCACTGCAATTTCCGTTGCCGCTACTGCATGCCTAAAGAGGTCTTCACCTCGCGCCATCGGTTTCTCGCGATGACGGAACTCCTCACCTTCGAGGAAATCGAGCGGCTCGCGGCGATCGCCGTGCGCAACGGCGTCGTGAAGCTGCGCCTCACGGGCGGGGAGCCGCTCCTGCGCCGCGGCATCGAAACGCTTGTCGAGCGCCTTGCCGCGCTGCGTACGCCCTCGGGCGAGCCGATCGACATCGCCATGACGACGAACGGCTCGATTCTCGCCAAAAAGGCGCGCGCGCTTGCCGAAGCGGGCTTGAAGCGCGTGACGGTGAGTCTCGACGCCATCGACGAAGACATCTTCCAGGGCTTCAACGACGTGGGATTCCCGGCCGCCAAGGTGTTGGCGGGGATCGACACGGCGCTTGCCGAAGGCTTCCAAGTGAAGGTGAACACGGTCGTGAAGCGCGGCGTCAACGAAGCCGAAACGGTTCGCATCGCCGAACATTTCCGCGGCACGGGCGTCATTCCCCGCTTCATCGAATACATGGACGTCGGGACTTCGAACGGCTGGCGCATGACCGAGGTTGTTCCCTCGCGCGAAACGCTCGACCGGATTGCCGAGCGGTGGGCGGTCGATCCGATCGACCCCAACTACCCGGGCGAAACCGCTTCGCGCTGGCGCTACCGCGACGGCGCGGGCGAATTCGGCCTCATCAGCTCCGTCACGCAGGCCTTCTGCCGCGACTGCTCCCGCGCCCGGCTCTCGATGGACGGGCGCCTCTACCTCTGCCTTTTCGCAACGCAAGGGTACGACCTGCGCACGATGCTGCGCGGCGGCGCCACGGACGAAGAAATCGAAACGGCGCTCGGCCGCATCTGGAGCGCACGCGAAGACCGCTACTCGGAATTGCGCTCGCTCGGGCTCGCCCCCGACCGCCCGAAAATCGAAATGAGCTACATCGGCGGCTGAGTCCGCCCGGGGGCAACGGTCGTTTCGAACGCGAATTTCTTGAAATCTACGGTGTTTTCCCTAGATTTCCGACAACGCGTCGAAGCGTCTGCCCCTATACTGAAAGTTTCGGGGCCGACGTTTATACGCTTCGGCCCCGTTTTTTCGCCCGTTCGCACTCCGCCCGGGGCGGTCCCCCGCCGCCCGCCGTACGGATCGCACGCCACTCATAACAACAACGACGATCGCATGTTTTCGAATCCCACTGCCGTTACATTCATCGGGTACCTCGTCCTGATGGTGGGCGTCGGCGTCTTCGCCTATCGCTACACCCGAAACTATTCCGACTACATCCTCGGCGGCCGCTCGCTCGGCGGCATCGTGACGGCGCTCTCCGTGGGCGCCTCGGACATGAGCGGGTGGCTCCTGATGGGGCTGCCCGGCGCCGTCTTTCTGAGCGGGATTTCGGAAGCCTGGATTGCCGTCGGCCTGATTCTCGGCTCCTGGCTCAACTGGCACCTCGTTGCCGCGCGTCTTCGCGTCTATACGGAAAAGACCCACAACGCGCTCACACTGCCCGACTACTTCACGCACCGCTTCGAAGACGAGAAGAATCTGCTTCGCATCATTTCCGCGCTCGTCATTCTCATCTTCTTCACGATTTACTGCGCGTCCGGGGTCGTCGCGGGGGCGCGGCTCTTCGAGAACACCTTCGGGATGCCCTACGAAACGGCGCTCTGGGTCGGGGCCGTCGCCACGATTCTTTATGTCTTTTTCGGGGGGTTCCTCGCCGTTTCCTGGACCGACACGATTCAGGCCGCGCTCATGTGCATCGCGCTCATCGTGACGCCGATTGCGGTCATGATGGACCTCGGGGGTCTCACGAGCGCGACCGATGCCGTCGCGACCGTCAACCCGGCGATGCTCGACATCATGCGCGGACAAAATTTCATCGGCATCGTGAGCCTCCTTGCCTGGGGTCTCGGGTACTTCGGGCAGCCGCACATTCTCGTGCGTTTCATGGCCGCGCGTTCCATCGCCGTCATCCCGAACGCGCGCCGCGTCGGGATCCTCTGGATGTTCTTCTGCCTGGCGGGCGCCGTGGGCGTGGGCTTTTTCGGCTCGGCCTACTTCGCCGCCCACGTCGATCAGGCAGCGCTCGTGACGGAAAACCACGAACGCGTCTTCATCGTGCTTTCGGGCGTGCTCTTCAACCCCTGGATTGCGGGCGTGCTGATGTCTGCCATTCTTGCGGCCGTCATGTCGACCCTCTCCTGCCAGCTCCTCGTCTGCTCCTCGACCCTGACGGAAGACTTCTACCGCTCGTTCCTGCGCCCGAAGGCGACGCAGCGCGAATTGGTCTGGGTGGGACGCTCGATGGTGCTCCTCATTTCGGCCCTCGCCGTCTGGATGGCCCGCGATCCGGAGAGCCTCGTTCTGTCGCTTGTTTCCTACGCCTGGGCGGGCTTCGGCGCCGCGTTCGGTCCGGTCATCCTCATGTCCCTCTGGTGGCGTCGCATGACCCGCAACGGGGCACTCGCGGGGATTGTGACGGGTGCCGCGACGGTGCTCGTCTGGAACCACTTCGCCTGGTTCGGGCTCTATGAAATTCTGCCGGGGTTCGTTTTCGGGATCGCCGCGATCGTGATCGTGTCGCTCCTTGACAAGGCTCCGTCGAAGCACGTGACCGATCAGTTCACGGAGGTCGAGCGGATCGTGCGCGACCGCACGGCTTCGAACGAAGCGGCCGCCTCGTAAGGCACGGGGCGGCACATTCCCGGGGCCGGTCGCGCTCGATGCGCGGCCGGCCCTTTTTGCGACTTTTTTTTTCGACGCCTTTTCGCCCCCTTGCGGTCCCTTTCGATCCCTCTCGGCCCATTTCGGCTCAAGCGCCCGCCCCTCTGAGGCAAATCACCTATGCTCGGGTCGGTTTGGGCGTACAATGCTTCGCTCGGCGTGAAAACGCCCTCTTTTTCCCCATTTTCCCGTCGGACCGCGCCACGAGGCCGATCCGCAGAGATCCGCCCATGAACTACGACGAGCTCTCGCCCGAATCCCCCGATTTCGACCACGCCCTCTACGAAGTTTTGCAGCTCCTCCTTCCCCTGCTTGCGAGCTCCATTTCCGACACGGACCACCAGAGCATCAGCGCGGTGTTGCTGCGCCATTACGCGCGGGACGTGGCCAAGTTTCAGAAGCACGTCGACTACTACCTCGCGGAAAACCGGAACATGTATTCCGATAGGACCTACGAGGACCTCCGAAGCTACCTCCTGAGCGACATTTACGACCGCCCCATCCACGTCGTCAACAAGGACGGCACCGTCACAACGATGCACGGGATCGGGGTGATGTGCTACGCCTACGAGGAAGGGGAACTTCGCAAGAACGAGCTGACCGAAGCCGAGTGTGAAAAGTTCCGCGATCTGCTCATGAAGCACTATTTCGACGATTCGACCTGCACGATTCGCGTCGTCTCGCAGCTCGTCTCCTTGAATTCCACGATCCTTTCCAACGACGCCTCCTACTACGACATGCTGCATGCGGCCGCCGCTCCGCGCTCGTCCTCGTGCCGTCGTTCGCTCCCCTACCTCCTCTCCGACGCCGACGACTTCCCCGAGATCTACGGGCCGGCGACGGTGCATCAGCGCATCATCCCCTTTACGGTCACCTCGCCCGCCGGGGAACTCGCGCAGCGACGCGCCGCGCTCTATTCGGGTCTTTCGATCGGCGGCAAGGTCAAGTCGGCCGACAACATTTGCCTGCAGCGCATCCTCGACTCCGAGTGGGGTCGGGACATGCAGGACTTCCTCACGAAGGTGGAAGGCAGCGCCATGCGCTACTTCATTACCGAACCCAAACTCATTCGCGACCTCATGTTCGAAATGGACGAGCAGTTCGGCGTGCAGAGCACTCTGATCGAAGCCACGCGCATCAAGAACCGCGTGCCCGACAACGGCGCGAAGAAGGATGCGCTCATCGCGAGCTTCGGCCTTTTCCACGACCCGCTCATCGGCTACGCCGAACTGCGCACGGCCTTCGCGCTCAAGTCCGCCCCGAACACGCTCTGGGGCGGCTCCCAGGTGACCATCGGCAACCCGGATCACATCGTCGAAAGTGCCGAGGACATCGTGGACTTTCTGAAGGAAGCTCTCCCCGTCTTCGGCATCGAGGTGCCGCGCTTTGACACGTACTTCCGTCCGGAAGAGCCCTTCATGGCCGAGCCCAACGACACCGATCGCCTCTACTGCACGTCGACGGGCAAGGTGACGACGATTACGGGCGCGAACGCCCCCGCCTTTTTCGACCGCGGGAACTTCACCCTCAACTGAAGTTGTGCGAAGGACGGCGCTTTCCCGAGGAGCGGAGAGCGCCGGAACCGCCTCCCTCGAACACCCGAAAAAAATCCCCGCGGTTTCCCGCGGGTTTTTTTGTGGGCGTTCGGTGCGCGCGATTACATCCCGGCGTGGGGGTTCGAGCTCTGGATCGCTTCCTGACGCACCGGCACTTCCTTTTCACCGAAGAGGAGGTCGGGACGCGTTTCCTTCAGGATCGCTTCGGAGGGAGCGCCCGCCGACTGCATCGAGCAGAAGATCATCGTCTTGTCTTCATAGGGAGCGACGTGGAAGACGCGCTCGATCATGCCGAGTTCGGGCATGGTGTAATTCTGTTCGCGCTGATAGGGCTTCCATTCCTTGTCGTGGTTGGAGCGCTGCATGCGGTTACCGTGCGCGGACTTGTGGTTCGTGTCGACCGCTTCCCAGTCGATCTGGATCTTGTCGACGACCGACTTCCAGTCTTCCTTCACGAGGAGACCCCAGAAGTGCGTGTGCATGTCGGGGGTGCCGAGGTAGCGGATCACTTCGTCGTTGAAGATGTAGCCCGTCACGGTGAGGCCGTCCTGCTTGAAGGGCTTTTCAAAGAGCACCACGTCGAGGGGCACCTTTTCGATTTTCAGATAAGCCATGTCGCCGTCGCGGACTTTGAGGCTTTCGGGAATGTTCTTGTCGGCCGCGACCGCCTTGAAGAAATCGGCGTTGCAGGCCTGGATCGCCTTCACGACGGACGTCTCGGCCGCGTGGGCCGCGGGCATCGCGAGCACGGCGGCCGCAGCCAGGGCCGCAAAGAGGGTCTTCTTCACTTCACTTCTCCTTCGAGTGAACGGGGTTGAATAGCAGCTATTGTCACCCCGCGCCCTTTTCCTTCCCTTAACGCCTCGTCAAAGGGTCGGAAGCGAAGACGGCAAAAACGGCGAAGGCCGCCCGGGGAACTTGGTCCCCGAACGGCCTTCGGACATGAGGAGGTTGGGCGCGTGTTAAGAGGCGTTCGCTTCCGCCTTCTTCACGTTGAAGGTGAAGCGCTTCGTGGGCGCATCCACCACGACCGTGTCGCCGATCGCCGCACGCCCTTCGAGAAGAAGGCGGGCGATCTCGTTTTCGATCTTGTCCTGAATGGCGCGCTTCAGAGGACGCGCACCGAAGTGCGGATCGAACCCTTCGTCGGCGATTTCCGCAACGGCCGCGGGCGTCACCTCAAGGCCGATCTGCTGCTCGGCCATGCGGTCGCGCAACTTCTGCAGCTGAATTTCGGCGATGCGACCGATCTGGTCCTTGCCGAGCGCGTTGAAGACAACGATTTCGTCGATGCGGTTGACGAACTCGGGGCGGAAGTGCTCGCGCACTTCGTCCATGACGGCCTTCTTCACCTTTTCCTGCGGCTCGCCGATCATGTCCTGAATTTCGGACGCGCCGAGGTTCGAGGTCATGACGATCACGGTGTTCTTGAAGTCGACCGTGCGACCCTGACCGTCCGTCATGCGCCCGTCGTCAAGCACCTGCAGAAGGACGTTGAAGACGTCGGGATGAGCCTTTTCGACTTCGTCGAGCAGAATCACCGAGTAGGGTTTGCGGCGAACGGCTTCCGTCAAGTAGCCGCCCTCTTCGTAACCCACGTACCCCGGAGGCGCACCGATCAGACGCGCGACGCTGTGCTTTTCCATGAATTCGCTCATGTCGATGCGCACCATCGCATCGTCCGAGTCGAAGAGGAATTCGGCGAGCGCCTTCGTGAGTTCGGTCTTGCCGACACCCGTGGGGCCGAGGAAGAGGAAGCTGCCGTAAGGACGGTTCGGGTCCGAAAGCCCCGCGCGGCTGCGAAGAATCGTTTCCGCCACGCGCTTCACGGCTTCGTCCTGGCCGACGACGCGCTTTTCGATCGCTTCGCCCATGTGGAGGAGCTTCGCGCGTTCGCCTTCCATCATCTTCGAGACAGGAATGCCCGTAGCGCGGCTCACGACTTCGGCGATTTCTTCAGCACCGACCGAGGTGCGCAGAAGCTTCGGACGACGCGCGGGCTGCTGACCGGCCTCTTCGGCTTCGGCCTTCTTCAGGCGTTCTTCAAGCTTCGGCAGGACGGCGTACTGGAGTTCGGCGAGCTTTTCGTACTGCGCCGTACGACGGTACTCTTCCATCTGGTGACGCACGCGGTCGATTTCGTCGCGCACGCTCTTCGCGCCGAGCGCTTCGCTCTTTTCCTTCTTCCAGACTTCTTCGAGGTCGGAGTATTCGCGCGAGAGCTTCTCGATTTCGTCTTCGAGCGCTTCGAGACGCTTCTTCGAGGCGTCGTCCGTTTCCTTCTTCATCGCTTCGCGCTCGATCTTCAACTGGATGAGGCGACGGTCGAGTCGGTCGAGCGCTTCGGGCTTCGAGTCGATTTCCATCTTCACGCGGGCGGCGGCTTCGTCGATCAGGTCGATCGCCTTGTCGGGGAGGAACCGGTCCGTGATGTAGCGGTGCGAGAGTTCGGCCGCGGCGACGATCGCGGGGTCGGTGATTTCGACGCCGTGATGCGCTTCGTACTTTTCCTGCAGGCCGCGCAGAATCGCGATCGTATCCTCAACGCTCGGCTCGTCGATCATGACCTTCTGGAAACGACGTTCGAGGGCCGCGTCTTTTTCGACGTACTTGCGGTATTCGTCGAGCGTCGTCGCGCCGATCACGTGGAGTTCGCCGCGGGCGAGCGCGGGCTTCAACATGTTGCCCGCATCCATGCTGCCTTCGGTTTTGCCGGCACCGACGACCGTGTGCAGTTCGTCGATGAAGAGAATGATGCGCCCTTCCTGAGCGACCACTTCTTCAAGGAGCTTCTTCAAGCGTTCTTCGAATTCGCCGCGGTACTTGGCGCCCGCGATGAGGCCCGCCATGTCAAGGGACAGCACGCGCTTTCCCTTCAACGAGTCGGGCACTTCGCCGTTCACGATGCGCTGCGCGAGCCCTTCGACGACGGCGGTCTTCCCCACACCGGGTTCCCCGATCAGCACGGGGTTGTTCTTCGAGCGGCGCTGCAGAATCTGCATCGTGCGGCGGATTTCGTCGTCGCGCCCGATCACGGGGTCGAGCTTCCCTTCAAGCGCACGGGCCGTGAGGTCGATCGTGTACTTCTTCAGAGCTTCGCGCTGGTTTTCCGAGTCGGGGTTGTCGACGGGGTCCTTGCCGCGCACGGCGGTGATGGCCGCTTCGAGTTCGGCGCGGCGCAAACCGGCCGCACGGGCGATGCGACCCGCGTCGCTACGGTCGTCCGTAAGGGCAAGCAGAAACATCTCGGTCGAAACGTAGGCGTCCGAGCGCTTCATCGCTTCCTTTTCCGTGAGGTTCAAAACGCTCACGAGATCGCGCGACACCTGAATGTCGCCGCCGTTGCCGGTCACCTTGGGAAGGCGATCGATTGCGGCCTTCGTTTCGCGCGTGAGTTCCGCGACGTTGACGCCTGCGCGCTCAAGGAGGCTGCGACTCGAGCCTTCGTTGTCGGCGAGCACCGCCGCGAGAAGGTGCACGGGCTCGATGTACTGATTGTCGTGTGCCAGGGCCTGCGACTGAGCTTCGCCGAGCGCTTCCTGGAATTTGGTGGTGAGTTTGTCTTGACGCATAAGGGTCTCCCGCGTCGGGTGCGTGCGGAGGACCTGCGGGCCCCGTCCGCCGGAGGCCTTCCGACCCCCGATCGAGCACCTCGACGAATTTCATTTCGTGTTGATATTCATATGGGGGTGTACCTCGCGTTTTCAAGTCGGGAAGACGAAGCGGGGAAACGGCAATATCGACAAATTGTTTCCGGTCGAGGCACGAAAAGCCCGCTCCAGAAACAACCGAACGACCCCGTCGGAAAGAAGAAAACCCCGTGAAATTCACGGGGTTGAGTCATTGAAGATCAAAAATTGATCCTTCGATTTCCGAGGATCAACTTTTGATCCTCAAAAAAAATCCCTCAGTGGAGGAGGCGCCACGTGAAGAGCCCGAGCGCCGTCGCCGCGAAACTTCCCGCGACGTGAAGGGTCGCGTGCGCAAGCGCCCGCCCCGTTTCGCCCGCAAGGAGCATCGAGACGTTCTCGCCCGAGAAGGTCGAGAAAGTCGTTAAGCCCCCCAAGAACCCCGTGATGAGGAAGAGCCTTGCGGCGGGCGGAATCTCGGGGTGCGCGCTCGTCCAGGCGAGCGCGAGCCCGATGAGATACCCCCCGAGGAGGTTGGCGGCCAAGGTGCCGAGCGGTAGCAAATCCGTGCGGGGGTTGAGCGCGTAGGCGAGGAACCAGCGGCCGAGTGCGCCCAGAGCCGCCCCCGAACCCACCGCCAGCACCACGAGCCCGATCGGTCCGTCTTTCGTCACGAACGCGTCCCCCAACGGTCGCGGGCGAGGTCGTCGCTTTCGCGGGCGTCGACCCAGCGTTCGCCCTCGGGCGTCTTTTCCTTCTTCCAGAAGGGCGCTTCGGTCTTCAACCAATCCATGATGAATTCGCACGCCTCGAACGCTTCGCGGCGGTGCGCGGAGGAAACGAGCGCGAGCACGATCTGGTCGCCCACCGCCAGGTCGCCCACGCGGTGAATTACCGTCACGTCGTCGATCGACCACCGGGCGCGGGCCGACTCGATGATGGCACCGAGCGCCTTTTCGGTCATGCCCGGGTAGTGTTCGAGCGACATCGCCGCCACGTCGGAGCCGTCGTTCTTGTTGCGAACGACCCCGACGAAACTCACGATCGCGCCCGACTGCGGATTCGCCGCGCGGATGCGGGCGGTTTCCTCCGAGAGGTCGAAGTCTTCGGGACTCACCCGAATGAACGTCTGCCCGCTCACGATCAGCCTCCCGTCACGGGCGGGAAAAAGGCCACTTCGTCGCCGTCCTTCACGGGATCGGCGTCTTCGGCCATTTCCTGATTCACGGCGCCGCGCACGCGCTTGAGGTTGCCGAAGGCGCTCGCCCAGGGTTCGCCTCGGGCGACGAGCGCCGCGCGCACTTCACCCAGGGTCGAGGCGTCGGCCTCCAGTTCCACGGTTTCGCTTCGGCGCCCCATGGCGTCGCGAAGGCCGGCAAAGTAAAGAACCTCGATTTTCATAAACACACCAAAAAATGTACTGGTAAGAACTGTCGGTTACCGGTACGTACCAGTAATAACTAGTAAGTACTTGCTCTCAGGCAAAGAACTGGCAGAAGGGGTAGTAGGCGACGAGGTCGCCCTTCTTCACGACGGCGCCCGCGGGAATGTCCGCCAGACCGTCCGCCCAGGCGCAGCTCGAGAGCACCTGCGAATTCTGCGTGTGGAAGAGATCGAGCCCGCCCGCATCGTTGCGGCGCACGCGCACGAATTCTTCACGATCCCCCGCCTTCGTCCACTCGAAGTCGGCGCGGATCTGCTGCGGCTTCATGTCGATGTCGGTCATGCCCATGCGGCGCAGGAGATAGGGGCGCGCCATCATGAGGAAAACGACGAAGCCCGAAACGGGGTTGCCGGGGAGCCCGATATAGGGAACGCCGCGCACGTTGCCGAACGCCAGGGGCTTGCCGGGCTTCAACTTCACGCGCCAAACGTCAAGGGCGCCGAGCGCTTCGACGGCGGGCTTCAGGTGGTCTTCTTCGCCGACCGACATGCCGCCCGTCGTCAGGATGACGTCCGCCGTTTCGCTCGCGTGCTCCAGAGCGCGCACGGTCGCTTCGAACGTGTCGGGAATGCTCCCGAGGTCGAACGCTTCGCAGCCGAGCGTCTGCAGAAGGCTGCGGATCATGTAGCGGTTCGAGTTGTAGACCCCGCCCGGGGGCAAGGGTTCGCCCGGCTGTACGAGCTCGTTCCCGGAGAAGAAAATCCCGACGCGCAGCTTCCGATAGACGGTCACGTACGCGCGACCGATCGAGGCCACCGTGCCGATCGCGGCGGGGGTGAGGCGGTCGCCCGCGCGCAGAATCGTCGAACCGACGGCGATGTCGGAGCCGAGGCGCCGCACCCAGGCCCCTTCCTTCGGAGCCTTCGTGAAGCGAACGCCCGCTTCGGTCACCGTCACCTCTTCCTGCGGCACCACCGTATCGGCCCCTTCGGGCACGGGGGCGCCCGTGAAGATGCGGGCGCACGTGCCCGCTTCGACGGGCTTGCCGACCGAGCCCGCGATGATGCGCTCGGCAACGGGGAGCAGGACGGGGTTCGCTTCGGACGCGGCCGCCAAGTCCGCCGCACGCACGGCGTAGCCGTCCATCTGGGAATTGTCCCAGCCCGGCACCGCCATCGGGCTCACGACGTCCTGCGCGAGCACGCGATTGGTCGAATACATAAGAGGAATCGTCTCCACCTCGGCCACGGGCCGGGCGTGGGCGATAATTTTCGCGAGCGCTTCGCTGTAAGTAAGCATCTCCATCCACCTCATCGGGCTTCGCGCGCCGCGCGAAGCTTCAAACAATAGTCGGCGACGGCCTGAGGGTCGTTCGCGTCGAGAACGTCGACCGCTTCGCGCACGGGCGTGAAGGGACGGTCGACGGCAACGGCGACGATGCGCTCGTCCGTCGGATATAGGGGCGTCCTTCGGCCGGAAGCGACCGCGTCGGCCGCCTCCCCGCGAAGGAGCTCGATTTTCGGAAAGTCGCCTTCGTGCTTGAACCCTTCGACGACGACCATGTCCGCGTCGGGCCGCACCCGCGCGAGGAGTTCGTCGAGCGACACGGTTTCGGGGGTCTCGACGAGAATCGCATAGCGTTCGGCCGTACGAAGGATCACTTCCGCCGCACCCGCTTCGCGGTAGCGGTACGTGTCCTTGCCGGGCTTGTCGAGATCGACCCCGTGGTGCGCGTCCTTGAGGGCGGAAACCTTCAGACCGCGCGCCGCGAGGATCGACGCCACGCGGGTGGCGAGCGTCGTTTTGCCCGCCCCCGAAAAACCGACGAACCCCACGGCAAAGGGCGGGGTTCGCGGGGCGCAACGCGTGACCGTCTTAAGGTCGGCACTCTGCGTCATGGTTCTCTTCGATCAGAAGGGTTTGTCGGCAAACTCGGCCACGAACGCCTTGACCGCGTCGAAATCGTTCGGCATGTAGGTCTTCCGGGCGGGTTTCCCCCGCGGATCTTCGAAGCCTTCCGGCACGGGCACGTCGTGCCCCGTCGCCTGACGGATGATCTTCGGGAATTTCGCCGGATCCACGGTCTCAAGGCACAACGTGCGAACGCCCACGGGGTGCAGATAAATGCCGCTGTAGATGGCGTCGGCCGTGTGCGGGTCGACGTACGTGCCGTATTCGACGTAGAGGTGCTCGGTGATTTCGAGGCGGTTCGCGTGGTTCGACGTACCCGACGCAAGGCCCGAACGGCGCACGCGGGCGAATTCCCCGGGCGTGAGTTCGAAAGAGCCCTTCGTTTCGAGTTCCTTCATGAGTTCGGCCGTACGGCGCGCGTTCCGGTCGAGCATTTCATAAAGGAAACGTTCGAAATTCGCCGCACGCGAAATGTCCATCGAGGGCGAGCTCGTCGCGAGCGTTTCGCTCGCGGGACGCGGCGCGTAGACGCCCGTCCGAAGGAAGCGGTCCATCGCGTCGTTTTCGTTCGTGGCGACGATGAGGCGCAGGATGGGAAGGCCCATCTGCTTTGCGGCCCAGCCCGCGAAGGCGTTGCCGAAATTGCCCCCGGGAACGACGAACACCACCTCTTCGCCGACGTTTTCGACGGCCTGAAGGTACGCGTAGAAGTAGTAGACGATCTGCGCGGCGATACGAGCCCAGAGCACCGAATTGACGGCGCCGAGACCGTGCTTCTTCGCGAATTCGCGATCGGAGAGCATGCGCTCGACCATGTCCTGGCAGTCGTCGAACGTGCCGTCGACGGCGAGATTGACGCTGTTGGCGGGCGTGTTGGCGTAGAGCTGCGCGGCCTGCCAGTCGCTCATGCGACCCTGGGGCGAGAGCATCGCGACGCGCGCATTGGGAATCCCCGCGAACGCGTGTTCCGCGGCCGCCCCCATGTCGCCCGTCGTCGCGCCGAGGAAGGTCATCGTGGCGGGCGTCTCGCCCAAGCCGCGCGCGAAGATGTTCGCAAGGAGCGAGAGCGAAATGTCGTCAAAGGAAAGCGTCGGGCCGTTCGAGAGCTCCAGAAGCCCCACGTCGTCGTGCAACCACGTGATCGGCGTCACTTCGCGGGTCGCGATGCGATCGCGCCCGTACGGATAGAACTCCGGCTGGTACGTGTCGCGGCAGAGCTTCCAGAGCGTCGAGCGCTCGAGCTCGGGCCAGAAGAGGTGCATCACCTCCAGCGCCAGCCCCGCGTAGTCGAGACCGCGCATCATGCGGATCTGCTCGAGCGTGAGGCGCGGGAACGCCGCAGGCACGTAAAGGCCGCCGTCCTCGGCACGGCCTTCGAAAAGAATGTCCGAAAAGCGCTTCGGCGACTGTTCGCCGCGCGTCGAAATGTACTGCATGAAATACCCTCCGTCGTTGTTTCTGGCGGATGCCGGCAAGCCGGGCCGCGGCCGCTCGCCCCGTATTCGAAGCGTCGGCGCAGCGTGCGCGCCCGGGTCTTTTCCGCCCATGCTACCCGAAATTTTCCCCAATTCCGACCGGTCCTCCTTCAAAAAGTACCCGCCCCCTCCCTTTGACCGAGAAAAGACGCCCGAAGTCCCCTCCTTTCGAGGGAGGCTTGCCCCAATCCCGAAAGAAACCCGTCTCGACGGGTCGTGCGACCCCCGCGCTTTTCCCGCGGACTCGTAGAATGTTTGACAACGCGAACGGCTCCGGCCGTTTCTCCCCGCACACCGCCAACCATCTTTCGAGGTGTCTATGCCGCTTCCCAAAGCGCCCTCTCAGCCGGCCGATCTTCTCGCCGATTACGGCGAACCCGCCAAACCCGGCAAGCGTCACACGAGAACCGCGACGAAACGCGTCGCCCGCTCCCGCAGTACGGCCGTCGAACCGACGCCCGATACCGCCAAGGCGCTTGACGCGGCAGCGCAGGCGTCCTCTGCCCTTGAAAAAGTCGAGGCTCCCAGGACGGTCGAGCCCGTGAAGTCCGTCGCCGCCGAAGCCGCCGAAGCCGCTCCTCAAACGCCCGCGAAGCGCCGCCGCACGACGAAGGCGCAAAAGGCTGCGACCGGGGCGGTCGAACCGACCGCCGCGAAGGTTGCCGCGAAGGCTCCCGCAAAGGCTCCCGAAACCAAGGCCGAAAAGAACGCTCCGAAGGTCGAAGCGAAGTCGGCCGAGAAGCCCGCCGAGAAGCCTGCCGCGAAGACGGCCGCAAAACCCGTCCCCGCGAAGAAGTCCCGCACCCGCAAGGCGGCCGCCTCCGCCGCGGGCAAGCAAGGCGAGATGCTTGACGTGACGACCGCGCTTTTCGGCACGCCGAGCTTCGTCCAAGCGGATGCCGAGGTCGAAACCCCGGCCGACCCCGTCGTTGCGCCCGTCGAAGAAGCTGCTGCGGCTCCGGTTGTCGCTCCCGCTTCCGCTCCCATGCGAGCCCGCCGTCCGGCGAGCACCCGCAAGGGGCGCGCGCTCATGCCCGAGGACAAACCGAAGCTCTTCGTCCTCGACACGAACGTCCTCATGCACGACCCGCTCTCGCTTTTCCGTTTTGCCGAGCACGACGTCTTCCTGCCGATGACGACGCTCGAAGAGCTCGACAGCCACAAGAAGGGCCTCACCGACGTCGCGCGCAACGCGCGTACCGTGAGCCGCAGTCTCGACGCCCTGATCGAAGCCAACAACGGGAACCTGCACGACGGCGTTCCTCTTGCGCTTCTCGGCAACACGGAAGCCAAGGGGCGCCTCTGGTTCGAAACGAAGGTCATGGCCGCGCCCCTTCCGGAAGCGCTTCCCGCCTTCAAGGGCGACAACTCGATCCTTGCCACCGTGAAGGGGCTCGAAGCCGCCTTCCCCGACCGTGCGGTCGTGCTGGTGTCGAAAGACATCAACATGCGCATCAAGGCAACGACGCTCGGCATTCCCGCCGAGGACTACTTCAACGACAAGGTGCTCGACGACTCCGACATGCTCTACACGGGGAAGATCGAGCTCGAAGCGGACTTCTGGGAGTCGATCGGCGAGGGGCTGCGCTCCTGGCAGGAAAACGACGCCACGAACTACGCCTTCGAAACGGATCATCCCGAGCGCTTCGTCGTGAACGCCTGCCTTACGGTGAAGGGCGACGACAACTTCATGGCGCTCGTGACGGGCATCAAGGGGCGCGAAGTGACGATGCGCCTCATGCGCGACTTCCGCAAGAGCGGCCGCTTCAAGGTCTGGGGCATCAACGCCCGCAACCGCGAACAGAACATGGCGCTCAACCTGCTCATGGACCCCGAAATCGACTTCGTGACGATTCTCGGGCAGGCGGGCACGGGCAAAACGCTCATGACGCTTGCGGCCGCCCTCACGCAGACGATCGACGCACGGCGCTATTCCGAAATCATCATGACGCGTGCCACGGTGAGTCTCGGCGAAGACATCGGGTTCCTGCCCGGGACGGAAGAGGAAAAGATGGCTCCCTGGATGGGGGCGCTTGAAGACAACCTCGAAGTTCTTCACAAGTCCGACGCGGGCGGCGAATGGGGGCGTCAGGCCTCGATGGACATCATCCGCAACCGCGTGCGCGTCAAGTCGATGAGCTTCATGCGCGGGCGCACGTTCCTTCAGAAGTTCGTCATCATCGACGAAGCGCAGAACCTCTCGCCCAAGCAGATGAAGACCCTCATCACGCGTGCGGGTCCGGGCACGAAGATCGTGTGCCTGGGCAACATCGCGCAGATCGATACCCCGTACCTTACCGAAGGGAGCTCGGGTCTTACCTACGTGGTGGAACGCTTCCAGGGGTGGGAGCACGCGGCGACGATCACGCTCACGCGCGGCGAACGCTCGCGTCTCGCGGAATTTGCGGCCGAAGCACTCTGACGACGTAATAACTCGCAAGCCGACCGAGCATACGACCTCCCGAACGGGCCTCCCGTCGGGAGGTTTTTCGTTGTTCGGGCTACGGTCGTGCGGCCGGGACGGTCCATGAAAAACCCCTCCGACGGTCGCGATCCGACGGAGGGGTTTGTTCGTTTTTGCTTCGCTTCTCACACGGAGCGCATGTCGTGCAACCCATGCGCTCCTTGCAAACTCGAAGCCTGCGCCGTTCATCCCGAAGGCGAACGACTCAAGTTCTTGAATTAGAACTTGTGGACGAGGCCGGCCATGACTTCAACCGTGGAGGGGTTGGAGCCCGTCGCAGCCACGGTCTGGTACTGATCCGAAACGTCGTCGCGCGTGTAGGCGGCGGCCGTGTAGACCATCGTGCGCTTCGAGAGGTTGTAGTCGTAGCCCGCAGCAAGGCTCCAGCGCGAAACGTTCATGTCGCTGTCGCGCGTGGATTCGGCATCCATGTAGGCGATCTGAGCCTTGGCCGTGCCGCCGAACGCGGGAACGCCCACGCCGACGTTGAGGCCCCAGCCTTCGGCGCCTTCAAGACCGGAGAAGTCGTAGCCGCCGGTGATGGCGCCCGTTTCCGTGGCGCGCTTCTGGCCGACGCCCTTCGCGTTGTCGAAGTACTGGCCCGAAGCGTAGAGCTTCGCGACGCCGAAGTCGTAGGCACCGCCGAGGGTAACGGCGAGCTGGTCGTCGAGGCTGCGGCCGGCGTCACCAACCTGCGTACCCCAGTTCATCGAATCGACGATACCGACGAGGTAGAGGTTGTTGTTCGTGTAGGTCGCACCGACGCCGTAGTAGCGGTCAACCGAGGACTTGCCTTCCGTACCCTTTTCCGCGCTCGAATTCTGGAACGAATACTGAGCGTGGACCTTGAGGCCCGCAAATTCCGGCGTCACATAGGTGACGGTGTTGTCGAAGCGGGCGAAGCCGTTCGCAAACACGAACTTCTGGCCGACGGAATCCTGCCAGCCGCCCGAGAACGGGGAGGCGCCGCCCATGAGGCCGAACGAGCCGTTCGCGCTCGCCATCTGACCGACGCGGCCGAAGGAGACCGTACCGAAGGCGCCGGAGAGATAGAGCTGGGATTCACGGCCGAAAATCTTGTCGTCGCCGTTGCTGTCGAAGGAGCCGTCGTCGGCATCGAAACCGTTTTCAAGGACGAAGCCCACCTGGAGGCCGTTGCCGAGGTCTTCCTGAGCCTTGAGGCCGAAGCGCGAACCGGAGTTCTGGCCGGACATCATGCGGAAGGAGTCGGAGGCGTCCGTGTTGGCGGCGTCCGTGTCGACATGCTGATAGTTGAAGCCGTAGTCGATGACGCCGTAGAGCGTAACGTCAGCGGCGAAAGCGGAACCGGCAAAAGCGCCGAGAACGGCGGCGGCAGCAAGAGTCTTCTTAAACATAATTCGTTTCCTGAAGAAGTTGGGGACGTATCCCCGTTGTCCGACGGGCGCCTGCGTGCAATAAAGCACCCCTCGAACCGTGCGGCCATCGCGGCAACGAAGCCGCAAGGCCGAAATGTGACCGGAGATCGCTGCGATCGCCGGCATCCGTGTATCGCATCCGCAACGGGGCGACAGGGACATTATTGACAGCGATTTCAAGAGAAGCCGAACAAATGCAAGCTCCGATCGTTCATTTTTCCTGCGTCTTATAGTAATTCCCTGAAAACAAAGGACCCCTACCATTTCCACGAAAAATCCCAATCCCAAACACGAAAAGCCGAAGCGTTGCAAAAATGCAACACATTCGGCTTTTCCAGGGTTTTCCCCCATGCCGAAGACTGCGGGCGCTCGGAATTAGCGTTTGTGCCTCACCGTCCCTCACCGCACTTCGGTCGAACGGACCCGCTCCTCAAGGCGCTGCGCGAGTCCCCCGACGCGCGCCGTACGGCTTGCGACCGCCGTGCGAAGCGTGCGTTCGGAGCCGAAAATCGTCACGGTCCCCTTCGTTCGCGTCACTCCCGTGTACAAAAGTTCCCGCGTCGCAAGACCCGAATCGGGCTTTTCGGGGAGAAACACCGCCACGTGTTCGAATTCCGACCCCTGCGACTGATGGATCGTGATCGCAAACGCCGTTTCGTGCGCGGGAAGAAGCGACGGAGCGATGCGCTTTCCCGTGTCGCCGAAAATCACCGTGCGGCGGGGGCGCGCCGTGAGGGGATCCTCGTCGGGCCCGAAGGGAAGCGGTACGACAATCCCCACGTCCCCGTTGAAGACGCCGAGCACGTCGTCGTTTTTGCGCACGATGACGACGCGCCCCGGGTACACCTCGTCGTCGAAGCGTTCGTCGTAGGCGCCGATTTCGACGAGTTTTGCCTTGACGCGGCTTTCCATGACGCGGTTGAGCGCTTCGACGCTCTGAGGGCCGCGGCGCTGCGCCGCGAGCGGACGAAAGCGCGCGAGCGCCTTCCAAAGGCGCGTCCAGGCTTCTTCCATTTCCGCGTCGCCGACCCCCGGTCGACGCTCGGCCTCGACGTACGCGGCGAGCGCCTCCAGGTAAGGCTGCGATTCGCGCTCGAGCCATTCGAGCGCCGCGCTCGAGAGCCCCGTATCGGGCTGCGGCGCTTCGTCGAACCAGACGGCGGGACGAATGTCGCCCTCGGCCGAGGGTTCCGTGAGGTTCGCGCGCAGGAGTCGCACCACGTCGTCGGGCGCGTCCTTAGCGGCCACACCTTCGTGGTTCACGGCGCGCGCGAGCGACCAGATGACGGTTTTTTCCTTAAAGCGCCGGCTCGTCTTCAATTCCGCGACGTGGCGCGCCAGAGCCCCCGTTGAGGAAGAAATGTCCGCGAACACCGCCCCCGGCCCCACGGCCGCCAACTGGAATTTGTCCCCGAGCACGATCACCCGGGTTTTCGGGGAGACGGCTTCGAAAAGGCGCGCCGCGAGGTGAATGTCCACCATGGACGCTTCGTCGATCACGAGGACGTCGCAGGGCAAGGGGTTCGTCTTCGAGGGACGTTCCCCGGAAGCGGTTTTCGTGACGAGCCACTTGTGAAGCGTTCGTCCTTCGACCACGGCGTCGCTCTTTCCCGCGAGCACCGCCCCCATGCGCGGGAGCAAATGAACAAGCCGGTCCGAAGCGACGCTTTCCTGAATGGACTGCGCCATGCGACTCGTGGCTTTCCCCGTCGGGGCCGCCAGGTAGATGCGCAGATTCGGCTTTTCCGCAAGGAGGCACTCCAGCATCAGAACGACGCTCGTCGTTTTCCCTGTCCCGGGGCCGCCGCAAATCACGGCGAGGTTTTCGTCGAGCGCCTTGCGAACGGCCCCCGCCTGGTGTTCGTCGGCGTGAATCGCGTCCGTGAGGCGGCGCATTTCGGAGAGCACCGCCTCGGAGGGCTTATCGGGCGTTTGGGAGGCAATCCGAACGAGTGCGTCTGCAAGGCTTGCTTCCTGCGCGAAGTAGCGCGCCGCGTAGATGCGCTCGCCGTCTTCGACCCAGGGCGCAACCAGCGTTTCGGGCGCTGTGGCGCACTCGCGTCTGAGGAGCAACCCGAGCGCTTCGAGTTCGTCGAAGAGGCGCTCGAGCCGCTCGTTGGCGGTGTCGCGATCGAAGAGCTCGGGCATCGTCTCGGCGAGCGCTGCCAAAAGGTCTTGGCGGCGTACGCACACGCTCCCTTTGTGCGAGGCCTCGGCAAAGGCGCGCATCAGCGCGTCCGCCGCCAGAGCCGCCTCGTCGGAAAGCGCTCGCCCCGCGCGGCGTTCGGCCATACGCAAAAAGGCCGCCCCGAGAGGGAGGAGTTCGTCCTGCAGAGCACTCGTCGTCGATTCGTTCAACGCTTCTTCCGTCATTTCTTTCGTCTTCGATTCCGTCATAACACGCTCCCTTCTCAATTCGAGCGCGCCCCGGAGCGCCCGATTTCGGCTTCAGCCTTCCGGACCGTTTCTTCCGACCACCCGTTGGCAAAGAGTTCGTCGAGGCACCAAAGAACGGCGGGATGCACTTCGTCGACGACAACGCCTGGGCGTCGTCCGTCGGCGTCGAGCTCGTCCTCGGCCGAGAGCCCGCGCAGAAAGACGTAAATCGCCCCTCCGATCATCGACTCGCGGAATTCGTCGCCCAAGCGCGCCCTGAGGCACCGCCTCAGAGCCACGCCGTAAAGGAGGTACTGAAGGCGGTAATGATGGCGGGTCATTTCGACCGCCATCGCTTCTTCGGTAAAGCCCTCGCGCTCGTCGGCAATGGCGTTGCTCTTCCAGTCGAGAATCCAGAAGCGCCCGCCCGCGCCGAACGCCAAGTCGATGAAGCCCGTGAGGTAACCCGTGAGCGACGCCTCCGTCAAACCCGGCACCGCGTAACGGGGGTCGAGCCTCGCGAGCGCTTCGCCCAAGCGGGCGGCCGTCAAGTTCGACGGCATCGAAAGGAGAAACTCCATTTCGGCCGTGCGCGCTTCGGGCGGGACGTCGCGCAACCGAACCCCGGGCAGAAGCTCCGAATTGAGGACGTCGCCGATCATGCGCGCAACGGCCGCGGCAGCCAAAGGCTTTTCCGCTTCGGAAAATTCCAGCGTCTCCCCGATGACGCGCTCGGCGTGCGCCGTGCGCATCGCGCGAACCGCCTCGGTTTCGGGCGCCATCGCTTGAAAGTCCGCCGTTTCCAAAACGCGATGCAACGCGTCGCCCGCTCGGGGGCCGCGCGGGAAGGTGAGAATCCGATCGGAGAGTTCCAAACGCTTTCTCGGAGCGAAGTGCGCCGCCGCGGGTTCGTCGTCGCCGAGCGTACGGGTAAGGCCCGTGAAGCTCGCCGTACGCCACGCAGCCCAAACGTCGTGCGCGGGCGAGACACCGAAGTCGTCTTCGTCGGGCATCGGACGCGCGGCATCGTACCGTTCGACCTCACCCTGCGCCTTCGCGAGAACGTCGTCGGTTTCACGCCATCGGATACCCTCTGCGCCCGCCAGGTCTTCGATCGCCTGCAGTTCGCGAAGCGCCTCTACGACCCCCACCTGCGTCGGATCCCAGCTGCGGGTGAGCGACCAGAAGAAGGGATTCTTCAGGCGGTTCGCACGCCACTCGGCGCTCCGTTCGCTCTTGCGAATCATCGTCGCCCCGACCACGAGACGGGCCGAGGCGCGCGTGAGCGCGACGTAGCCGAGACGGGTGAGCTCTTCCATCCCCTCTTCGGCCAAGTCGTCCGCTTCGGTGACGGGAACAGGCGAGACTTCCAGTACGGCTTCGCCCGTCTTGGGATTCACCCGCCGGAAGGTGGCGGATTTCTGCTTGGAGTAACCCTTGTGCGCGTACGGCCAATAGACGATCGGGTACTCCAGGCCCTTGCTCGAATGAATGGTTTCCACCGTCACGAGGTTCGCGTCGCTCTCCAAGCGCATCTTCGCAGCTTCGTCGTCCTTCGTGTCGGTCATCTTGCGCTCGAACCAACTGATGAGACCCGCAGGCGTCTGGTAGCGGCGCCCCGCTTCGTGAAGGAGTTCGACGAGATGCGCGTAGTTCGCAAGGCGTCGCTCGCCGAGCCGCACCGGAAGGAGGCGCTCGGCCAAGTGTTCGCCCGTCGTCACGGATTCGACGGCCGCCGCGACCCCGCGCTGCATCCAGAGTTCCCGCGCCGCCTCGAGCCGCTCGCGCACGGCAATGCGGCGCGCTTCGTCGTCGGCGCGCACGTCGGCAAGCGTCTCGCCGAAAAGGCGCGTCGTGCGGACGGCCTTCATGAGGCGCTCGTCCGCGGGGGCCGAGACGGCGCGAAGCAAGAGGAGCAATTCCATCGCTTCGTCGGTCGCAAAGACGCTCTCCTGCGAGGAGATGCGAACGCGAATGCCTAGCTTTTGAAGTTCCGCAATGATGCCGCGGGCTTCGTCGCGGCTGCGAACGAGCACCGCCACGTCGCGCGCTTCAAGGGCGCGCATCGGGCGCGACTTCCCGTCGACATCAAGCGTCTCGCACACGAGCGACGCGTCGTCCTTCTCGTCTTCCCACGGAAGGAGCGCTTCACCCGCGCGCCCGCGTTCGACCCAAAGCTTGATGTCGAAGGCGACCGCCCGGTCGAGTTCGCCGTCGTTTTCGTCGGCGGATCCGAGGGGCTCGGTGCGGCCCCAGATTTCAAAGGGAAGCGCGGGAGAGAAGTCCCCGTTTTCTTTCACCCAAAGCCCCGCGCGACGTCCGCTCGCGTCGACGCTTCGGTATTCGAGCCCCGGTCGCATGAAGGGCGTCCCCGCCCCCGGACGCGAATAAAAGGCGTTGAGCGCTTCGACAAGCGGCTTCGACGAACGGAAGTTGGTCGAGAGCCGCGGCAGACGCCCGTCGGGCACTCCGCTCACGACGGCGCGCGCACGCAGGTAGGTGTTGAGGTCCGCCGAACGGAATCGGTAAATCGCCTGCTTCGGGTCGCCCACGAAAAAGAGCGACCGTCGAAGGCGCTCCTCGACGGAAAGGCCCGACAGAAAGAGCTTGTCGAAAATCGCAAACTGGATGGGGTCCGTATCCTGAAATTCGTCGATCAGAACGCCGCGGTAGGTGCGTCGGATCCCCGCCGTGAAGTGTCCGTCCGTGTCGGCCGCGATCGTCCGCCACATGCCCGTCAGCATGTCGTCGAACGTTTGAATGCCGCGACGGGCTTTCTCTTCGGCCACGCGCTCGGGCATTTCGGTCACGAACCGCTCGAAGGCCGCGTTCACGGCGGGCGACGTGTCGTCGTCCGCAGGGGCGGCCCGATGCCGCACGAGGTCGGCGGGCTGCCCGTCGAGCGCCCTCAGGATTCGCTCCCAGCTTTCCGTGCGCAGAAGCGCCCGTCGATCGCCCTCGTCGGGAAGGCGATCGAGTTCGCGCCGCAGGAAGTCTTCGACCGCGTCCGAAAAGACGTCGCCGTCGTCGTCCGACAGCTCTTCGGAGAGATTCCCCGACGCCGTAAAGGCGTGGTTCTTGAGCATCTTCTGGCAGAAGGCATGAATCGTGAGGATCGACGCGTTGTCAAATCCCGTGAGGCTTGCCCGCACGCGCGCGCACGCGGTCTCCCGATCGAGCCCCGCCGCCTCCCAGGTCCTCACCTGCCGTACGATCAGATCGTCCGTTTCCTCTTCGGTTTTTTCGCCGGAGAGGTAAGCGCTCGCTTGCGCCAAATGGTGCTGAATTCTTGCGGAGAGTTCCGCCGTAGCCGCGCGGGTGAAGCTCACGACGAGGAGCTTTTCGATCGAGAAATCGAGTTCCGCGACGAGTCGCAAAACGAGGTGCTTGATGGAGAAGGTCTTACCCGTGCCCGCAGACGCTTCCAAAAGGGTCGTACCGAGAAGCGGCGCCGACTCCACGTTGAAGACGTCGTCCGCGGGTCGAGCGGGCGCGTCGGCTGCAGGCTCCGGATCGGCCCCCGCCGCATACGCGCCCGTGAGGTCGATGTCGTCGACTTCCCCGTCGGAGCCCGCAAGCTCTTCGTCGGTGAGTCCCTCCCAGGCGCCGTCCATGAGTTCCCGAAAGTATTCGGGAGGCGCAATCGCCTCGTGCGCTGCCGAAGCACCGAGCGAAGCGTCGAACGACACTTCGGGCGGCATCTCCTCGATCGGCAGGTCTTCGATCGGCAAATCGTCAAGCGACAGCTCTTCGCAGGCCGAAGCTTCGAGCGAAGCCGCTTCGCAATCATCCCGAAACACGGGGGCCTTGGATTTCCGTTCCGTCATAGTTTTTCGGAACCGTTGAGGGCGTGAAGCGCCCTCAGCGGTCCCTCTCCTCCGTGATTTCAGTTCGTCGATTCGGGTTCTTCGTCGGCACCCGCACCGAGCGGAAGCCCCATGGCGGCGAGAAACGCCCCCAGGCGAGCGGCAACCTCCGCGGGGTCGTCCCCCGCGACCGCCAAGGATTTGAGGGCGTCGATTTCGTTTTCGCGACGCCGCTGCGCCTCCCCTGCGTCTTCGCCGCGCCAAAGAATGCGGGTGGCGGCGCCGCCCGCGACTTCTTCGATGCGCTTTGACTTCGCATCCAACCCGAAGACAAACGGCGCGTCGTCCGCTCCCTGAGCAGCCCGACGTTCGAGAGCGAGCAGGGGCGAAGCGAGCGCTTCTAGGAGAACCTTTGCCTCCGCGGGCGTGAAATTCGGCATTTTCAAAAGACCGTCCGCACCGGGCGGAGGCGCCTTCGGTTTCGAGCGCGTGGTTTTCGTGGGCTTTTTCTCCGCGGCGGGCGGGCAGACCACGACGGTATCGAGCTCCATCCCCGCCGCGCGGCAGATCGCATGGTCGATGAGGAGCTTGAAGAAAGCCCCCGACGTGATTTTTGCTTCCGAGACCGCGCGGCGCACGGCTTTGAGTCCGCCCTCTTTCGTACGGTAAAGGTCTCCCTGACGGTGTTCGATCGTGAGGCCCGAGGCGAGCTTCACCGACACCGCGGGGTCGTCCAGCTTTTCAAGACCCGAGACGGTCGTGCGCCAGCGCGAAGCAACGCTCTCCGCCGTATCGAGTTCGTCTTCGACCGACCACTCGCGGATCCCCGCGGCGCCGAACCGACCGTCAAGCGCCCAGCGTTCGCGAATCGATTCGAGCGTTTCACCCGCAAGGAGCGCGCCGAGCGCTTCGTCCTTGCGCTGCCACTTCGAGAGGCCGTCCGACGGCGTGAACATCGACAGGGGTTCCGTTTCGGAAAGCTTCGGGTACCGCACGTCGCACAAGGAAAGCGTCGTCGTCGCGGGCTTCGCCCACCAAGCCTTGAGAAGCGTCGAAGGCAACCCTTCGCGTCGCCACTCCCCGACGATCTCAAGCCCCGTGTCCGCAAAGGCCCGTTCGTCGGCACGGTATTCGCAGGCATCGGCCGCGCGGAGCGCCGCCAAAAGTGCCGCATCGTGGCTGCGCCAACCCGGACCGCGCGTGTCCGACGGCGCGAGGAACGCGTCCGGCGAATAGCGGTTGAGGGGAATTCGTTTCGTGAGCCTTGCGCTCAGGGTCTTGAGACGCTCGTCGTCCTCTTCGAGAGAAAGAATCCAGGCGCGCAGTTCCTCCGCAACGACGGAGGGCAGCCGCTCGGCCGTTCCCGTCCCCGCCACGTAGGAAACGTAAAAGCGCGATCGGGCGGCAAGCAGGAGATCGAGAAAAGCGTTTCGGTTGTCGATGCGCGAGTCGCGGTCGCCGCGCCGGGGCGCGGCCCCCATCAGGTCGAATTCTTCGCGTCGCGTCGTACCCGGGAAAGCGCAGTCGTCGTTCAAGCCCACGAGTGCGATCACCTTGTAGGGAAGCCCTCGCAGCGCCGTCATGCTCGTAAAGGTCACGCAATGGGTGGGCTTCCCCGCCGAGGCCGTCCCTTCGACGCGGCCCGCAAGCGCGGAGAGGAAAAGCTCGAACGAGACGCGAATCGGCTCGACTTCGTCGGCCGTTTCCATTTCGCCCGCCAACTGCACGATCGCCGTACGCAGGGGCGCAAAGAGCCCCGTCGCGTCACTCGGGAAAAAGACCGTGAGCGCATCCGTCATCCATTCGACCCACACGGCGGGCTCGTGTTCGCCCTCCGTACGGCGTCGGAACGCTTCGAGGTCCGCCGCCGCGCGCGCAAGCGCTTCGAGCAGTTCGGGGCGGTCCACCACCGACACCCAACCGTCCGCCTCCGACCCGCGCACCGGAATCACGTCGCCCCAGGGGCTCTTTGCGGCGTCCGGAAGGAAGTACCCGAGCGCAAGCCGCTCGACGGCGCGCGCGAGCGTCATGTCCTTCACCGTGCCGTAAGTCGCGGGGTCAATGGCCGCCAGGTGTTCGTCCGAGAGCCCGAAGCGGAAACCCGCGGCCTTGAGCCAATCGGAAAGGATCGAGAGGTCTTCGACCGCAAAGCCGTAGCGGCGCGCCACGAGCGGAAGCGACAGCCACGCAAGGAGCGCTTCGGAGCGCACGCGCCCCGTCAGCAAGCGACCGAGCTCAAGAAGCGTCTCGCCCGGCGAGTCCGCTTCCACGGCACGCATCCCCGTTGCGCGCCATTCGATGCGACGCCCCGCGGGAAGGCTCCCGAAGACGCGCTCCACGAGCGGCAACAGAGCCGAGATGTCGGGCGTCACAACGAGGACGTCGTCGGGAGTCAAGGGCTCATCGTCGTTGCGGGTCGATTCGAAGAGCGTCTGCAACCATTCGGCAAGGCCCTCCAATTCGCGCACGGCCGTGGGCGCGGCCGCAAACCGCACCGAGTCGTCGTCGGCCGCAAGGAGTTCGGGGAAGGCCTCCCCCGTCTTCGCGTCGTGCGTCACGCGCGTGGGATCGAGCAACAGGATCGAATCCTGAATGCGCCGCAGAAGCCTCGGGTCGTTCGCCTCGAGGTAGTAGCTCTGCATCTCGACGTCCGTTTCGACTTCGAGGTCCTGAGGACGACGGAAGTACCGCGCCATGAAGGCGTCGTACGTCGTTCGCGTGCGATCGATCGCACGGATGGTGTCGGGACCGCCCTCGTCCGCTGCCGAATCCTCGGCTTGCGCATTCCGGTCGTCCGACTGCGTGAAGCGCCACAGACGATCGATGTTCGCGCGGGTGCTTCGTCCGTTGTCGGCAAGAATCGGATGACCGATTTCGCGGTGCTCGTCGCCGCGCACGGCAAATAGCCGTCGCGGAACGAGGTCGAACCAGTATTCGCTCGACGGGTTGAGAAGGTAAAACCAGATTTCGCGACCCGACGTCGCATAGGCCTTCAGGATCGGGAGCATGAGGGGCGGAACGACGAAGGGGACGAAGACGTGCAACGCCCCCGGCATCGCCACCGCACGGCCGTCTTCGAACGTCAGACGCCGCTCGTCGGGGCGCACGTTTTCGATCCGCGCCAGAGTCCCCGGGAAGGCTTCGAGAAAGCGCCGTCCCTGCCAGCGGGGATTTTTCGAGAGTTCCCCCCAGAGGTCGCGCTGCCACGCCCAGTCGGGGTGCGCTTCGAGCGCGCGGTCTTCGCGCCGGCGGTTTTCGTCGCTCTCCACCCCCTTCATCGCTTCGGCATGAAGCCCCAACCACGAGAAGATCCAGTCGAGTCGATACGTGGCGTAGGAAACGAAGAGCCCCGAGATGCGACGCGCGAGCGCGTAGATGTCGCGGTCGGTCTTTCCCTTGAGGTAATTTTTCAGGCGTTCGTGCCCCGGGGCCTCCCGAAAGCTCTCCGGGCCCGTGCGACGCAGAATCGCCCAGATCATCCACTCGGCTTCGTTCCCAACGACGTTCGCAAGAGGCTCCTTCGAGAAAAAGCCCATCCAGGTCGAAAGCGTCATGAAGTCGAGCCCCGCACAGACGGCGTCCTTGCGGGCGACGGCGCGCTGCACGTCGAGCGCCACTCCGACCGAGGGCGTGATGATCGGCACGCGTTCGAACGCCCGCTCGAAGAGCGTCGAGGGATTTTTAGCCGGACCCACGGCGAGCGCTTCGATGTTGTGCAGAAGGACGGCGCGAAGCACCTCGTAGCTGTTACTGTAGACCGTATGAATCATGGAAGCTCGACGGGCGAAAAGTGAAAAAAGCGGCCGCACCCGACGGGAGCGACCGCTTGGCAGTCTGTGACGCTCGACCCGCCGGGGGATCGATCCATCATAGCGACACCCTGCGTCACACGGTGACGCAAAAAAACGCGCACTCAACCGAGCACGAGTTTGACGGCGAAAAAGTAAAAGACGAGACCGACGATCGTGTTGCCGATCCGCCCGAAGACCGGGCGGCGGCCGAAGAATTTCAGAAGCGGCTGCCCGATCTGCGCGAGGCTCGTCATGTAGCAGACGCTCCAGAACTGGAGGATCAGCGCGAGAACGAGAAAGGCGAGCGCCGGATGCCCCTTCGACGCGTCGATGAACGGCATGAAAAAGGAGAGGAAAAAGAGAATCGCCTTCGGGTTCGTGAGTGACAACGTGAGCGCCGTCCTAAAGGCTGCAACGCCCGTCAGCACGTCGCGCCACGGCGCTTCCTTTCCCGGCGTTTCCACGGCCACCCCCGCTTCGTGCGCGAAGACCGGGCGCCAGGTGCCCCAGAGAACGCGCGAGGCGAGGTACGCGAGGTAAGCCGCGCCCGCGAGCTTCACGGCGAAAAAGATCCCGGGGTTTGCGGCAATGACGGCCGCAACGCCGAGGTAGGTGGCAAGCATCAGGACGGTATCGCCGAGAAAGACACCGCACGCGCCCGCAAGCGCGACGCGCGGGCCCGACGTGATGCCCGTTTTAAGCACGAAGATGCTGTTGGGGCCGGGACAAAGAACGATGAGAAGCGAGCCGAGCGCGTACGTACCGACGTCGACGACACCGATCGATTCGAGCATGGTGAGGGAGAAGCGAGAAAGAAAAAAGGAAAATCGTCGGGAGGCTCTCTTTCGGAGCCTCTCCGAAGCCAAACACCGGACCGGCCGCGCGCCCTCAGGCGGTGAAATAGACGAGCAGCAGAACCCCCGTCATCGTGAAAGCGAGCGCGATCTTGAGGACGGTTCCCGCAATCATACCGATCCAGGTGGCCATACCAACGCGTCCCGCATGGAGAAGATCGCGTTTCGCCCAAAATTCACCGATCGCCGCACCGACAAGCGGCCCGAAAAGGAGCCCGAAAAGCCCGAGGAACATCCCGATCACCGTACCGATGATCGATCCCACGATCCCCGCGCGGCTTGCGCCCGCGCGCTGAGCGCCCGCCGTCTGCGCGAGCGAGTCGACCGCGACGCCGATCACGGCGAGCACCGCGAGAAAGGCGATCGTCTTCCAACCCACCTTCTCGAAGTCGTCCGCCCAACCGACGAGCCAGGCGCCTCCGGCGATCATCGGGAGCCCCGGAATGGCAGGAACGACCGTTCCGGCAAAACCCGCGGCGATGAGTACGAAAGCGCCCAGCCAGCAGGCGAGCGCAAACCAGTCGAACGTCGTCAGCCATTCCATGGAAATTCTCCTCTCGTTTGCTGTCGTCGGAAAGCGGCGGTCAGCTTTCGATGCCGCCCCAGTAACCCTCGTCGGCGGTGGGCTCGAACCGGGTGTTGCCGCCCATGAAAGTCATGCGCAACGTACCGATGGGGCCGTTACGTTGCTTAGCGATGATGATTTCGGCCGTGTTCTTGTCGGGGGTGTCCTTGTTGTAGACCACGTCGCGGTAAATGAACATGATGATGTCGGCGTCCTGCTCGATGGCGCCCGATTCGCGAAGGTCCGACATCATCGGACGGCGGTCCGAGCGGCTGTCGACGCTTCGGTTCAACTGCGAGAGGACGATGACCGGCACGGAAAGCTCCTTCGCGAGCCCCTTGAGACCGCGCGAAATTTCGGAGAGTTCCTGCGCGCGGTTGTCCGAATCGCGCCGGCCCTGCCCCTGCATGAGCTGAATGTAGTCGACCACGATGAGGCCGAGCGGCCCCGCCTGGTTGACGAGGCGTCGGGCGCGGCTCGAGAGTTCCGAAATCGTGAGCCCCGGCGTGTCGTCGATATAGACGGGCTTATTTTCCAACCGATGGACGGCCGCCGTGAATTTGTCCCATTCCTCGTCGCTCAGGTGGCCTTTCCTCAGGTTCTGTGCGTCGATGCGCCCGACCGACGAGATGAGACGCTGCGCGAGCTGTTCGCTCCCCATTTCCATGGAGAAGACGGCCACGGGCAGCTCCTGGTTGATCCCGACGTTCTCGGCGATGTTGAGCGCGAGCGAGGTTTTCCCCATCGAGGGTCGACCCGCGAGAATGATGAGGTCGCCCCGCTGCAGGCCCGCCGTCACGTTGTCAAGGTTGCGGTACCCGGTCGAGACCCCCGTCACGTCGGACGAAGACCGGTTGTTGTAGAGCTCGATGATGCGTTCCGACACGTCGCGCACGAGGTTCGACATCGAGCGAAAGCCCTTTTGCGTGCGGGAATTGCGCTCGTTGATGGCGAGCACATCCTTTTCCGCCTCGTCGAGAATGTCACGCGTTTCGCGGCCCTCGGGCGCGAGCGCGTTCGTCACCATCTTGTCGCCCACGACGATCAGCTGTCGGAGGACCGCCTTGTCGTGCACGATCTCGGCGTAGCGGCGGATGTTCGCGGCCGAGGTCGCATTGTTCGCGAGTTCGGCGAGGTACGCAAAGCCCCCCACTTCCGCGTCGAGCCCCGAGGACTTCAACGCCTCGAACACCGTCACGCAGTCGGCGGGCTGGCCGAGCTGCACGATCTTCATGATGTGCTCGTAGATGAGCTTGTGGTCGCGGCGGCAGAAGTCGTCGGGCGAAATGACGTCGACGATGCTGTCAAGGGCCGAATTTTCGATCATCAGGCCGCCGAGGATCGATTGTTCGCTCTGAATGCTCTGCGGAGGACGCCGTACAGCCGCGGCTTCGTCGTTAAAGTCGGACATGGTGAGAACCTATATGTGGGGTGCCCGAGCACGAGCATCCTAGGGAACGAGGGTTGAATTGTACTGCGCGCGCTCGAACGGGCTCGGGGCCCGTCGTTCGATTCTAGTCGGAACGCGAGCGCGAACGCCCTCGCAGGAGACCGACACGTGCGGCCGGCCCCAAAAGAAAAACGGCCCTCGCAAGGAGAGCCGTTTTTCATCGGTGTCGGAAATTCCGAAGCGATTAGGCTTCCGGAACGACCTTGACCGTCACGTCGGCCGTGATGTCGGTCATGAGACCGATCGTGATCACGTATTCGCCGGTCGCCTTGATGGCGCCGAGCGGCGTGCGAACCTGCGACTTCTTGATCTGGAAGCCGAGGGCGTCGACCGCTTCGGCGATGTCGGCGTTCGTGACCGAGCCGAAGAGGCGGCCGTCAACGCCGCACTTCGAGGCGATCGTGATTTCGGCGCCGTTGAGCTTGCCGGCCACTTCCTGAGCGGCGGCGATGCGTTCGGCCTGAGCCTTTTCAAGTTCGGCGCGGCGCGTTTCGAATTCGGCGATGGCAGCCTTCGTGGCGCGCTTGGCGTGGCCCTGGGGGATGAGGAAGTTACGGCCGTAGCCGTCCTTCACCTTGACGATGTCGCCAAGGTCGCCGAGGTGCGTGATCTTTTCGAGCAGAATGACTTGCATTTTGTTGACTCCTCAGCGCGGATTACTGGTTGTCCGTGTAGGGAAGGAGGGCGAGGAAGCGGGCGCGCTTGATCGCGGTTTCGAGCTGACGCTGGTAGTGCGCCTTCGTACCCGTGAGGCGAGCCGGCATGATCTTGCCGTTTTCCTGGATGAAGTCGCGAAGCGTTTCGACATCCTTGTAGTCGATCTGTTCGACGTGTTCGGCCGTGAAGCGGCAGAACTTCTTACGCTTGAAAAGCGAATTTTGCTGGTTCGAACGGCGAGGCTTGCCCTTGCCCTTAGCACCAAAAGCCATGTTGAGCTCCTTAAATGTATTCCGTTATGTGTACGATCAGTCGACGGGTCTTCAGCGAACGGGGGGCGAGAAAGCCCTTCACCGTAATTTCGGATCCGAGCGGCAAACGGTTGAGTTCGCTCGCACATTTCCCGAATGAAACGGCCGGAAAGTCGTATTCGAGCTTTCTCGGTCGATCCGCTTCGAACACCTCGCCGCGAAAATGAAATTCGCCTTCGAAGGCTTCAATCCCGGCGGGGGTGTAGCGGACTTCCTCGCGTGCAACAAGCGTTGCGCGTATTTCGAGTCGGTTCACTCGGTCGGAATCCTCTGAAGACCGTCTCAATTAGGCCTGGGCTTCCTGGGCCGCGGCGGTGGCGGCTTCGGCGGCAACCTTGCGGGCCTCTTCCTTCTCGACGACCTTCATCATCGGAGAGGGAGCCGTTTCGGCCTTCTTCGTCTTGACCGTGAGGTGGCGCAGGACGGCGTCGTTGAAACGGAAACCGTTCTCGATCTCAGCGAGCGTTTCGTGGCCGCATTCGATGTTGAGGAGAACGTAGTGAGCCTTCACGAGCTTTTCGATCGGGTAGGCGAGCTGACGACGGCCCCAGTCTTCGATGCGGTGGATCGTACCGCCCTGTTCGGCGACGAGGGTCTTGTAGCGTTCAATCATCGCGGGGACCTGTTCGCTCTGGTCGGGGTGCACGATGATGCAGATTTCGTAGTGACGCATTTAGCCTCCTTGCGGAAAAAGCCGCCCGGAGCGTCTATTCCGGTGCAGCAAGGACAGAAAGGACGCGATTGTAGCCGAAATTTTCAGGCGCCGCACGAAAAACCGTCGGTTTTTTCGCAGGGCGCCCGTTCGTCGGCTCCGATCGGCGTCCGTCAGAATTCGGGAGCGCTCGGGCCTTTCTTCCCCCAGCGGCCGATGCCGGCCGCGCGGCGCTGACGGGCGGATTCGAAAAGGCAGATCCCGGAAGCGACCGACACGTTGAGACTTTCGACGGCACCCGTCATCGGGATGCGCGCGAGGTCGTCGCAGCGCTTGCGGGTGAGCTGACGAAGCCCCTCGCCTTCGGCGCCGAGCACCCACGCAAAGGCCCCCGTCTGCACGAAGTCGTCGATCGTCTTTTCGGCTTCGCCCGCCGTACCCACGACGGTCACGCCCGCGTCGCGCAGTTCGACGATCGCCGACGCGAGGTTCGTCACCGTCACGACGGGCACCGTTTCGGCGGCCCCCGCGGCGGCCTTCGCAGCGGCGGGCGTCATGTGGGCCGAGCGGTCGCGCGGCACCACGACCGCCTGAACGCCCGCGGCGTCCGCCACGCGCAAGCACGCGCCGAAGTTGCGCGGGTCGGTGACGCCGTCAAGGATGAGGAGCAGCGTCTCGGGCGTGATCTCGTCCAAAAGATCCGCGAAATCGAGTTCCGCTTTCTTTTCTTCGGCAAGCGCCACGATCCCCTGGTGCGGCACGTCGGGGGCCATCCCCGTCAGGCGGCCGTCGTCGGCGTTCATCACGCGGATGCCCGCGGCGATGAGTTTTTCGCGCATTTCGCGCATGCGCTTGTCACGACGGGCGGGGTCGACATAAACGGCGGAAATCGATTCGGGATCCATTCGAAGGCGCGCGCCCACGGCGTGGAACCCGGCGAGAACGATACTGCTCACTGCGGATAAACCTATGAAAATTCGGGGTGGACCAAATGAAAAGCCGGCTTTTCTCAAGCCGGCTCCTGATTTTAGACGGTTTGGCTCCCGCGGGGAGCTCGGGGACCCGACTTTCGGCGGGCCGCCCCCCCCTCGAACGCCCTTCGAAGGCTTACCGCCAATCGTCGTCGTCATCCTCGTCGAAATCCTCGATA
The DNA here is from genome assembly GCF_003609995.1 of Sutterella megalosphaeroides. Lineage (NCBI taxonomy): Bacteria > Pseudomonadati > Pseudomonadota > Betaproteobacteria > Burkholderiales > Sutterellaceae > Sutterella > Sutterella megalosphaeroides. Next base: position 2,502,952 of record NZ_AP018786.1, read on the forward strand.
TCGTCGTCGAAGTCGTCGAAGTCGTACCGATCCCAGCGACGGCGACGGCCGCGCCCCTGCCCCTTGATGACGTGGCGCGTGAGGTTCGACTCGAGAACGAAGCTGATGCGCCGCTCGCGCATGTCGATCGTTTCGATACGCACGCGCACCCGGTCGCCGATTTTCACCTGGCTCATCGACTCGTACGAGGTCATCGTCATTTCGGACTCGTCGTACTCGTAGTAGCCCCAGCCGAGGTTGGAGATGTGCACGAACCCTTCGATCGGCATCTCTTCGAGCGTCACGAAGATCCCCGCTGGAATCATGCCCGTCACCGTGGCGGTGTAGTTGCGCCGCCGGTGCTTCTGCATGAAGTCGCACTTGAGGTAATTCATCACGTCGCGCGACGCGTCGTCGGCGCGGCGTTCCGCGGCCGAGGTGATGATGCCGAGGCGCGCCCAGGCGTTGCCGCGCTCTTCCTTCTTCGTCTTCGCGGGCGCCTTGGGAGCGTCGGGGTTGCTCCCGAGCTTGCGGGCGTGGTAGCCCGACATGAGCGCCGTATCGTCGAAGGCGAGTGCGGGCGTGTAGGGCTTTTTCGCGAGAATCCCTTTGATCGTGCGATGGAGCAAAAGGTCGGGGTAGCGGCGGATGGGCGACGTGAAGTGCGCGTACGCCGGGTACTGCAGACCGAAGTGACCGATGTTCTCGGGCTGATACTGAGCGCGCGACATCGCGCGCAGGATCGCCGTCTGAACGGGAGCATTGTCCTTCGTTTCCCGAATGAGTTTCGCCATCGCTTCGGCCCCCGTCCCCTCAAGCTTCACGTTGAAGGTCTTGAGGACCGTGTTGAGCGTCCGGAGTCGGTCGGGTTCGGGCTTCGGGTGGACTCGGAAGAGGGTCGTTGCTTTCTTCCGGAGCACGAAGTCGGCCGCGGCCACGTTCGCCGTCAGCATGCACTCTTCGATCAGGCGGTGCGCGTCGTTGTGTTCGCGAACGGCAAAGCCCGAAATGACACCCTTCTCGTCGAAGAGCGCCTGACTTTCCTGCGTCTCGAAGTCGAGCGCCGAGCGGCGCTCGCGCGCGGCGCGCAGCACCTTGTAGAGGTCGTAGAGGCGCTTCAGGTCGTCCAACCGTTCGCCCACCGCTTCAAGCCCTGCGGGGGTGCCCTGCAACGCGCCCCACACGTTCGTGTAGGTAAGACGCGCGTGCGAATGAATGACCGCGGGGTAGAACTGGTAGGCGGTCGTCGTCCCTTCGCGGTCGACGATCGCGTCGCACACCATCACGAGGCGGTCCACGTCGGGATTGAGCGAACAGAGACCGTTCGAGAGCTTTTCGGGGAGCATCGGCACGACCGACGCGGGGAAGTAGACCGAGGTCGAGCGCATCTGCGCGTCGCGGTCAAGGGCGCTCCCCGGCTTCACGTAGTGACTCACGTCCGCAATCGCCACGAGGAGACGCCACCCTTCGGGAACTTCCGTGCAGTAGACCGCGTCGTCGAAGTCGCGGGCGTCTTCGCCGTCGATCGTCACGAACGGAATGTCGGTGAGGTCGACGCGGTGCAAAAGGCTCCGGCCGTCCACCTCGTCGGGAAGGGCGTCGGCTTCCGCGAGCGTTTCGGGACTGAATTCGGTCGGCACGCCGTGCTCGGCCGATGCGATCGCCACTTCGCCGAGCGGATCGTCTTTGCGGCCGACGCGACGCACGAAGCTCACCGGCAGAGGAAAGCTGGACGTTTCGGGGTTGAGCGCCTCGTCCTTGAGCGCCACCTCGATCACGTCGGTGCGCAGATTCGTGTCTTCGGGCACCTCGCTCTGTGCGATCGAGAAAACGAGCGGACAGAAGGGATTGACCGAAACGAGCTGCACCCGTTCGCCCTTCATGCGTTCGCCCTCGCGACGACGGCAGACGAAATGCGTGGGGCCGCGACGACGAAGTTCGCCCACGCGCCAGCTGCCCGAAGCTTCGCGAAGCTCGTAGACGTCCCCCGGAAGAACAATTCCCCGACGGTACGCCGGGATCGGCACTTCCAGATCGGGCTTCGTCTGCGACATGACGACCATCTGTTCGTAGGTGCGCGCGCCCTTAACCACCCCCGTCAATACGGGCGTTTCGGGGTGGCGGAACCAGTTCTCCGACGGACTCATGAATCCCTCGGAATTGAGCGCCACGACGATGCCGTTGGCAACGCCCGTGGAGATGCCCAGTTCGCGGGCCAGGCGCTTCTTGGCCGACGTAAAGGAAATATCCGTCTTCAGTTGCGTAAGGAATTCGCGTCCGCGTTCGACGTCCTCGGGACGGACCGTGACCGGTTCGGGGGGACGGGCAGTACTTTTCTTCTTCTTGGCCATGAGGTGTTCCTTGGTCGCAGATACGGCGCGACCTTCGCTGGAAATTCTAGAGATACCCGCGAAACATGTCGGGGTGTCGGACCAAATTTCGTTGCCGCCCGCTTAGAACCCGTACGCGGGCGGCGCGAAATATTTTTCAGAGCACTCTTGACAAATCAAAAAATCGTCGGCATAATTCATTTCCTCAGTGCCCGGATGGCGAAATTGGTAGACGCACCAGCTTCAGGTGCTGGCGGCCGCGAGGCCGTGGAGGTTCGAGTCCTCTTCCGGGCACCACAGAATTCAAGCCCATCGATCTTCGGATCGGCGGGCTTTTTCATTTCGCCCCAAGGCAACTTCGGTGCGAAGAACGAACGGGGGCCCCGACAATGCGCGTCGTCGGGGCCCCCGTCTTTTAAGCCCGATCGATTACTTGGCGTTGAAGGCCTTGTTGAGGTCGATCGGCATCGCCTGGTAACCCGAGGTGTTCTTCAACTGAATTTCAAGCGAGGGCTCCGTAGCGCCCCACTTGAATTCGTCGATGTACGGGTTCGGAGCGGATTCGAAGGCGCCCGTCTTGAAGTTGTAAGAAGCACCCGCCGTGGCCGAATAGACGAAGACGGAATCCTTGTCGTCCTGGTATTCGGTGAGCGACGTGACGGGGCTGTACCAGTCGTGGCCGCGTTCTTCGCCGTACTGCCAGATCTGTTCGACCGTCATCTTCTTCTGGTCGATTTTGTAAATGACCGCACGGCTGTACTTCATTTCGGGCAGAGCCGGCTGCTCCATCCCGCGGGCGTCGCCGTTGTCGAAGACCGAGAGGTAGAAGATGTTCTTGTCGGACTTGGAGTCGATGCGCCAGCCGGTGTGCTGCGTCCAGGTCCAGTCGAAGCCCCCTTCGCACTTGGAGCCTTCGCACTTGATGGGGTTGCCGTCCTTGTCGATCGGCGTGAGGATCTTGTCCTTGAACTCGGCCTTCCAGCCTTCGGGCGACCCCATGATCCACTTCACCTCTTTGTCGCGACCGATCTTGATGAGCGCGGACTGGTGGCGCGACGAGATGATGATCGAGTCGTCGGTCGGGTCGTAGTCGACGGAGTTGACGTGCACCCAGTTGCGACCGGCGCCCGAACCCACGATGTCGCCGAAGTGATCGCTCGCGTCCTGCTTGGCGAGCTCTTCCGCACTGAGCGTCTGACCCGCCTTCGAGGCGTCGATGTTGAGGCAGACGGCCCCCTGGTCGAGCACCTTCAGAACGACGTCGCGGTACGGGTCGAGAATGTCGAAGAGACGCCATTCGTCGACGACCACGCCGTTTTCATCCACTTCGATGATCACGTCGCGGACCGTGCGCACGTGCTTGCCGTCGGGGCGCTTGTAGTCGGACGAGGCGACGCGCACGAGGTAGTTGCCGTTTTGCATCGGATCCATCGCGTGCGAGAAGTCGTTGTAGCCGTCGGGAAGTCGGTGATTCCAGATTTCGCGGCCCATCAGGTCGTACTTGACGTAGCGCTGGCCGTAACCCCAGGTGAAGGCGCCGTCCTTGTTCTGACGGAACCCCATCATGATCCCGGCCTTGTAGATGTCGTTGAAGTCGTAGATCGTGGCGGGATCCATGTACCAGCGGATTTCGCCCGTCGTGTCGATGATGGCGTTTTGCGGGTAGCGATTCCATTCGAGGGCGCCGCCCATCGGGTTGTTCCAAACCGCGCGGGTTGAGTCGGCCGGGGCCGCAATCATGTTGTTGACGAGGATGAGACGATCCTTGAATTCGGGATCGACCTTCTTGACTTCCGCCTTGAAGAAGGAGTCGGTGACGCCGGCGTAGCCCGCCTGCTGAAGCGACACGGGCTGCGCGTAGATCTTATAGGTTTCCTTCACCGGTTCGGATTTCCCGGAGAGCGTGCGGGTGTAGCTCACCTCAACGGTGTTGCGGTAGCCGCCGTACAGGCCGAACACGGGAATGCCGCCGTGGGTGCGCGCCTGCGCGTCGCTCACCTTGTATTTGATTTCCTGGCCGCCCTCTTTCGGCACGATGCGCACCGTGATGTCCGTGAGGACGTAGCCGCCGTTGCGGATCACCGCCGTGAGCGGGGCGATCTTGTACGGATTCATGATGACGGCGCCGATTTTGCCCGAGGTCGGGTACGTCACGTGAGGGCCGGAAGAGCCGCCCACGGCAAAGGCCGCACCGGCAAAAAGGAAGGTAGTCGTCGCGGCAACGAGCGAGAGACGCAAATTCATGAGGATCTCCTGGTGGGGTTGAAGGGCGCCTTGGGGCGCCTCTTTCGGAACGCCTCCCTCCGATGCGGGGTCCGAAGTCCGCACTCGCGGGCTTCTCGCCGCACGCGCTCGGCGGTCGACGGGAGGCCGTCCGAACATGTCCTCCAGGTTAAAAATCCGGGCTTTTGCGCACAATGATCTTTTTCGCCGATAATTTTGCAAATTCCTCAAAAGCGAGTTGTTCGCGATGTCCTCTCTCTGCTCCCGTTCCAAGGCGTCCCGCTCGGGCGGCGCCGAGACCGTCCCGGAAATCGTCCCGACCGATGCCCGTGCGCGGCTGCGCGAGCTCTCCTTCAACGACCTGAGGCTTTTCGTACACCTCTACGAGAACCGCTCGTTGCAGCTCGCGGCGGCAAAGCTCGACCTCAATCTTTCGACCGCTTCGCGTCAGCTCAAGCGCATTCGCGAAGCGCTTGGCGACGAACTCTTCGTGCGCTCGAACCCGGGGCTCCATCCCACGCCGCGCGCCGAAGTCCTCTACCCGACCGTGCGCGCGATTCTGGGGCTCTCCGAAGAGCTCGTGCAAAGCGACGTCTTCGTCCCTTCGGAACTCACCCGAACCTTTCGCATCGGCGCCGTCGACAATGCCGTCTTCTCGGTCATGCCCGAAGTGATCCGCGAGTTTTTCCACTCGGCGCCCAACGCCTCGATCGAGGTGATGCAGCTCCCTCAGCAACTCTTCGAGGCGCTCGCCCGGGGCGAAATCGACCTTGCGGTTTTTCCGTCCACGCGCCCCATTCCCGCGAACTTCCATTCGATGAAGCTTTTTCCCGAAAGTTACGCCCTCTGCGTACGCGAAGACCATCCGCTCGCGAAGCGCTACCGGGAAACGGGCGAACTCACGCGCGAGGAAATTCACCGCTACCGCAAGATCGTCATCAGCAACCGCGGCGCGGGGGAGCGGCCGCTTTACTGCCTCGACGAAACGACCTTCCTCGGGCACGACGAGCAGGCCCGCGCGATCACGATGCCCTGGTTCCTCACGGTGCCCGGGCTTCTCGAACGCACGGACTTCACGGCGGTGCTGCCCCTCGGCACGGCGCTGCGCCTGCAAGAATCGCTCCGTCATCCGCTCGCCGTGATCCCCTGCAACGCGCAGCTCGAACACGTGCGCGTTCCCGATCGGGACGCGCACGAGCGGGTTCCGAACGACGCCGCACAACCCGGCGTGCGCTCCGGCGTGCACTCCGCCGAGCGGCCAGCCTATTACACCCGCATCATCTGGCACGAGCGCGTGCACCGGGATCCCGCGGTGGAGTGGCTGCGCGGACTCTTTGCGATTTACGCCGCTCCCGTCGCGGACGCTCTGGCCGCCGCATCGAAAGGTTGAAAGGCTGAGAAAGGACTGAAAAAGGGCTCAAAAAAAGAACCGGCGCCCGAAGGCGACCGGTTCTTTTCATTTTCAGCTCTCTCGACTCTTCACGACCGCTTCCCCGTCGGGGGAAAGCGGTCGGAATGCGTCAAGGCGTGCGGGCGATCAGCGCTTTTCTTCGTGAAGCACCGGCGCCACTTCGCACTTCAGCACGAAGGTGAGCACGTAGTAGAGCGCGGCACCCACGATCATGGCGACCGCAAGGCCCATGTTCGACGTGGCGAAGACGCTCTTTTCCATTTCTTCCGTGAGGAGGAAGCTCACGACCTTGGCGATGTAGGGGTCGGACGAGGTGATCGTGCCGAGACCGATCAGGCTTGCAACGGCGAGCGAAAGGAGCGCCGTCCAGCGGTAGTTGCGACCGCCTTCGCCGTAGGGAAGCGCCATACGGACGTCCCAACCGAGACGCTTCTGACGCAGGAGGTCGACCATTTCAATCGCACCCCACGAACCCATGATGACGGAGATCGCGGCGAGGAACGACTGGAAGGGAGCGACGAAGGAGTCGGAAACGAAGAGAAGGTAGAACGTACCGAACGCGATGATGAGGGCGTTCAGAACGGTCGACTGCCAGCGCTTCAACGGAGCGCCCATCGCCATGAGCGCAAGACCCGACGAGTAGATCCCCGTCATGCCCGCGGAGACGAGCGAGACGATGATCACGATCGAGAAGGGAACGTAGAACCAGAAGGGGAGAATGCCCGTGAGCGCCGCGAGCGGTTCGCGGTTGGCGCGCTCGAGGAGTTCGGGGTTCCCGACCGAGAGCATCACGCCGAGGATGAGAAGGACCGAAACCGGAACGGCGATGCCGCAGGTCGTCCAGAGGATGACGCCGCCCGCCTGCGTCTTGCGCGGGAGGTAGCGCGAGTAGTCGCCGCCGTAATTGAGGAAGCCGAGACCCACCATCGTCATCGAGAGCACGATCGCACCGACGAAGGTACCCCAGTTGCCGGTCTCAACCGTGTTGAGCGCCGAGAAGTTGATTTGCGGGATGAAGAAGAAGAGGTAGGCGAGCGTCATGAGACCCGTCACCCAGGCGATGCCCTTCTCGAGCTTGATGATGAGCTGGTGGCCGTACACGGCACCGAACACCGTCAGAACGAGAATCACGAGGAAGGAGACGAGAATGCAGGCGTCCGTCGGATAGCCGTCGGCCTTCGCGAACGCGGGCGCGAGCTTCGTGACGAGGTCCGCAAGCGTCGTGGTCGCCATCGAGAGAAGCGACACCTTCCAGCCCATGTTCGCCACGTACCCGAAGAAGGTCGGGATCTTGTTGCCGTGGTAGCCGAACGCGAAGCGCGACTGTACGAGCGTGGGAAGACCCGTACGGACGCTGCCGACGGCGAGGATGCCCACGAACGAGCACGAAAGGAAGTACCCGATCACGCCCGCGGCGATCGCCTGCCAGACCGAGAGGCCGAGACCGAAGACGTAGATGCCGAGCGTGATGCCGAAGATCGAAATGTTCCAGGAGAACCAAACGGGAAAGAGGTCGGAGGGCTTCCCGTAACGTTCGCTGTCCGGAACCGGGTTCACCCCGTTCACTTCGATTTTTGTCGTTTCAGACATGGTGTGTTGCGTTGAGTTGAAAAAGAAGTTGATGGAGGCCGCTCGAAGAGGGCGTTGAAGTGCCGCTTCGGGCGTCCGCGACGTGGAAATCGGGCTCGCCCCTTACTTTTCCGTAAGAAGCTCGCCGCGCGTGGGCGCCGTGGCGGCGCCTTCGCATCCGGTGACGTAGCTTGCCACGGCGTTGGCAAGCAGCACGCTTTCGTCGAGCGTGAGGCCGCACATGAGCCCCGCAATGACGCCGCCCGTGTGGGCGTCCCCGGAGCCGATCGTGTCAACGACCTGAACGGGGAAGCCCGCGATGCGGCGCGCTTCGCCCGCATCGGCGACGATCGCACCGCGACCGCCGTCCGTCACGACGGCGGGGCGCCCGGTGCGCTCCGCAAGCCACAGGGCCGCTTCGGAGACGTCGGATTGGCCCGACATCTTGCAGGCCTCGTCGGCGTTGACCGTGAACATGGCGCCCATGTCGTAGAAAGCTTCGAGCCGCTCGGGATCGAGCTCCAGAACGCGGGGACCCGGATCGAAAACGACCACGGCGTCGGGACGGCGACGCTCGAGCACGTCGAGCATCACGCGACCGTTCTCGCCCTCGACCTGGTAGCCCGAGACGTAGATGTAGTCGTAGGAGGCGATGTCGAAGGCGTCGAACCATTCGGCCTTCATCTGCCGTTCGATCCCGAACATGGAGATGAAGGTGCGCTCGCCGGAGTGTTCCGCCAAGGAGAGGCACCAGCCGTTGTCGACGTTCCCCGGCACGTTGTGCTGCGGATAGCCGCGTTCGGCAAACGTCTTGCGGACGATGTCGGCAAAAAAGCCCGTGCCGATCGGCATGAAGGCTTCGAACGGCAGGTCGAGCTTCCAGAGGACGTCCGCCACGTTGAAGGAGCATCCGCCCACCACGGTCTTACGGTAGTCGCCCTCGATGTCGGCCCCGGACTTCGGCATCTCGTGAACGTTGATCACCATGTCGACGAAGGCGCTTCCGATGATGAAAACGCGCTTCTCGGGCATGAGGGTGCAGACGATGTCGTGAAGGTCACGCATTCGGAACCTCCGCGGCGTCGAGCGTGAAGGTTTTGCGGGCGGCGACGATGCGCTCGGCAAGCGCGCGGAAGTCGAGGTCGTTCGTCTTTTCGAGGTACTCGATCCAATCGGCGGGGAGCCCCGAGAGGCCCGCCTTCGCGCCGCAGATCGCACAGGCCATGGCACCCATCGTGTCGGTATCCCCGCCCATATTCGCGCACATGATCGCGGCTTCCTTCGCGTCGCGGCACACCCAGGCGACCGCAAGCGCCGCGGTCACGGATTCGCTGGTCATCGTGCCCGTGCCGAGGAAGTCGTAAATGAAGCGGCTCGCTTCGTCCGCGTCCTTCCATTCGCGCGCGGCGTAAAGCGTGCGGAAAGCGTCGAAGCGCGTACGGATCGACGCCGCCCAGGTGGGCTCGCCCTTCGCGGCCGCCACCGGGTGGATGCGGTTCATGTCGTCGACGATCTCGTCCCAGCTGCGGCCCGCAACGGCCGAGGCGACGGCCTGCGCGACCATGGCGGCCCCCGAAATCGCCACGTCCGTCGCGTGCGTGACAACGCTCACGCGTCGCACGGTTTCGGCGAGCTTTTCGGTTTCGTCGTAGGCAACGAGGCAGCCCACGGGAGCGATGCGCATCGCGGCGCCGTTCGTCAGGGACTGCTTCGTGTAGGGCGTCGCGTCTTCGCCGCGGCTGTGCGCGAGGAGCGAAGCCTTCGACGAGGGCCCGAGCAGATTGATTTCGAACCCGTTCATCGACTTCACCCAGTCGATCAGGCGGTCGGCAAGCACGCGCACGGGCGGAACCGTACCGGCTTCGAGCAGCGCTTCGAGAACGACGAAGGCCTGCGCGGAGTCGTCCGTGTAGTGACCCGCCTTGAAGTAGCAGGCGACGATATTGTCTTCGGCGCCGTCCAGAAACGTATCGATCCAACCGTAGCGGTCGCGCACCTTTTCGCGCGGCCAGAGTTCGCCCGGAACCCCAAGGGCGTCGCCGAGCACCATGCCGGCAATCGCACCGGCGATCCGGTCCTTCAGGATCTCTCGATCGGTCATCGTTCACTCCAAAGGGACGGTCTTTCGGCGCCCCCCGGCGTCCGCACCCGTCCGTATATTCGAAAGGAGCGAATTGTATCGAAAATTGTCGCCGTTTTCCGAATAATCACGACGTTGCAACGCGGTGTACGGGGTCGGTCGGCTCCCATCGGCCGATACGTCGCCGACGCTCCTCTACAATGAGGTCGTTTCCACACGGATTTCACGCGTTTTCCAGGCACCGGAGGCGACCCGCATGCTGTTTCCCGACCGCTACCGCTACTCGATCGAACTCGAACCCGAGGGGACGTACCGCTTCGTCTTTCCGGAACTTCCCGAAATCAAACTCTCGACGCGCACGCTGCGCGAAGGGCGGGAGCGCCTTCACGAGGTCGTTCTCGACGCGCTCGAGGCCCGCCTGCGGGAACAAAACCCGCCCGAAGACCGCGCGCCGCGCGCGGGCGAAGGGGTCCTGAAGCTCGCTCCCACGTACCGAGCCAAACTCCTTCTCATCGAGGGCATGAACGAGACGAACGTATCGGCCGCCGAACTCGGGCGCCGTCTCTCGATCGCGCCCCAGGAAGCGCATCGCATACTGAAATTCCGTCACCCAACGAAAATCGACGCGCTTGCCGCGGCCCTCAAAGCGATCGGGCTCGAATTGAAGCTTACCGTCCTTCCCGTCGAGCGTCGCACGAACGCAGAGAGGTATCTGAAGATCGACTTCCGAAAGCTGCCCGAAGAGCCGGAAAAAACCTCAGAGCCTGAAGAGTCCTAAGTGCCCGAAAAACAGAAGGCCGTCCGAAGAACCGGACGGCCTTTTGCATTTTTCGATGCGCCCCGCAAGGGCTCTTTCGAGCCCTTCGGGAGCAACATGTTTTGGGGGTTACACCTTTGCGGGAGTCGACTTTTCGATGTCGACCTTCGCCACGGGCGCATCCACCTTGCGCAGATTGATTTCGAGCTGGTTGTAGGGGACCTCAATGCCCTCTTCCTGGAAGCGTTTCAAAATCGCCGTCGAAATCTGCGTGCGCAGGCCCGCCGTGCCGTTCACGGGGTCCGCACACCAGAAGCCGAGCTTCAGGTTGATACCCGAAGCGCCGAAGCTGTCGACGTAGGACCAGCCGCGGCGCCCCTTCACGATGCGGGGACGCTCGCGCATGCCTTCCTCGAGCATGATTTCAAGCGCGCGCGTGATGTCCGCGTCGTAAGCGATCGAAATGTCGATGTACTGCACGACGGGCTCGTCCGTGTAGGAGTAGTTGCGCACGGCGCTCGTCACAAAGCTTTCGTTCGGCACGACGCACTCGACGCCGTCGTTGTTGCGAACGACCGTAAAGCGCGTGTTGATTTCGGTCACGCGACCGCGGAAGTTCGCCACCTCGACGAGGTCTCCGATCTTCACCGAGCGGTCGAGCAGAATGATGAAGCCCGAGATGTAGTTCGAGGCGATCTTCTGCAAGCCGAACCCCAAACCGACGCCGACCGCGCCGCCGAAGACGGAAAGGACGGTGAGGTCGATCCCGACGGAGCTCAGACCCATGCAGACGGCGATGATGAAAAGAAGGATTCGAACGACGCGGGCGAGCGCCACCTGCACGTTCTTCGAAAGACCCTTCGAGGACTCGATGAGATTTTCGGCGATATCGGCCATCCAGTTGGCAATGCCGAGCGAAAGGAGAATCGTCAGAATCGCAACGAAAACGGTCCAAAGCGTGACGTTCCCGCCCCCGAACGGAATGCGCGTTCCCTCCATGAACTCGATCGCATGCCCGAGGATGCCGAAAAACTGCAGGACGACGAGAATCCAGAAGCCGATGCGCAAGAAGCGCTTCACGCCCGGGGTCAGCACCTTCGTGCCGAAGAGGAGGCTCGCGAACTGAAGGATGACGGAGAGAAGCGCGAAGGCGTAAAGAAGGTTGTAGGCGACGTTGCAGAAAATGAGGCTCTCGCCCTTGAAACCGAGCCCCTTCGTCATCGCGAAGGCACCGATAGCGACGATCGAGCCCGAAATGAAGCTGAAGGAAATGCCCGCGAGAAGCTCCTTCATGAACTGCACGAGCTTCACGCCCATGCGTTCGAGGAAGGTCGGATCCTCCTTGTGCGCGAGCGCGTCGATGCTCGAAATCGAGAAGGCGAGCGCGCGGCTGTTGACACGACGCGCCAGGATGAAGCCCGCGACGACGGCAACGATCACGATGCCGAACTGCAGGGCGATGTTGTCGTAAGTGAGCGACCCCCACCAGTTGGTGGCGATCTCGTTGATGGTCAGTGCGTCGGGCGTCGGGTCGACGAGACCCTGAAGGATCTGCGAGCCCGTCGCTTCGGAAGCGGTCAGAACCGCTGCGGTAGTCGTTTCGGTCGGCATGGTGTCGAGAGAAATCGTGTGTGTGTTGTAGGAAGATTCGCGAAGCGCTCGTTTTTGTCTTAATTCGCGCTTTTCCCAAGCGCGGCGGCTTCGCAAGGCGAGCGAATTCTAAGCGATTCCGCAAGCTCCCCCTAGCGTAAACCCTCCCCCGCCGAAAGGAAAGGCCCTTCGGCGGATTGCAAAAAAAATCCCGACGCACCGCTAAGCAGATGTCGTCGGGATTTTCTCTTGCCTCACGGCCCCTACGGGCGTCGGACTCAGCAGCCCTTGGCGGCTTCCTTCGCCTTCACGCGGGCGATGAGCGCTTCGGGGCCGAGCGCGTCGTAGCACTCGAAGGGCTGGTGGATCCAGGGATTGTCTTCGAGGTATTCGACGTACCAGTCGGGCTTCAGCACCGAGTGGGCCTTGTACCAGAGCACGGCCACGCGGATTTCGGTGATTTCGGGGTAGCGGTTCTTCAGGTGGGCGACCACTTCCTTGATCGTCTTGCCGGAGTCGACCATGTCGTCGACGAGGAGGACGCGCCCCTTGAGTTCGCTCACGCCCGTGATGCAGTCGGCGATGTCGAGGTCGCTCTGCACGGTGCCTTTGGCTTCGCGGTAGGAGCTCGTCGCGAGAATCGCGAGGGGCATGTCGTAGACGCGACTGAAGAAGTCGCCCGGACGCATCCCGCCGCGCGAGAGGCAAAGCAGGCTGTCGAACGCCCAGCCGCTTTCGGCGACGTTGCAGACAAGCCGTTCGTTGAGGTCGATGTATTCGTCCCAGGTGTAAGCAATATCGGACATGGTGCTTGGCTTCGGTAGAGAAAAGACGGCGTCCGCACGAGCGGCCGGCGCTTTCGAAAGAAAGGAAGAAGGGGGTGCGCCCCTGAAATAAACAAAGGGCGGCGGACCTTTACCCGTCGCCCTTTCGCCCGTTACGGGGGCGTTATTTTAACCCGCAAACGGATCGGCGTGCAAAATCGTCTGCTCGCGATCGGGACCCGTCGAAACGAGGGTGATCGGGGCGCCCGCAACCTCGGAGAGGCGTTCGAGGTAACGGCGGGCGGATTCGGGGAGGTCTTCCCACTTCGTCACGCCGTAGGTGCTTTCCTTCCAGCCCGGGAATTCTTCGTAGATCGGTTCGCACTGCGCGACCGCATCCGCGCCCGAGGGCATGATGGAGAGCGTCTTGCCGTTGTAACGGTAGCCCACGCCGAGCTTGATCGTTTCGAAGCCGTCGAGCACGTCGAGCTTCATGATCGCCAGGCCCGTGATGCCGTTGATCTGAACGGCGCGGCGCAGCGCGGCACCGTCGAACCAGCCGCAACGGCGGGGACGACCCGTCACGGCGCCGAATTCGTTGCCCTTCTGACGGAGCGCTTCGCCCACGTCGTCGTGGAGTTCGGTCGGGAAGGGACCTTCGCCGACGCGCGTGCAGTAGGCCTTCGTGATGCCGACGACGAAGTTGAGTTCGTGCGGACCCACGCCCGCGCCCGCGCAGGCCGAGCCCGCGACGGTGTTCGAGGAGGTGACGTAGGGGTACGTGCCGTGGTCGATGTCGAGCATCGAGCCCTGGGCGCCTTCGAAGAGGAACTGCTTCCCGGCGGCCATCTGTTCGTGGAGTTCTTCGGAGACGTCGCAGACCATCGGGCGGAGACGTTCGGCGTAGGAGAGCGCTTCGGCGATCACCTTTTCCGGATCGAGCGGTTCGGCGCCGAGGAACTTCTCGAGCGTGAAGTTGTGCAGCTTCATCACGGCACGCACCTGTTCGGCGAAGCGTTCCGGATGGAAGAGGTCCGCCACGCGCACCGTGCGGCGGGCGATCTTGTCTTCGTAAGCGGGACCGATGCCGCGACCCGTCGTGCCGATCTTCTTGTTGCCGAGAGCGGCTTCGCGCGCGTGGTCGAGCGCCACGTGGTAGGGCATGATGAGCGGAGCGTTTTCGGAAACACGCAGACGCTTTTCAACGTTGGGAACGCCGATCGCGATCAGTTCGTCGACTTCGCGGAAGAACGCTTCGGGCGAGAAGACGACGCCGTTGCCGAGGTAGCAGACGCTCGTCGCGTGCATGATGCCCGAGGGGATGAGGCGCAAAATCGTCTTCTTGCCGTTGATGACGAGCGTGTGGCCCGCATTGTGGCCGCCGTTGAAGCGAACGACGCCGTCGGCTTTTTCCGTCAACCAGTCGACGATCTTGCCCTTGCCTTCGTCGCCCCACTGAGCGCCGACAACGACTACATTCTTGCCCATTTCTAACGTTTCCTTGGAACTTAAAGTTGATGAAACCGGATATCGAGCGGCGTCCTCGCGCGGTTGGTTCCGAAAACCCACGCGCCGGTCAGCCGAAAACCCCAAAAAAAGAACGGCCGATCACAACGAAACGGCCGTTCGGAGACCGGTCCGCGTAAAGCGGACCGCTTTACAAACGCACAATAGCACGGTCGGACGACCTTCGTCCGAATCGCCGGCGGAAAAAACCGACGTTCAGGTCGTTTCGACTGCGCCGATGCGCCCGATTCGGGGCCTCAGCCCGTCATCCAAAGCACGATCGTGACGCCTGCGGCCACGAAGACCGCGCCGGCGGCGCGAAGCGTTTCGGGGCGCGCGCGGGCGATTTCGCTCACGGTCTTTTTCCAGACCTCGGGTGCCGTGAGAGGCAGCAGTCCCTCGATGACGAGCACCCAACCGAGCGCGGCGATCATGACCTCCCAGGGCTTCATTTCTGCGCTTTGTCCTTCATGAAGCCGAAGAAGTCGGCGTTCGAATCGACCACCATCACGTCGCTCTTATCGGCAAAGCTCTGCTTGTAGGCTTCAAGCGAGCGGTAAAAGCGCGCGAATTCGGGGTCGTTGCCGAAGGCTTCGGCATAGATGCGGGCGGCCGCGGCGTCCCCTTCGCCCTTGATCTTCTGGGCGTCGCGGTACGCCTGGGCGAGAATCACCTCGCTCTGACGGTCGGCGTTGGCGCGGATGCGTTCGGCCTGAGCGGCGCCCTTCGAGCGCTCTTCCGAAGCGACGCGCTTGCGTTCGGCCTCCATGCGGCGGTAGACCGACTCGGAAATTTCGGGCGTGAAGTCGACGCGCTTCATGCGCACGTCGACGATGTCGATGCCGACGTCCTTGACGCGCGCCTGAAGGAGGGTCGAAATTTCGCCCATCGCCTTTTCGCGCTCGGCCGACGTGATCTGGTTGACCGTGCGCTTGTTGACGGTGATGTTGAGCACGTCGCGCAAGAGGGCCGAGACGCGGTCCGAAGCGGCGCGTTCGCTCCCCTGGAAGGACACCCAGTAGCGGCGCGGGTCGCCGATGCGCCACTTCACGAAGGTGTCGATCATGAGGTTTTTCTTCTCGCTCGTTTGCACGAGATCGGCCCCCGAGGCGTCGAGCGTCAGGATGCGCTTGTCGAGGTAGACGACGTTCTGGAAGGGAGGAGGCAACTTGAAGTGCAGCCCCGGTTGGTCGACGACCGTACGGAGTTCGCCGAGCGCGAACACCATGGCGTACTCGCGCTCGTTCACCGTGTAAAGGCACAGGCGTGCGGCGCCCGCAAGCACCGCAAGAGCAATGACGATGTTGATGATGCGTTTCACGTTGTCAACCTTTCAAATCAGCGGAGGCGCGATCGGATGTCGCGGAGGTCGGCGGCGGGTTCCGTTTCGTAGTGCGCCGAGGCGGTGTTCGACGTACCGGTCGTCGACGCGGCGGCGGTCGAGGGCGTCGTACCGATTGCGCCTTGAGCGTCGAGCGCTTCCGTTTCGGCGGCCTTCTTCGTCGTCGAGACGATCTTGTCGAGCGGGAGGTAAAGGAGATTGTTCCCCGAGTCGCTCCCCACGTAGATCTTCGAGACGTTCGAGAAGACTTCGCGCATCGCGTCGATGTAGAGGCGGTCGCGCGTCACTTCGGGCGCGGCCTTGTATTCGGCGTAGACCGACTTGAAGCGGTCCGCGTCGCCCGCGGCCGTTTCCACGACGCGCGCCTTGTAACCCTCGGCCTCTTCCTTGAGGCGCGAGGCCGTACCCTGAGCCTTCGGGAGCACCGCGTTCATGTACGCTTCGCCGAGGTTGATCGAGCGTTCGCGGTCCTGACCCGCCTTGACGGCGTCGTTGAAGGCCGCCTGAACGGGCTGCGGGGGCTGAGCGTTCTGAATCGCAACGCTCATCACCTCGATCCCGGTCGAATAGCGGTCGAGCATCGACTGCATCGACGCCTTCACGGCTTCGGCGATTTCGGCCTTCGATTCGAAGAGGATGCTGTCCATCGTCTTGCGACCGACCACTTCGCGCATGGCCGACTCCGCGGCCTGCACGACCGACGTGTCGGGCGCGCGCGTATTGAAGAGGTAGTCCCTCGCGCCCGTTTCGGGCTTGATGCGGTACTGGACCGTGAACTGCACGTCGACGATGTTTTCGTCGTCGGTGAGCATGAGCGCTTCGCGCAGACGGTTCGAGCTTGCGGAGCCGCCGATTTCGGTCGTGCGTACGCTGCTGACGTCAACGAGCTGCACGCTCTGCACGGGCGCGGGCATGTGCCAGTGAAAGCCCGGCATGGTCGATTCGGCATAGCGACCGAACGTCGTCACGACGCCCGTCTGCCCTTCGGGCACGATGTAAAAGCCCGAAGCGGCCCAACCGGCAACGACGAAGGCAAGGAAAACGCCCGCTCCGAACCCGGAGCGCTTCTCGCCTCGGCCGCCGCCCGAGCGGCGTTCGCGTTCTTGGGCACGTCGGAAGGCCTCGAGGGGAGAGACGCGCTCGGACTCGCGGTGCGGTTCGGGACGCACGCGCGGACCCGCGGCGGGATCCTCGTCGCGGTCGTCGCGGCGACTGCGGTCGTCCTCGTACGAAAAGTCGTCGCGCGACTTCAGTTGCGAGCGCAGATCCTCGCGGCGACGGTTCTCGTTGCGAGAGCCCATCGCGTCGTTGATCATGTCGGTGAAATTGCGCCAGAGACGGTCGAGTTCGTCCCCTTCGCCGTCATCGCGATTGTCGCGGTTGCCGCGATCGTTGCGATGGTTGCGCGCACTGCGCGACGCGTCGTCGCGGTCGTGGTAGTCATCGCGACCCGTATTGCGCCCGCCCGCGGGCGTTTCTTCGCGACCCTCGTCCTTTTTCGTGTCTTGCGGCTCGTCGGAACCGCGGCCCCAATGGGGGTCATTGAGCGACATGGATGCTGTTCTCCGATTGTCCGGTGGGCGATTCGACACGCTCGTCGGCGCGGAAGCGTCCCGGTTTTTCCGATCAGGAAATTGTATCGAATGCCGTGTCGGGATATGTTCTTTCGCAATGATTCGCAAAGAAAATCCCCCTCTCGCATACCCGAATCCCGAGCGCATCCCGTCCGTTTTCGGCTTGAGTCCGACCTTTCGGACGGATCCGAACGTGTTGGCTCGCAAAACCTACCTCTCTTTTTGCGGATACCCCTGATGTACCGAGAAAAACAAGCTCCCGGACCGTCAAACCCGATACGACAGATTCCCTACGCATCGACCACGGCATCTCCGTAGGATAGAGAACTTGGAGGTTACAAATGTAACGTCTTCGACATTGATTACAGAGGAAACCTTATGTCCGACACCCCCTCCCAGCAGGCCGCCGCCTCTGAAGAGAACCCCAAGGCGGGTATCGGGGCCTACATTGCCCTGGCCTTCGCCATCATCTATTTCTCCGGCGTCTTTTACAACATGCCCGAATCTCAGCAATGGCTCGGCGCATTCGACTACACGACTTTGATCGGCAAATTCGGCACGATCGCCGAGTCGAAGAACAACTTCACCGGTGCAGGCGGCCTCAGCGCTCGTGCGGGCTTCCTCTTCTCGCTCTCCCTCGTTCCGGGCGTCATGCTCGCCATGGGGCTCATCGAGGTGCTCGAGCACTACGGTGCTCTGCGTGCCGCTCAGGTGCTCCTTACCCCGCTCCTTCGTCCGCTCCTCGGCGTTCCCGGCAAGACGGGCCTCGCGCTCATCACCGACCTTCAGAGTACCGACGGCGGCGCCGCGATCACGCGTGCCCTTTACGACGAAGGCCACATCACGAAGCGCAACCTCGTGACGATCTGCGCCTGGCAGTATTCGGGCGCGGGCTGCATCAGCAACTACTACTCGACCGTTTCGGCCCTCTTCGGCATGTTCACCTGCGCCGTCTGGGTTCCGATGGTCGTCATTCTTTGCTTGAAGTTCGTGGGCGGCATGTTCATCCGCTCGCTCTTGCATACCGTCTACAAGAAGGATTTCGAAAATGAGCAGTAATTCCACCGAAACGAAGAGCAACAACCCGTTCGACATCTTCATCGTCGGGACGAAGAAGGGTCTCAACATCGGCCTCTACAGCCTGCTGCCCAACGTGCTCATGGCGTTCGTGCTCACCTACATGCTGCAGCTCTTCGGCGTGATGAAGTTCCTCGGCGAAAATTTCGGCGGCGTCATGGGCGTCTTCGGCCTTCCGGGCGAAGCCCTCTCGGTTCTCCTGGCAACGTGGCTCTCCTGCGGTGCGGGCGTCGGCGTGGCGGCGAGCCTCGCCGCGAGCGGCACGCTCAACGGTCACGACATCACGATTCTCGCGCCCGCCTTGATTCTGATGGCTTCGCAGATTCAGTACATGGGACGTCTCCTCGGCGTTGCGAACGCGCCCAAGAAATATTGGCCCGTTCTGATGCTCAACAGCGTTCTCATGGCCTGCATCGGCATGATCCTCATGCGCTTCTTCGCCTGATCGACCGATCAGCGACCGCCGGCCTCTTCGGGGACCGGCGGTATTTTTTTTCTTCCGGAATCCACGAACCATGACCCTGCTCAACGACTACCTCAAGGACCTCGAGCCGCTCGTCAACCTCGACTGCGGCACCTCCAACCGTGCGGGCGTGACGCGCGCCGCGGAAATCATGAAGGGCTACTTCGAGTCGATCGGCTTCACGTGCGAACTCGTCGACCTCGGCCCCGCCGTCGGCAAGGGGCTCCTTTGCCGCAACAAGCCCGAGGCCGATCACTACGACGTGATGATGAACGGCCACCTCGATACGGTCTTCCCCGACGGTACGGCGGCGGAGCGTCCCCTGCGCGTCGAAGGCGACCGCGCCTACGGGCCGGGCTGCTCCGACTGCAAGGGCGGGGTGCTCGCCGCCTACTACGCCTGCAAGACGGCGGACCCGAAGGACCTCGAACGTTTGTCGATTTGCTGCGCCTTCAATCCCGACGAAGAAACGGGTTCGAAGGCCTCGACCGCCTGGCTCTGCGAGCACGGAAAAAAGGCGCGCAACGTGCTCGTCTTCGAAGCGGCCCGTGCGGGCGGTGAACTCGTGCGCTCCCGAAAGGGCGTCGCAAGCTACCGCGTCACCTTCAAGGGCGTCTCTTCGCACGCGGGCAACAACCCCAAGGACGGCCGCAACGCCAACATCGCCGCGATGCGCTTCGCGCTCGCCGCGTACGGTCTTGCGGACGACGCGCTCGGCACGACCGTGAACCCGGGCGTCATCCACGGGGGCACCGTCTCGAACGTCATCTCGGACCGCTGCACGATCGAAATCGATACGCGCTACTGGTTCGACGAGCACCACGAGTCGCTCGACCGGGCGCTTCGCGAACTGGTCGACTCGACCTGGGTCGAAGGCGTCACGCAGACGATCGAAATGCTCAACCGTTCGCCCGCCATGCCGCTCTCGCCCGACACGAAGGAACTCGTGGCGAAAATCACCGAAGCGGCCCGTCTCGAAGGATTCGAAGCGACGTGGATCGACGCGGGCGGCGGCTCCGACGGCAACCACATCGCCGCCATGCGCGTGCCCGTGATCGACGGCTGCGGCCCTGCGGGCGGCGGTTTCCACTGCGACAAGGAGTTCCTGCGGCTCGACACGGTCGAAGAACGCATCCGCATGGTGCGCCGCTTCTTCTCGCTCGTTTGAGCGCTCGGGCAAGGTGTGAAAGGAAAGCGGCGGGAAGCCTCCCGACCGCTTTCCCCGTCCCCCGAAACTCCGACGACTCCCTTGCGGGCGCGTCGGAGTTTTTCTTTTTCCGTTTTCCGACGCTCTTTTCCCGTGCGGGACCGACGATTCGGGGCGCTCGGACTATACTCGGTCACGCTCAAACACTCTCTTCCCGGAGGCTCTATGACGATGCCCTTTACCGTGCCCGTGACGCTTCACGGGCGCATTTGCGAAACGCCCGACACCTGGACGATTCAGCTCGAAACCCCGAAGACGTTCCGCCCCAAGGCGGGCCAGTTCGTGATGGTCCCGATCGGCGACACGGGGCTCGTTCGCTGCTGGACCGTTTCGTCGACCTGCGGCTCGTGCGAATTTACGACGCTTACCGTCCGGTGCGTTCCGGAAGGCAAGGGTTCCAACTGGATCACGAAGGAGGTCCCCGTCGGCGCCCGCTTCTCGATTTCGGAACCGATGGGCGACTTCGTCGTCGATGAGAAGGATCCGGGCCCGTTCCTTCTCATCGCCGCCGGGATCGGTGTGACGCCCGTCATGTCGATCGCGCGCGAACTCCTCATTCACCGTCCGGGCACGCCCGTTACGGTCCTCTACTGCGCGCGCAATCAGGAGTCGGTCGTCTTCGATAAGCTCTGGCGCACGCTCGCCGAGTGCCGCGAAGAGCTCACGTTCGTGCCCTTCGTGAAGGAGGATCCCCTTCCCGGCGAACCGACGGGGCGCCTCACGGCCGAACGCATCCTCGAATTCTGCCCCGACGTCGCGAACCGCACCGTCTATGCGTGCGGGAGCGCGGGCTTCATGAATTCCATGGCCGAAGCCGTCATCGGCCTCGGGTGCGACCCGAAGCGCGTTCACACCGAAGCGCTTCTCCCCTGAGACCGAACGTCGCCTTTCTCTCGACACCCGTACCGTCGACACTCCTATGCCGCACCCGAATATCCCCGGGCGCGGCTTTCCTTTCCCGGCTTTTCCTTTCCGGCTTCCCCATGTCCGCCTTTTTCCCTCGTCCCTCCCGCCCGTGGTGGGCGGAAATCCCCCGCGAACACCACGCCACCCGCCTCTCCTTTTTCATTGCGGGCTTTTTCATGGCCGTCTGGGCCTCGCTCGTTCCTTTTGTCAAAACGCACCTCGGCCTTGACGAAGGAAGCTTCGGCCTTTTGCTCCTCGCCCTCGGCCTCGGAGGCCTGATCGCCATGCCCGCAGCGGGCGCCTGGGTCGCGCGTGCGGGCGCACGGCGCGTGCTGGCGTGTTCGGTTCCCGTCTGCGGCACGCTCCTCGCGGCGCTCGCTCTCACGCTGTGCCTTCCCCTGGAAGCCGCATCCCTCACCGGGGCACTTGTGACGGGCGTGGGGCTCCTTCTTTTCGGCATGGCCTTCGGCGGGATCGACGTCGGGATGAACGTGCATTCGGTGGTGGTAGACGCACGGAGCCCCAAGCGCCTTCTCTCGGGCTTTCACGCGCTCTACTCCGTGGGCGGCGTTGCGGGGGCGCTTGCGATGACGGCGCTACTCAACCTCTCCTTTTCGCCCGTCGCGGCGGCGGTGCTCCTCACGGCCCTGTTCGTTCTCCTCTGGTTCCGGATCGGTCGCTGGGTGATCGAAGACGCGGGCCGCGAAGAAAAAAGCGGCGAAAAGACGCCGCTCTTCGTCATGCCGCGCGGCGGCGTTCTCTTTCTCGGCGCCGTCTGCTTCATCCTCTTTCTGGCCGAAGGGGCGGTACTCGACTGGTCGGGGCTCTTTCTCACGGAAACGCGCGGGATGAGCTTGGAGAATGCCGGCCTTGGCTTTGCCTTTTTCTCCGTCGCGATGACCGTGATGCGCTTTCTCGGCGATCGCCTGATCGCCCGGATCGGACCGCGTGCGACCGTGCGAGCGGGGGCGCTGCTTGCGGCGGCTGCGATTCTTCTTGCGGTCGGGGTCGAATCGGGTGCGGCGGCGCTCTTTGCGTTCTTTCTGCTTGGCGTGGGGAGCTCCAACATCGTTCCGATCGCCTTTGCGGCGACCGGCGAACAAAAGGAGATGCCGATGGCTCTGGCTCTTGCGAGCGCGACGACCCTCGGCTATGCGGGGCTATTGACGGGCCCGGCGTTGATCGGCTTCGTCGCGCACCGTACGAGCCTTTCCACGGCGTTCGTCTGCGAAGCGGTGCTGCTCCTTGCGGTTGCGCTCGCGGCGGGACGCTTCCGCGCGAAATGAGTTTCGGACGCACCCGATAAAAACGACCCGCCTTTCGGTGCGAAGGGCGGGTCGTTCTATTTCTCGGATTCGACTTCGGAGTCGAGCCCGAGCGGTCGATCTCAGAAAATCAGAGGAGCGCTTCGAGCGCGTGGAGTTCCTCTTCCGGGGTCTTCGTCGCGTGTTCGGCTTCAAGCTCCTCTTCCCAGGGTTCGGGCGCGCGCGGCTCGTTCGGATTTTCTTCGCGCCACTTGGCGGAAAACTCTCCGATCGCACCGCGCAACAAATCGAGCCCTTCGCCCGTCAAGGCCGAAAGAAACACCGCCTTGGGCGTTCCGTCGGGATGACGCACGATTTCGGGAGCGAGGTTCGCGCGGTCGATCTTGTTGTAGACCAGAATCACGGGGATCGTGTCCGCTTCGATTTCTTCGAGAACGGCGTTCACTTCGCGAATCTGGTCTTCGCGCACGTTCGAGGAAGCGTCCACGACGTGCAGGAGCAAATCCGCGTGCACGGTTTCGTCGAGCGTCGACTTGAAGGCTTCGATCAGCTGATGCGGGAGCCCCCGGATAAAGCCCACGGTGTCGCTCGCAACGACCGTCTCTTCGTCGCTGATCCAACAGCGGCGCGCCGTCGTATCGAGCGTTGCGAAGAGCTGGTCGGCCGCGTACGAACTCGCACGCGTAAGTTTGTTGAAGAGCGTCGACTTCCCCGCGTTCGTATAGCCCACGAGCGACACGGTGAGGGTGTCGCCGCGCGTGCGGGCGCGACGCTGCGTGCCGCGCTGGCGCGCGAGCTTTTTCAACTGATCGCGCAGCTGCTTCACGCGCACGCCGATCATGCGGCGGTCGAGTTCGATCTGCTTTTCGCCCGGGCCGCCCGTTTTGGAGAGCCCCCCGCGCTGACGCTCCAAGTGCGTCCAGCCGCGCACGAGGCGCGTCGAGAGATGTTCGAGGCGGGCGAGCTCGACCTGAAGACGCCCTTCGCGGCTTTTCGCGCGGGCGCGGAAGATGTCGAGAATGAGCTGCGTGCGGTCGAGCACGGGTTTGTCGATCGTGCGCTCGATGTTGCGCTGCTGAGCGGCCGAGAGTGCCACGTCGAAGACGACGACGTCGGCACCGCTTTCTTCGGCAACGGTCTTCAGCTCCTCGATCTTCCCGGAGCCGAGGTAGGTCGCGGGATCGGGTTTGTCGCGCTTGGCCTGCATGAGACCGCAGGGCTCGAGCCCGTCCGAGGTAACGAGAAGGCGAAGCTCTTCGGCCGAATCCGTGTAGTAGTTTCGGCCCATGAGCACGGAGACAAGAAAGGCGCGCGAGGCCTTCTCCTCGCGCGTCTCATCGATCTGGAAGACGGCCAGTTTAGTTCTCCGACGAGTTGGCGGCGTTCGAGGCGACGGTGACCGAGCGGGTCGGCACGACGGTGCTGATCGCGTGCTTGTAGACCATCTGCGTCACGGTGTTGCGCAGAAGCACCACGTACTGGTCGAAGGATTCGATCTGACCCTGGAGCTTGATGCCGTTGACGAGGTAGATCGAAACCGGGATGTGTTCCTTGCGGAGCGTGTTGAGGAAGGGATCCTGCAGGAGCTGCCCTTTGTTTGTAGCCATAGTTATTATTCTCCGGCCGTTCGGGACCGTGCCGAAACGGCAAAAAGCCTTGTTGTTTTTTTCGCGGATTCGGGCGACCTTGCGGTCGACCCGAGCTCCTCGCGGGGGACGGGCGTCGCCCTCGGAGCAACGCCCGAAACGGTTCAGGTCAATCTTAACACCGCCCGTTCACTTTCCCCCGTCGTTGCGGGGGAAATCCGTTAACAAACGTTCCCCGAAAGCGTCGAACGGTCAGCGCTTTTCGTCCGATTTGACGAAGGGGTTTTCCTTCGTGCGGAATTCGATGCGAAGAGGCGTGCCCGCCAAGTCGAACTTCTCGCGGAAGAAGCTTTCGAGGTAGCGGCGGTAGCTCTCGCCGATATCTTCGAGCGCGTTGCCGTGAATGACGATGACGGGCGGGTTCGAGCCCCCCTGATGGGCGTAGCGGGGCTTCGGACGACCGCCGCGGGCGCGCGGGGGCTGCTGGCGTTCGACCGCTTCGATGAGGGCGCGCGTGAGTTTCGGCGTCGAAATCTTGCGGTAGGCGGCCGCGTGCGCTTCGTCGACCGCACGCATCAAGTGATTGAGACCGTTACGCTTCAGGGCGGAGATGCGGATCATGCGGGCCCAGCGCAGGAAGTGGAGCTTGCGCTCGAGTTCGAGCGAGAACATTTCGCGCTCGTACCCGTCCATGAGGTCCCACTTGTTGACGGCAACGACAAGCGCACGGCCGCTCTCAAGCACGTAACCCGCGATGTGCGCGTCGTGGTCGGCGATGCCGTTCTTCGCGTCGATGACGAGAATGACGACGTTCGCGTCTTCGATCGCCTGGAGGGTCTTCACGACGGAGAACTTTTCGATCGCTTCGAAGACCTTGCCCTTCTTGCGAAGACCCGCCGTGTCGACGAGCTCGTAGGGGCGGCCTTCGTACTCGAAGTCGACCTTGATCGCGTCGCGGGTCGTGCCGGGCATGTCGAAGGCGATGAGGCGTTCTTCGCCGATCAACGCGTTGATGAGCGTCGACTTCCCGGCGTTCGGGCGCCCGGCGAGCGTCACCTTGAGGCGCTTCGGCGCATCGGGATCCGTTTCCTCTTCGTCGTCCTTCTCTTCGGGGAAGGGTTCGAGCGCGAGGTCGATCACCGCGCGCACGCCCTGACCGTGAGCGGCCGAGATGAGGTAGGGTTCGCCGAGGCCGAGTTCGTAGAATTCCGCCTTCGCGATGTCCGAGAGGCCTTCGGCCTTATTGACGAGGAGCTTCACGGGGCGGCCCGATTCGCGCAGGTGCTGCGCGATGCGCGCGTCGTGCGGCGTCAGACCCGCACGGGCGTCGCACACGAAGAGAACGACGTCGGCCTCTTCGATCGCGAGTTCGGCCTGACCGGCCATCGCCTTGACGATGCCTTCGCTCTTCACGGGCTCGAAACCGCCCGTGTCGACGACGATGTAGGGACGCGGACCGATGCGACCCTGACCGTACTGACGGTCGCGGGTGAGGCCCGGATAATCGGCGACGATGGCGTCGCGGCTTCGCGTGAGTCGGTTGAAGAGCGTCGACTTGCCGACGTTCGGACGACCAACGAGTGCAACAACAGGAAGCATAGGTTCTCAAAAAATCAAAAGGCCGGGGCGGTGGTTCGGTCACGCACGCCCCGGCGGTCAATTCGAAAAAGAAACGGCTCGACGGGGAGCCCGACGGTTATTCGCCGAGCGGTTCCTCGACGATGTGCGCGACGTCGCCTTCGATCGTCTGGAAGATCGCACCGTACCCGTACTGCGCGGCGGGCGAAGTGATCGCACCCGAGAGCGACGTGCGCGCGACCGCTTCGCCCGTGGCGGGGTTGAGGAATGTGACGTACCCTTCGTAGTCGCCCACGGCGAGCGTCGAACCGACGCGAATCGGGGTCGACACCGAGCGGTAAAGCATCGTGTCGTTCACCCAGGCTTCGCGACCGTTCGTGCGGTTGAACGCGTGAACGCGACCCGCGTCGTCGACTTCGTAGACCATGCGGGCGTCGGCCACGGGGCCCGTCACCGCATCGACGGGCGCGGCCCAGACCGTGCGGCCGTTTTGCGTCTGCATGCAAACGACGTTCCCCTGGAAGGTGGCCGCACACATGAGTTCGTTGTCGACCCAGGGACGACCCACGACGTCGATCAGTCGTTCGACCTCGGTGATCCCCTTGGCCTGACCGATCACGGCGTCGAAGACCACCTTGCCGTCGTTGGGGTTGAGAGCGAGCAGACGGCCGTTGGCCTGACCGATCAGCACGCCCGCGGGCGACCAGGTCATCTGCGAGAAGACCTTGAGCGTGAGCGCGGGCACCTGGCCCTGGTAGCGCCACACGCGGGCGCCCGTGATGAGGTCAAACCCGGTGATGCGCGTGTCGGACGACTTCACTACGACGCGACCCGCGCCGACCAAGGGCGGCACGTCGATGTCGGACGAAAGCGTCGCGCTCCAGACGAACTTCCCTTCGGCGTCGAACACTTCGACTTCGCCGCGTTCGGTCCCGACCGCCACGTAGTTGCCGTCCGTACCGATGCCGGCCGTGATGCGGCCCTTGGCTTTCGCGCGCCAGACCACGTCGCCCGTCTGACGATCGAGTCGGTAGATCTCGTCTTCGCCCGCCGCATAGACGGCGTTGTCCGTCACGGCCGGAGCGAGACTGCGCGAAGCGCCTTCGCCCACGTTGACGCGCCAGAGCACGCGAGCCGTCGTCTTCGGCGTGATGTCCTGAAGTTCGGCGGGTTCGTGCGTATCGGACGAAGAAAAGAGACCGCAGCCGGCGAGCGGCAGCGTAAGAAGCGCGGCCGCCGCGAGGCGGGTCAGCACATGGTTGAAAGACATGCTCGAAATTCCTTGCGAACGTGGGCGGCGCGTCGCGCGGGCTCCTCGAAAGGGCGGCGGAAAACGTTCGGAACGATCCGAGCCGTCCTCGCCGGGGCGCGGCGCCGTCGGTTGGCCGTCATTGTACGGGGCCCGATGCTCGGGCGTGAAGCGGGAGGGGGACTTTTTCGGCGTCCCGAGTCCCTCTTCCCCACGAAAAACGCCCGTCCGGGCAAAGGGCGGGCGATTTTCGAAGCGGCGCGCCCGACGGGACGGCCGCTTGAGTGCGGTCGATCAGCCTTCGACCGTCGGGAGGGCGCCCAGCTTGTACTGCACGACGCGAACGATCGGATCGTTCTTGTCGGCGACCTTCATGAGCTCTTCCCAGGCAGCGCGGGCCTTGGCAACGTCGCCCTTGGCGCGCCAGATGTCGCCCTGACGATCGAGCACGATCGACTTCTGACGGGGTTCGGGCTTCGCGGCGTCAAGAAGCGCGAGCGCGTCGTCCAACTTCCCTTCGTCGTAGTAGACGCCCGCAAGACGCACGCGCGCGATCGTTTCGTATTCGGGGTGGTTCGACTTTTCGATCACCCACTTCAACTTTTCTTCCGCGGCGGCGAAGTCGCCCGAGCCGAGCGCGGCCTGCGAGGCGACGAAGGCGGCCAAGGGCGCGTAGATCGTGGAGCCGTAGGAAGAAATCAGACCCGAGGAGAGCGACGCGACGTTCTTCGCGTCGTTGTTCGCCACGGCGTGCTGCAGCTGCACGTAGGCGCCCGCCGCCGAAGCCGTCTGATTGCGCTTGTACCACTGCCAGCCGTTCCAGCCGGCGAAACCGAGACACACGACGCAGACGGCGGCCGTCACGGGGGTACCCCACGTGTCCCACCAGGCTTTCATCTGATCGATACTTTCCTGCTCTTCCAAGTCGTAAGCCATTGCTTGACGCTCCTAAGTTCGTTGTCGGCGATGCGGGCGATCAGGCGCGCATCGTTGCAAGCGCCGCCGCCACCGCCTTCGGGGCGTCGGCCAGCGCCACGCGGGTTTGTTCGGCAAAGGGAACCGTGCGGCCGTCGTCGTATGCGCGAAGCGCCTTGACGGAAACGGCGCCCTCGGCGAGTTCGTCCTCGGTCGCAAAGACCGCAAAGTCGGCGCCCGAGGCGTCGGCTTTCTTCATCTGACTCTTGATGCTGCCGCTGCCCGGGTGCACGATCACGCGCACGTTGAGGTCGCGCATCGCTTCGGCAAGAAGGAGGGCCTTCGTCTGCGTGTCGCCGCCGTGGTGAATGACGTAGACGTCCGTCTGCGTCTTCACGGGCACGTTGCCGACTTCGCGGATGAGTTCGATCACGCGCTCCATCCCCATGGCAAAGCCCACGCCCGGAGCCGGACGACCGCCGAGCATTTCGACGAGCGGGTCGTAACGACCGCCGCCGCAGATCGTGCCCTGGGCGCCGAGCTTGTCGGTAATCCACTCGAAGACGGTGTGGTTGTAGTAGTCGAGACCGCGAACGAGGCGCGGGTTGATCGTGTATTCGATCCCGGCGGCGCTCACGAGTTCTTCGAGGCGATTGAGGAAGCCGCGGCTCTTTTCGCCGAGGAAGTCGAGAAGACGCGGGGCCGCGTTGACGAGTTCCTGCATCTCGGGGTTCTTCGTGTCGAGAATGCGAAGCGGGTTCGTGTAGAGGCGGCGAAGCGCGTCTTCGTCGAGCTCGGCCTTGTGGTCCTCGAAGTAGCGGATGAGCGCGTCGCGGTGCGCCTGACGTTCGTCGAGCGCGCCGAGCGTGTTCATTTCAAGCTTGACGGGACCCACGCCGAGCGCCTTCCAGATGCGCGCGAGCATGACGATCATTTCCGCATCGACGTCGGGCCCTTCCATGCCGAGGGCTTCGGCGCCAAGCTGATGGAACTGACGGTAGCGGCCGCGCTGCGGGCGCTCGTGACGGAACATGGGACCGCAGTACCAGAGACGCTGGTTGGTGCCGTAAAGGAGATTGTGTTCGTTCACGGCACGCACCACGGCGGACGTGCACTCGGGGCGCAGCGTCAACTGGTCGCCGTTCATCGAGTCGACGAAAGAGTACATCTCCTTTTCGACGATGTCGGTCACTTCACCGACACCGCGCGTGAAAACGCGCGTGTTTTCCAGAATCGGCGTTCGGATTTCCTGGTACCCGTAACGCTCGAGGACGTCGACGGCCGTCTTCTGAACGAACTGCCAGAGCGCGGCATCCTGCGGGAGCATGTCGTTCATGCCCTTGACGCCCGTGAATTTTTCCTTCGCCATTGTCGAAACCTTCGTTGGATGCGGGATCGCTCTATCGCGAATCCTCTGATTTTTATGAAATTTTATTGTGCGTACGTGGTTCGCACGAATTCTTCAATCATAGCCTGAAAGCGTTCCGCCATGTCGGAACCCTTGAGGCTCGCGACCTTGACGCCGCGAATGTAGACGGGGGCGACGGGGCTCTCGCCCGCTCCGGGGAGACTGATGCCGATGTCGGCCTGACGGCTTTCGCCGGGGCCGTTCACGACGCACCCCATGACGGCCACCTTCATGCCCGCGGCCCCCGGGTACGCCGTACGCCACTCGGGCATGCGCTCGCGGAGGAAACTCTGCGTCGAAGCGGCAAGCTCCTGGAAGAATTCCGAGCTCGTGCGACCGCACCCTGGGCAACTCGTCACGGTCGGAAGGAAGGAGCGCAGTCCGAGGCTCTGAAGAATCTCCTGAGCGACGACGACCTCTTCCGTGCGGGCCGCACCGGGCGCGGGCGTGAGCGACACGCGAATCGTGTCGCCGATCCCTTCTTCGAGCAAAACGCCGAGAGCCGTGCTCGAAGCGACGATCCCCTTCGAGCCGATCCCCGCTTCGGTGAGCCCGAGATGAAGCGCGTACGAGGAGCGCTTCGCGAGCATGCGGTAAAGGCGCAGGAGTTCCGGCACGGTCGAAACCTTGCAGGAAAGAACGATGCGGTTTGCGGGAAGGCCCAAGGCTTCGGCTCCCTTCGCGCTCGAAAGGGCGCTCTCAACGAGCGCCTCAAGGAGCACTTCCGAAGGATCCGCCGGCTCGGGGCGGGCGTTGTTTTCGTCCATCATCCGCGCCAGGAGTTCCTGGTCGAGCGAGCCGCCGTTCACGCCGATACGCACCGCGGCGCCGTAACGCTTGGCGGTTTCGATCATCACGGCGAAATTTTCCGCCGCGCGGTCGCCTTTGCCGACGTTCCCCGGATTGATGCGGTACTTCGAGAGCGCGGCCGCGCATTCGGGCACTTCGGTGAGAAGCTTGTGGCCGTTGTAGTGGAAGTCCCCCACGAGCGGCACGAAGCATCCCGCCCGATCGAGCTTTTCGCGAATCTCGACGACCGCACGGGCCGCTTCGGGCGTATTGACCGTGAGACGCACGAGTTCGCTCCCGGCACGCGCGAGCGCGAGCACCTGTTCGACCGTCTTCTCCGTATCGGCCGTCGAGGTGTTGGTCATCGACTGAACGACGACGGGACGTCCCCCGCCGATCGTGACCGTGTGATCCTTCCACTTCACCTCGACCGCGTGGGTCGGGTGACGTCGCAAGCCTTCCGTACGAATGGTTGTCATTGTGCTTTTCGAATACGTGAAAAAGGCGGCGCAAACGCTGCGCCGCCGTGGTGAAGTCGGACCGCCGCTTTACTGCAGGGCGAAGCGCGCGACCCCGTTGCGGATCGCGAAGGCGTAGTCGTAGGCCTTGCCGTCGACGGAGAGCGTGAGAGCGCGACCGTTGCCGATCGTAAAGCGCGACCCCGAGGGGACGTCGACCGTGTGCGAGTCGCCCGCCTTCATTTCTCGGGCGACGATGCGCTCGCCCGCAGGGCCCGTCACCTGCACCCAGCAGGAGGCGGTCGTCGCAAGCGTCACGCGGTGCACGACCGGAGCGGCGGGATCGGCCTGCGCGGGTTCTTCCGCCGCGCGGGCGGGCGCGACCGAAGCCGTCGAAGCCGTCTGCGCGGGCTCGGCTGCGGGAGCGGCCGGCGCAGCCGGAGCTGCGGACGAAGCAGGCGCGGCAGGCTGAGCGGCGGTAGCGGCGGGCTGAGAGGCGGGAGCCGGCGTCGGAACGGGCGCGGAAGCAGCCGGAGCCGTCTGAGCCGGGGCGGTTTCGGTCGTGCCGGTCGTGCCGGTCGTGCCCGACGAGCCCGTCGCGGCGGGCGTCTGCACTTCGTTCACGCCCTCTTCGACCTTTTCGGCTTCGCTCAGAACGTTCGAGCCGAAGCGGTCCGTGTAAAGGCCCCAGGCCCCGGCGGCCACGATGAGGATGAAGACGAAAAAGAGGCTCACCTTGAGACCGCGGTGACGCGAATTCGAGCGGATGACCTGTTCTTCGTTCGGGTTCGCAACGGGCACCTGACCGACGTTGCCGCCCGTGCGCCCGTAGCGGGCGTTGTAGTCGGCCTGAAGACGCGCGGGATCGAGACCGAGCTGCTGGGCGTAGCCGCGAATGAAGGCGCGCACGTAGACGGGCTCGGGCAGCTGCGACATGTCTTCGCTTTCGAGCGCTCGAATCTGCATCACCGAGAGACGGCACTTCACGGCCATATCGCCGAGCGAGATGCCCGCGGCTTCGCGGGCCTGCCTCAATTCCTCGCCGAACCCCTGGGTTGCGGCCTTTTCCACGATCGTCGGATCTTCTTTCGTCATGGCGTCCATCTCATCGGTGTGGACGGATTCTCGGGGGGATTCCGTCCTGGTAATTGGTTTGAGGTTCCCTCTGTCGGGGGGTCGGCGCTCAGCGCGTACCGAGGCCCTTTTGCAGGATGACGGCCGCTTCGGCCTTTTGCTGCGCGAGGCGTTCGGCGCGGCGCGTGCGGTCGCGCACTTCGCCCGCAAGCTGCCCGCAGGCGGCGTCGATGTCGTCGCCGCGCGTCTTGCGCACGGTCGTCACGATCCCCGCCTCGTTGAGGCGGCGGCAGAAAGCAAGCACGCGGTCGCGTTCGGGCTTGCGAAGATCCGACTGCGTGAAGGGATTGAAGGGAATCAGGTTGAACTTGCACGGAACGTTTTCGCGCCGCACGAGTTCGATCAGTTTGTCGGCCTCGTCGAGACCGTCGTTGATCCCGCCGAGCATCACGTATTCGAACGTAATGAAGTCGCGCGGCGCCACCTTGAGGTAGCGACGGCACGCGGCCATCAGGTCGGCGAGGGGGTGCTTGCGATTGACGGGCATCAGCTTGTCGCGCAACGCGTCGTCGGCCGCATGCAGACTCACGGCGAGAGCGACCGGAGCCGCTTCGGCGAGCTTGTCCATCTGACGCACGAGGCCCGAGGTCGACACCGTCACGCGGCGTCGCGACAGACCGTAGCCGTTGTCGTCGAGAAAGAGCTTGAGCGCGGGAATCACGTTGTCGAGATTCTGGAGGGGTTCCCCCATGCCCATCAGCACCACGTTGCTGATCACGCGATCGTTGGGATCGGTGATGCCGCGATCGCGTCGCAGTTCGCGTTCGGCCCACCAGAGCTGACCGACGATTTCGCTCGTACGCAGATTGCGATTGAACCCCTGTTTGCCCGTCGAGCAAAAGAGGCACCCCATGGCGCAGCCCGCCTGGGTCGAGATGCAGAGCGTGCCGCGGTCGTCCTCGGGGATGAACACCGATTCGACCGCGTTTCCGTTACCGACATCGAAGAGCCACTTGCGCGTGCCGTCGGCCGATTTCTTTTCGGCAATCGGCTGCGGAGGCTCGATTTTCGCGAGCTCGGCGAGCTTCGCGCGGAAGCTCTTCGCAAGGTTCGTCATCTGCTCGAAATCGCCTTCGACGTGACGATGCAACCACCGCGCGAGCTGCGTCGCGCGGAAGGCTTTTTCGCCGTGCGAGGCGCACCAGGCAGTGAGCCCCTCAAGGTCGAAGTCCAACAGATTGACGCGGTCGTCCTCGCGGACGACCGACGTCGCGGCACCCGCCGCGGCGGGCTCTTCTCGGATGTCGGTCACGGATAGTCCTTTGGCTTGGCCTTTACCGGATTAGCGGCTGTGAACGGCGAGCGTCGGGAAGAAGTAGGCGACTTCGACGGCGGCCGTTTCGGGAGCGTCGGAGCCGTGAACGGCGTTGGCGTCGATGCTTTCGGCGAAGTCGGCGCGGATCGTGCCGGGGGCGGCCTTCTTCGGGTCCGTGGCGCCCATGAGCTCACGGTTCTTGAGGATGGCGCCTTCGCCTTCGAGCACCTGGATCATCACGGGGCCGGACGTCATGAACGCAACGAGGTCCTTGAAGAAGGGACGTTCGCGGTGCACGGCGTAGAAGCCTTCGGCTTCGGCCTGGGAGAGCTGGCGCATCTGGGCGGCGACGATCTTGAGACCGGCGTTTTCGAAACGCGTGTAGATCTGACCGATCACGTTCTTCGCGACGGCGTCGGGCTTGATGATGGAAAGGGTGCGCTCAATAGCCATTTTGTTGACTCGCTTAACTTACGGTTGAGAATTCGACGAGACGGACAACGGGGCGTAAATGGCCCGTTCTCCCAATATTCGGAAGGCATCCGTTCTCAAACGGGGGATTTTATCACGCGCCATTCGGGCTCCCCTCCTCCCTTTGCGCTTTTTTCGCTTTGTTACGGGGGTCCTTTCGGCCGCGTTCGAGCCGATTGCAGGCGTTGCGACGCGCTATTCTTGGTAGCTCCCGAACACGTTTCGCGCCCCGCGCGTCAAAGGAGCAACATGTCGAACGAAAAAAACGTGGGAACCACCTTCGCCGACAATCTCGGCACCGCGCTCGGCGGCTGCGTGCGCGATCAGACCGTCGTGCTTTTCAACCGCGACGTCGCGGCCTCGGCGGGCGTGAAGCTTTGCCCGATTCCGTTTGCAGGCGAAAAGAAAAAGCGCGGCTTCAAGATCCGCTGGGCCGCACTCCTCGCGGGTGCGGGCCTTTGGAGCGCGATCACGGAAATCCCCGAGCTCGGGCGCGAGACGCGTCTACTGAACCGCACCGAGCGCGCCCTTGCGGTCTACGCGGACGAGGCGCTCGAGGGACGCCTCCTCGGCAAAGTTTCCCCCGAAGAGCGCGAAACCTACGAAGCGCTCCGCAAGGCCTTTCTCGCGCTGGCGCGTCGTCCTTCGACGCGCGCCGAAGACTTCGCGAAGGCGTTTCTCGACGCGGTGCGCGCCTGGGACCCCGCAAGTGCCGCAAACCCCGAGCGGGCGCTTCGCGCGACGACCCACCGCGTAACCGAAGCCGCGCACATCTTCTCGCGCCTCGCGCAGAGCCTGCGCGAATCGCCCTACGCCTACGACCCGAACGCCTTTGCCGGGAAGGCGTAAGCGCCCGTGAGGAAACGCACTGCTTCCAACACAAGAGACAGGAAACCCGACGCAAAGAAAAAGCGGTCGCTCGGCGTAGGAGCGGCCGCTTTTTTCATGCGAAGCCCGAAGGCGCTTTAGTCTTCCTCGCTCTCGAGTCGGATCTTCACGTTGTCGTCGCCCTGAGCGGCGATGCGCTTTTCGATCGACTCGGCTTCTTCGGAAAGCTTCTCGGGCTTGGGACCGGGTTCGAGCACCGCGATCGATTCGACGTGGCCCGTGTGCGGGAACATGTTCATGATGCCCGCGGCGCGGATGTGCCAGCCGCCTTCGTGGTGCAGAACCGCGCAGTCGCGCGCGAGCGTCGCCGGGTTGCAGGAGACGTAGACCACACGAGCGGGGCGCACGTCGGTGGCGGCGAGAACGCGCGAGAGCGCGAGCGCCCCTTCGCGCGGCGGGTCGATGAGCACCCGATCGATCCCGCCCATGCGGGCGTTGAGTTCGTTCCAGTCGTCTTCGCACCAGGTAAAGAGGTTGCGGGCGACGAATTCGGTCTTATCCTTCAAGCCGTTGCTCTCCGCCCCGCGGCGCGCGCGGGCGACGAGCCCTTCGGAACCTTCGATGCCGATCACGCGGGCGCTGCGACGCGCGAGCGGCAGCGTGAAGTTGCCGAGACCGCAGAAAAAGTCCGCGACCTTGTGCTCGGGCCGCACGTCGAGAAGGCGCACGGCGCGCCCGACCATCGTCTCGTTAAGGGCGTGGTTGACCTGCGTGAAGTCGGTGGGCTTGAAGGCGATGCGCACGTTGAATTCGGGGAGTTCGAGACCGAGCGCTTCTTCGTTTTCGGGACGAACGGCGTGAGCCGTTTCGGGGCCCTTTGGCTGGAACCAGATGTCGACGCCGTGCGCGTCGCCGAACTCGAGCATCGCCCGGCGGTCGGCTTCGGTCGGTTCCTCAAGAATGCGGAAAACGAGCGCGGTGCGGCCGTCGCCGCCCACGGCCACTTCGATCTGAGGCATGCGCTGACGGATCGAGAGCGAGGCGACGAGTTCGCGCATCGCGGGAAGCATGTCGGAGATTTTCTTCGGAAGAATCCGGCACTCCGTCATGTCGGCGACGTACGAGGAGCTCTTTTCGTGGAAGCCCACGAGGACGCCGCCCTTTTTCGCCACGTCGCGCACCGTCAGGCGCGCGCGGTGACGGTAGTTCCAGGTCGGACCGTAGATCGGCGCAAGAACGCTTTCGGGGCGCACCTTGCCGATATGCCAGAGCGTGTCGAGGAGAACCTTTTCCTTATAAGCGACCTGAGCGAGCGGGTCGAGATGCTGCATCGCGCAGCCGCCGCAGCTCCCGGGGCCGTGACCGAAATTCGGGCAGGCGGGCTTGACACGCTGCACGCTCTCGCGGTGTACCGCCGTCACGCGACCCATTTCGTAGCTCGGCTTATTGCGAATGCGCTCGTAGGTCACGCGTTCGCCGGGCAGCGCGCCCACGATGAAGACGACCTTGCCGTCCCTCTTCGCCACGCCGCGACCTTCCTGGTCGAGGCGCTCCACGTCCACGGTGAAGTATTCCGGGGTTTTCTCCTTCGATCGACGTCCCATGAGTCGGATCTCCTTGCGCTGCGTTTGTGTCGGGCGGTACGGATGCCAAGACAACCGGCGGGCCGCCCGCCCGGTCCGGTTGTCGGAAAAATCGGAGGCGCCATTGTGCCAAAAAAGAACGCCCGCGTGGCGTGCGGGCGCTCTCGGGAAAGACTCAGCGACGGGGCGCGAGGTACTTCATGGGATCGACGGGCTTGCCGTGATCGCGCACCTCGAAGCGCAGGAAAGGCCGCTTCGCATCGGTACCACCGAGCTCTGAAATCTTCTGACCGGCCCTCACCTTGTCGCCCACTTTCACGACGATCTTCGAGTTGTGGCCATAGGCCGTGACGAAGGTTTTCGTGTGCTGCACGATGACGAGCTGCCCGTAACCCTTCACGCCGTCGCCCACGAAGAGGACCGTCCCGTCGGCGGCCGCAACGACCACGTCGCCCACGGTGCCGCCGATATCAAGGCCCATCTTGTTTTGCGTGTAGGTGGCGAGCACCTCGCCGCGGGCGGGCCACAGAAGGCGCGTCCCCGGCACGATCGCGGGCGCCTTTTCGGGCTTCGGCGAGGCGGCCGCAGCGCCGCCTTCGGCGGGCTTCGCGGGCGCGTTCGTGATCGCGGTCGTTTCCTCAACGCTCGAGCTCGGCGTACGCACGACGGTCGAGGGCGTTTCGGCGGTTTCGGGAGCTTTCGCCGCGTCGTCCGTATCGGTCACGCGGTTGACGCGCACCGACGAAGACACTTCGTAGGGACGCGGCTCCGTTACGGACTCGGGCAGGCGCAGGGACTGCCCGATACGCAACTGCGTCGGATCCGTAATGGCGTTGAGACGCGAGAGCTGCCCCGCATCGAGCCCGTAGCGCACGGAAAGGTTGTAGATCGTGTCGCCCGGGGCCACGACGTGCGTGCGGCCCGAATCGCGAACGAGCCCGGGGGCGCTCGAGCCCGCGGACGTGCCCGCGGAATACTGCGAGCGATCCACGACGGGCACGGTGCTCGGATCGATCGTCGAGCAGCCCGTGAGAACGAGCGCGCCGAAGGCCGCAAGCGCCGCGGCGGAAAGTTTCAAGTTGCGGTTCATACACTTCGACGCCCCGGGGTTCCCTTGTTCATTGTGTTCGTTCGGGAACCGGAGCATCACCTCCTTGTTGGAATTCAATCGTTGTCGACTTTTGCAGGAAGTTCGGTCGGGGTCAGTCGCGCTTCGGGCTCAAGTCGCCCGCTAGCCACCGGCCCGTGCGTTCGACCTCGCGGTGCGCGGTGAGGTCGATCTGCAGGGGCGTCACCGACACGTACCCGTGCGCGGTCGCCCAGAAGTCCGTCCCTTCCGCGGCGTCGGCGGGTTTGCCGGCGGCGCCGAGCCAGTAGATCGGGAAGCCCCGCGGGCTCATCTCTTCGATCACGGGTTCGGCGCTCATGCGGCGCCCGAGGCGCGTCGAGCGAATGCCCTTCACCACGTCGTAGGGGAGGTTCGGCATGTTGACGTTGAGAAGCACGGGATCCGTCGTATCGCGCTCTTCAAGATAGCGCTCGACGACCGTCTCGGCAATGCGGGCGGCGGACTCGAGCTCGGCCCAACCCTTGTCGATCTGCGAGAAGGCGATCGAAGGCACCTTGAAGAGGTACCCTTCGATAGCCGCTGCAACCGTACCCGAATACATCGTGTCGTCGCCCATGTTGGCGCCGCAGTTGATCCCCGCAACGACGAGGTCGGGCATCTCGTCGAGGAGCCCCGTCAGCGCCACGTGAACGCAGTCGGACGGAGTGCCCGAAACGACGTAGAGATTTTCGCCCGGCATGTGTTCGACCGTGAGCGGGCGATTGAGCGTGAGCGAATTCGAAGCGCCCGAATGATTGTGGTCGGGCGCCACCACCGTGACGCGCCCGAAGCGGCGCATGGCGCACGCGAGCGCCTGAATGCCGGGGGCTCGGTAACCGTCGTCGTTCGATACGAGAATGTGCATGGCTTTGAACCGTTCGAGAGTGCGGGCCGCGTTCCCTTTTGCATGACAATGCGCCCGAAGTCGGGCCGGGATACGCGGGCGAAGTCTGTGGAAAGTGTCCGTGATTCTAACGGAGCCTGCCCCTCCGGGCGGCGCGCGAAGCCCGACCGTCACGGATCGGTACGATTTTTGACGAAAAAGGCCAGGTTCGGGTTCGAAAAGAAAGCCGCCCGACAACGTGCGTCGGACGGCTTTCGGGGGCTTTCGGCGGCCCGGCCGCGGACTTTCGCATCAAGCCGCGATCAGCAACCGCACTCCGTGCCGAGGAAGTCGAGCGCAACGCGCACGTGCAGAGCGGCGCCCTTCACGAGCACGTCTTCGTCGACCGTGTAGCGGCCGTGGTGCTGCGCCCAGCACGCGCCGCACGCTTCATTGCGAACGCCGAGGAAAACCATCACGCCCGGAGCCTTTTCCTGGTAGCGCGAGAAGTCTTCGCCGCCCATCGTCGGGGGATAGTCGTAGAGGCAGTCGTCGCCCAACACCTTCTGCGCGCTCTTACGGACAAGCGCCGCCATCGCGGGGTCGTTCACCGTGGGGGGCACGAGCTCTTCGTAGGTCACTTCCGCATCGCCGCGCATGCTGCGCGCCGTTTCGCGCGCGATGCGTTCGATCTGTTCGGGGAAACGGGCGCGCACTTCGGGGCTGAAGCAACGGGTCGTACCGATCATTTCGGCCGTGCCCGAAATCACGTTGAATCGCGTGCCCGAATGGAGTTCCCCGATCGTCACGACGGCCGTATCGACGGGCGAGGTTTCGCGGCTCACCACCGTCTGGAGGTTGAGCGCGATCGAAGCGGCCATCACGGTCGCGTCCGCGCAAAGGTGCGGCTGCGCGCCGTGGCCGGCCTTGCCGAGCACCTTGATCGTGAAGCGGTCGCCCGAAGCCATGGTCGGACCTTCGCGCACGGAAATCTTCCCGGCTTCGATGTCGGACCAGACGTGAATGCCGAACGCGGCGTCGACCCCGTCCATGGCACCGTCTTCGACCATCTTCTTCGCGCCGAGACCGATTTCTTCGGCGGGCTGGAAGCAAAGACGCACCGTCCCGCAGAGTTCGGAACGGATGTCGGAGAGCATCTTCGCGGCCGTCAGGAGCATCGAGATGTGGCAATCGTGACCGCATGCGTGCATGAGGCCGGGACGTTCGCTCGCGAACGACAACCCGGTTTCTTCCGTGACGGAAAGCGCGTCGATGTCGCCGCGCAGAAGAATCGTGCGCCCCGGACGCGCGCCCTTGATCGTGGCGAGCGTGCCCGTGGGCATACCGCAGACGCGCCATTCGACGCCCATTTTGTCGAGTTCTTCGCGAATCTTGCGGGCGGTGTCGTGCTCTTCGCCGCTCGCTTCCGGATAACGGTGGAAGTGGCGACGCATTTCAATCTGGTACGACTCGTACTTCTCTTCGAGAGCCTTGAGATCCATGCTGATTTTCCTTTCTTTTCGGTCCGCCCGACGGGTCGGGGCGGCCCCTCTCAAAACAAGAACCCGGGCGGAAGCGTCCGGGTTCGAAAGCGGCGACGCTCTCAGAGCATCTTCGCGAAGATGCCGGCGATCACGACCGACGTGATCGTCACGGTCGCAAAGCCCCCGACGATCATCGGCGGGAAGATCTTCGACATCAGGTATTCGCGTTCGTCCTCGGTGGCGGCCATTTCCGCGCACATCGACTCGGTGATGATGGCGTTGAAGGGGAAGCCGTAGAGGGCCGTCAAGCAGTTGGCGTAGCCGAGCCAGACGGGAATGCCGAGCGCGCGGGCGACGATCCAGGCAACGACCGCCATGCCGAGGATGCCGAAGACGATGAGGGTCACCATCGGGCCGATGATCGCCACGAGCATTTCGGGCGTGCAGTCCTTGAGGCCGTCGAAGATGAACATCATGAGCGCAAAGAGCATGATCTGGTAGGAGTTCGCCTTCGTGAGGATGTTGGGCTCAAGGAAGCCGAGGCGGCAAAAGAGAACGCCCAGGACCAAGCACCAGATCGCGCCCGAAATCCCCGTGACCCCGCCCGCGAGCATCGCGAGCCACGCCACGAAGCCGAGCTTCACGAGCATGACGATCGGGGAATTCCATTCGTCAGGGAGGTGCAGAATCGCGTGCTTCTGCTCTTCGGGAAGCTTCGTCACCGCCTTGATGTCGGTTTCTTCTTCGGCGACGTCGGCCTTGACGCGCCCCGAACGGTATTCGGCGAGAAGACGCGCGCCTTCGCGCTTCAGACACACGGCCGTCAGGGGATAGCCCGCAAAGCCCTGAATGCAGTACATCGAAATCGCAAAGACGGCGGCCGTCGTGAGGCCCGCTTCCTGCGCGGCCTGCTGCATCATCGTCGCCGCGACGATCCCGCCCGTCAGCGGCGGCAACCCCGCGATCACGAGCGCCCGGTCCATGAAGAGGGGGCAGACGAAGTAAGCGACCGCACACATCCCCGCCAGACCGCACACGCAGAGAATCACGGTCTTCCACTGCGCGAGGA
This sequence comes from Sutterella megalosphaeroides, assembly GCF_003609995.1. NCBI lineage: Bacteria > Pseudomonadati > Pseudomonadota > Betaproteobacteria > Burkholderiales > Sutterellaceae > Sutterella > Sutterella megalosphaeroides. Next base: position 2,542,733 of record NZ_AP018786.1, read on the forward strand.
GCGCTTCGAGACTGATCATCGTGCCCATATGCGTGATGATGAGGAACATCGCCACGGTGTTCGCAAAGGGCATGAGGTGAGCTTCGGTCACGAGCTCCTTGGGCAGAATCGTCCAATAGCCCAACAGCAAAACGACGGCGGACACAAAGACGGACGGCACCCAGGCGCGCGTGAGTTTCGCCACAACTTCGCCGATGATGACGACGATGCCGCAGATGATGAAGGCTGCCATGAAGTTGTACATGGGGTCTCCCGGGAAAATTGAGGAATCTTTTTTCGACGGGTGCTCGTCGAAGCTACGGAAGGGCTCCAGCAAAAAGACGGCCTTGCGGCCGTCCGTATCCCGTCGTTCATTCGATTGTAGGGGACGAACCTTCCCACCCCCGACCGCCCCTCCTACGACAATTCTTTTAGCGCGGTTGCGTGCCGCCAACTTCGCCCGTTTTGGCGTTGCCGCGCGCCTCGCTTCGCAGGGTTAGCTCCTTGGTTTGCAAAGAAAAAGCCTTGCAAAAGATCGGGTTTTGCAAGGCTCGGTTTCGCTCGGGGACCGTCAGAATTTGCTGAAGGTGCGCGCTTCGGGAAAGCGCATCGAGAAGGTTGACCCTTTGCCCGGCGTCGACTCGATGGCAAGGGTCCCGCCGTTGTGGCGCAGGATGTGCTTGACGATCGCAAGCCCCAGACCCGTGCCGCCCGTGGCGCGCGAGCGCCCTTTGTCGACGCGGTAAAAGCGCTCGGTCAATCGGGGGATGTGCTTTGCGTCGATCCCGATCCCCGTGTCCGTTACGGAAAAGCACGAGCCCGTGCCGTACCGCCCCCATCGCACCGTAATGCTGCCGCCCTCGGGCGTGTAGCGTACGGCGTTCGAGACGAGATTCATCGCGGCGCTGCGCAGTTCGTCGGCGAAGCCCACAAGCGAGACATCCTCGATTTCCACGAGGAAATCGTGCTTGCCCATGGAGAGGGCTTTCCCTTCGCGCACCACGTCTTCGACGAGCTTCGGCATGGCGACGACGTCGGGTTCGTCCGTCGACCCTTCGTCTTCGTTCTCAAGGCGCGAGAGCGTCAGAAGATCGTCGAGAAGCATCCGCATGCGCTTCGTTTGTTCGCGCATGAGCGAGCGGTGGTAGGCGAGCACCTCGCGGTTCGCTCCATCGTCGTCCTTTTCGAGGTCCAAAAACCCGCTGATGACGGTGAGAGGCGTGCGGAGTTCGTGGCTCACGTTCGCGACGAAATCGCGGCGCACCTCTTCGAGGCGTCGCCCTTCGGTGACGTCGCGCGTGACGATCATCGTGTGGCGCGCGTCGGGCGCAACCGCCGCCACTTCGAGGATGAAGTTCGTGCCTTCGGGCTCCGTCACGAAGGGAGCCTTGTAGTCGCGCGTCAGCATCCACTGGCGAAGCCGCTCGTCGTGAAGCACGTCGAAAAGGGGCTTCCCGACCACATCGGGCGTGAAGCCCAGGTGACGAAGCGCCATGTCATTGAGCCACTCGATCTGGTTGTCGTCGCGCAGAATCACGACGCCTTCGGGCAGGAGTGCGAGCGTTTGACGGTAGCGGAAGTCGCGGTCTCGGATGCGTCGGGCTTTTCGTTCGTCTTCGTGCACGAGCTCGCGCCACATCAGGACCGTGAGCAAAAGCAAAATCGTCGTCCCCGCTCCCCAGAGCAGAAGCGCGGCGTCGAGACTGCCCGCAAGGCCAACCGCAATCGCCGCGGCCGCCAAAACGCAAAAGCCCCCGATGAGAGCGAACCCCCGGGAGCGCATGAGTTCGATGTCGACCCTCCGATCGGGCAGGCTCATGCCGTATCCGTTCGGATTGGGTTCCTGTGTCAGATGGCTCACGATCCGTAATCCTTGGCTCGATACCCGACCCCGCGAACGGTCTCGACGAAATCTTCCGCCGACGTACCCGCCAGAATCTTACGGAGTCGCAACATGTGAACGTCCACCGTCCGTTCGTCGACGAAGGCCGTCTGCCACACCGATTCCAGAAGCTGAGCGCGCGAGAAAACGCGACCGGGCTTTTCGGCAAAAAGCTTGAGAAGCTTGAATTCCTTCACGGAGAGACGAACGGGCTTGCCGTCGATCGCAACTTCGAACTTCGATTCGTCGATGCGAATCGGCCCGCAAACGACCGCGGTCTCCCGCGGTTCCGCGCGCCGCTCGGCTCCGTCCTCCGCCTCGTTCGGGCTCGGACGGCGCCGCAGTTGCGTGCGGATGCGCGCGACGAGCTCGCGGGGCAAAAAGGGCTTCACGATGTAGTCGTCCGCCCCCGTCTCCAGGCCGCACACGCGGTCCGCTTCGGCCCCTCGGGCTGTCAGCATGATGACGGGAATCGACGACCAGGCGCGGTCGCTGCGAAGCTCCTTGAGCCAGTCGAGCCCGGACATGTCGGGCAACATCCAGTCGAGGAGGATCAAGTCGGGGCGCGAGGCGGCGAGCGCTGCCCGCGCGGACGCGATATCTTCGGCGCGGTTCACCCGGAACCCTTCGCTCTCGCACACGAAGGCGACGAGTTCGCGGATGGCCGTTTCGTCTTCGACGATCAGAAGTTCAGGCATTTCGGTCGGGGAAAGGTTTTCCAACGACGTCATTCTACGGCCTTTCACGCTTGAGTCGAGGTTTCGTGACGGATGTCGACGCCTTCGCGGATGAAGACGACCGCTTCGGCGACGTTCGTGAGGTGCGCCCCCACGCGTTCGAGCGACTTCGCGATGCGGATGAGTTCGAGTCCGTCGGGAACGTCCGTGCGACCTTCCTTCAGGTGTTCGACGAGTGCCACGACGGCCGCATGCACTTCCGAGACGACGACGGGCTGACGCGCTAGCACCGCGCGGGCCTTTTCGACGTCGAAGTCTTCGACGGCAAGGAGCGCCTCGGTCGTCATGACAAGGAGATGCGCGTGGATCGTAAGGAGCGCGTCGCGCGTCGTGAGAAGCTGCCCTTCGAGGGACGAACTCATCTTGCGCACCCCTTTGGCGGCGTTTCGCACTTCGTCGCCCATGCGCTCGAAGTCGATCGTCATGCGCAGGCACCCGAGCAGCATTCGAAGATCGATCGCCTGGGGCTGACGGCTCGAGAGAATGCATTCGATGAAGGCGTCGAGATCCTTTTCCTGACGGTTGATGTCGACGTCCGCAGCTTCGATTTCACTCGCTTCCCGGTGGTCGAGCTTCAAAAGCACGAGACCGACGGCGTCGAGCTGACGACGCACCGCACGCCCCATTTCGAGCATGTTGTGCCTGAGTTTGTTCAATTCCTCGTCGAAGCGTTTGATGATGTGCTGTTCCATGGTGGTTCTCCAAATCAGCCGAAGCGGCCCGTAATGTAGTCTTCGGTGGCCTTCTGCTGCGGGCGGGTGAAGATCGTGCGCGTGTCGCCGAATTCGACGAGTTCGCCGAGGTACATGAAGGCGGTGTAGTCCGAGATGCGGGCGGCCTGCTGCATACTGTGCGTGACGATGACGACCGTGTAGTCCTTCTTCAGTTCGTCGATGAGCGTTTCGATGCGGGCGGTCGAAATCGGGTCGAGCGCCGAGCAGGGTTCGTCGAGCAGGAGCACTTCGGGCTTTACGGCGATGCCGCGCGCGATGCAAAGACGCTGCTGCTGACCGCCCGAGAGCGACGTTCCGGGCTGTTGGAGCTTGTCCTTCACGTCGTCCCAGAGCGCCGCCTTGTGGAGCGCCCAATGGACGCGCTCTTCCATGTCGGCCTTCGAGAGCTTCTCGCGAAGACGCACGCCGTAGGCGACGTTTTCGAAAATCGACATCGGGAAGGGGGTCGGGCGCTGGAACACCATGCCGATGCGGGCGCGCAGATCCGTCACGTCGATGTCGCGCGAGAGGATGTCGAGGTCGCCCATGTGGAGGTACCCTTCGGCGCGCTGACCGGGATAGAGATCCTGCATCCGGTTGAAGGAGCGCAAAAGCGTCGACTTGCCGCAACCCGAGGGGCCGATGAAGGCGGTAACGCACCCTTCGGGAATCTTCATCGTGATGTTTTTGACGGCGTGAAAGTCCCCGTAGTAGAGGTTCAGGTCACGCATTTCGATCTTGGCCGGCGGCATTTCGCGCGGCGTTGCGGAGTTGGTCGTATCCATTTTTCAACTGAATTTCATTCGGGTGTACGGTCAGCGGGAGCGGCGGCGTTCGCGCAGCCAGATCGCGGCCGAGCTCATGACGAGAACGAGGAGCAGAAGGACGAGAGCCGTGCCGTACTGCAAGGGGCGCGTCGCTTCGATGTTGGTCCCGGAGGTCGCCATGACGTAGATGTGGTAGGGAAGCGCCATCACGGGCTCAAAGAGCGATGCGCCTTCCTTCGGGGTGAAAAAGACGCTGCCCGTGTACATGATCGCGGCCGTTTCACCCGCGGCACGCGAAAGCGCCAGGATCGACCCCGTCAGCACGCCCGGAAGCGCGTTGGGAAGAATCACCTTCGTGATCGTCTCGAAGCGCGAGGCGCCGAGCGCGAGACTCGCTTCGCGCCACTCCTGGGGCACCTGCGAGAGGGCCGCCTCGGTCGTGTTGATGATGATTGGGAGCGACAAGACGGCGAGCGTCAGGATCCCCGAGAGGAGACTCACGCCGAAGCCGCAGAAGACCACGAAAAAGGTGAGGCCGAAGAGGCCGAAAACGATCGAGGGAACGCCAGCGAGGTTCGCGATCGAGAGGCGCGTGAGCGTCACCCAGGCCGAGTCCTTCGCGTACTCGTGCAGATAGACCGCGCTCATGACGCCGAGCGGCAGCGCGATCACCAGAGCCCCCGCCGCAAGGAGGAAGGTCCCGACCAGGCAGGGCCAGATCCCCCCTTCCGTCATCATGTTGCGGGGCGCTTCGGTCAGAAACTCCCACGAGAGCCCCGGCAGGGCTTCGACGACGATCAGACCGATGATCGCAAGGAGCGAACCGATGTTGATGATGGCCGCCGCACGCATGAAGCCGAAGCCCATGCGTTCCGTAATCGTGCGGCTCGTGCGATTCGTCGAAATCATGCTTTGAGACTCATGCGGCGGGTGAAGTACCACGCCATAAGGTTGAAGACAAACGTGAGGAGGAAGAGAACGAGACCCGTCGCATAAAGCGCGTGGTAGTGTTCCCCGCCGACCGCGGCTTCGGCCATTTCGGCCGCGATGCTCGCCGTCATCGGACGCACCGGGTCGAAGATGCTCTCCGGAATGATCCCGGCGCCGCCCGCCACCATGAGCACCACCATCGTTTCGCCGATCACTCGGGAAATACCGAGCATCACGGCGGTGCCGATGCCGCCCATGGCCCAACGGAGTTCAACGCGAACGAGCGTTTCCCAGCGCGTCGCGCCGAGCGCGAGACTCGCTTCGCGCAGACCCGCGGGCACGTTTTTGAGGGCGTCCTCGGAAATCGACGCGATGGTCGGCACGCACATGAAGGCGAGCATCAACGCGGCGTTCGTGAGGTTGAGGCCCGAAGCGAGGTTGAAGGTGTTTTGCAACCAGGGCGCAACCACCACCATCCCGACGAAACCGATCACGACGGAGGGAAGCGCCGCCATCAGTTCGATGAGGGGCTTGGCGATGCGGCGCACGGGTTCGGGCATCCCGCAGTGCATCGCACAGGCGGTGAGCACGCCGAACGGAACCGCGATGAGGGTCGTCAGAACCGCAGCGGCCAAAGAGCCCGTAACGAGGGCGCCGATCCCGAAGACGGGCAGTTCGTCCGTCGGGTACCACTCGGTCGAAAAGAGAAAGTCCGTGAGGGAGACGTCGCGCAGGATCGGGAACGCTTGGGTGCACAAAAAGAGCACGATGGCGGCAAGCGCAATGACGCTTACCGCCGCCGCGGCTCCCAGCATTCCCCGAAAAGCCCGGTCCACCCTAAGCTTTGCGGGAAGAGCCATCCGTTATGCTCCCGAAAATCAGAGCGTGGGAACGAAGCCCGACTTCTGAACGAGGGCCTGACCGTCCTTGCTCATCATGAAGTCGATCACGGCCTTTGCATCGCCCTGAGGTTCGCCCGAGGTGAAGAGGTAGAGGTCGCGCGAGATGGGCCAGGTCTTGTTCTTGGCCGTTTCCATGGCGGGCTTGACGCCGTCGACTTCAAGACCGTGCGTCTGGTTGTCGAGGTAGCCGATGCCGATGTAGCCGATCGCGTTCGGGTTCGAGGTCACGGCCTGAACAACGCCGCCCGAGGAGCTCTGAAGCAGAGCGCGGGGCGAAACGCGGGTCTTGCCCATGACGAGTTCCTGCCAGGATTCGAACGTGCCCGAGGAGGAGTCGCGACCGATCACGACGACAGGAGCGTCGTTGCCGCCGACTTCCTTCCAGCTCTTGATCTTGCCGGCGAAAATGTCGCGGAGCTGATCCTTCGTGAGGCCCTTCACGGGGTTGGCGTTGTTCACGACGGGGATGATGGCGTCGTAAGCCACCGTGAAGCGGACGGCCTTGGCGCCCTTGGCCTCGAGGGCCTTCGCTTCCTTGTCCTTCAGGTCGCGCGAGGACATGGCGATGTCGGTCATCTTGTCCTGAAGCGCCTTGATGCCGTTGCCCGAGCCCGTGCCCGAGATGGTGATCGTCACGTCCTTGTGAGCGGCCATGAAGCTTTCGGCCACCTGCTGCATGGCGGGAAGAACGGTCGTCGAACCGTTGATCGTCACCGTGCCGGCGTACGCCGAACCCATCACCATCATGCCCGCGAGGGCGCCCATCGTCATCAACTTAGCATTCGTCATTTTGACTGTGTCCAATCTGTTCGTTTCATTGGCGGCAACCCCGGCCCCATCGACCGGTTGAGTGCTCTTTGTCGCCGCGAAAGGAAGTATGGAGATGCGGTTTGACGACCCCGTGACGAGTTGATGACGTTTTCGTGACAGGGCGGGGGTCGGATCGGACGCAAAAAAATGAAAGGGGCCGATCCGAAGATCGGCCCCTCTCGAGGAATTCTTGTGGTCGGGGCGGCGGGATTCGAACTCGCGACCCCTTGCACCCCATGCAAGTGCGCTACCAGGCTGCGCTACGCCCCGACAACCAAGGCTGTGAATATTACCTGAGGTCTCGGAAAAAAGCAAGGCGTCGATTCGATCGAGCGCTCGCTTCCGTTCAGCGCTTCGGCTTTTCGTCCCAGGGCCCCGACTGAGGCACGAGATTTTCCGTCACGCGGGCGTTCAAGGTGCCCGAGGGATGGAAGGTGACGACGCGACGCTCCGTGATGATCACGGTTTCGCCCGTCTTCAGGTTGCGCCCGGGGCGCGCCACCTTGTCGCGAACGGAAAAGTTCCCGAGGCCCGGAATCTTGACGGTGTCGCCGCGGACGAGGTGTTCGGAAATCAATTCGAAGAAGCCTTCGACGAAGCCCTTGGCGGTGGGGCGGTCGATGTCGAAGTGCTGCATGAGCACTTCGGCCAACCCCGCCTTGTTGAGCGTGCTGCTGCCCGAGGTCTCGGGCGTATCGTAGTGAAACATGAAGGTTTCCTGGCAAAAAACGACGTGCGGACCGGTCCGCGAAGACCGGTCCGCACATTTTACATAGAAATCAACAGTTAAGAGCGAAGATGTGCACCTTCGCGCTCCAGCACTTCGAGAATCGCCTTCATGGCCGCATCGGCCTCTTCTTCGGTGACGGGCTCTTCGCCGCGCGCGACGAGTTCGACGGCAAAGGCAAGCGACTTCTCACCCGCGGCCTCCGGATCCTTCGGACGGTAGAGGTCGAAGAGTCGGAAGTCCGCCACGGGCGCGAGACGCGGGTCGGCCACCTGCGCGTTGTGCACGGCGCGGTTGAGGCGGGCGACTTCCATGTCGGCGGGCACCACCACGGCGATGTCGCGCGTCATGGGCTGGAACTTCGAGACCGGACGATAGACGGGGAGTTCCGTCGTAAGAAGAGGCTGCACCTCGATGTCGAAGACGATCGGCGCGTGCGGCAGATCGTACGTACGGCAGGTGCGCGGATGCAGTTCGCCGATGAAGCCGATGCGCTTTTCACCGATATAGACGGCGGCGCTGCGGCCGGGATGAAGGCCGGGGAAGCTCGCGCGAACGAAGCGCGCCTTCAGGGGCGCAACGAGCCGCTCAAGGTCGCCCTTCAGGTCGAAGAAGTCGACCGCACGGGCGGGAACGCCCCACTGCGGATTCACCGCAGGACCGTACGCAAGGCCCGCGATGTGAAGCGGCTGACGCACGCCCTTCACGGTCCATTCGCCGTCGTCCACCGCGGGATCGGGCAGGAACACGCGACCGAGTTCGAAGACGCGAACGCGCTCCGCACGACGGTTGAGGTTGTACTTGAGGATGTCGACGAGACCGCCCACGAGCTGCGTGCGCATCACCGAGAGGTGCGAAGCGATCGGGTTGAGGAGCTTGATCGGCGTTTCGTTCGCGGCGAAATCCTTTTCCCAGGCTTCGGGGACGAACGAGAAGTTGATGAGCTCCTGGTAGCCGAGGTTCGCCATCGCGAGACGCAGGGCGTGCGCCGAACGGGAGTTTTCCTTGGGCGACTTCATCGCGGCGGGAGCCATCGGGGGACGATCGGGAAGCTTCTCGTAGCCGTAAAGACGGGCGACCTCTTCGATCAGGTCCTCTTCGATTTCGATGTCGAAGCGGTACGCGGGCGGCGTCACCGTAAAGACGCTGCCGTCGAATTCGTACGCGAACCCGAGACGCTTGAAGGTTTCCTCCATCGATTCGACCGGGATCGGCATGCCGATCACCTTGAGGCAGCGGTCGACGCGCATCGCGACGGGCTTGCGTTCCGGGAGAGCGAGGATCCGATCGTCGACCGGACCCGTCTTCGTTTCAGGCGTGCCGCAGATGTCGAGAACGAGCTTCGTTACGTATTCGAGGTGTTCGGCGGTCGTCGAAAAGTCGACGCCGCGCTCGAACCGGTAGGCCGCATCGGTCGAGAAGTTGAGCTTGCGGCAACGGCCCTGAACGGCTTCCTGCTGCCAGAAGGCCGCTTCGATGAAGAGGTCCGTCGTTTCGTCGGAAATCGAGGTCTTTTCGCCGCCCATGATCCCCGCGAGGCATTCGGGCGTGTCGCCGTCGCAGATGACGCCGTAGTAGTCGTCGATCGCCTTCGTCTGGCCGTTGAGGAGCTTCACCTCTTCGCCTTCGCGACCCCAGCGGACGGTGAGGCTCCCGTTTTCGATCTTCGAGAGGTCGAAGAAGTGGGTCGGACGGCCGAGCTCGAGCATGACGTAGTTCGAGATGTCGACGAGGGCCGAAATCGAGCGCTGGCCCGCCCCTTCGAGGCGTTCCTTCATCCAGGCCGGGGTCTTCGCCTTGGCGTTGACGCCGCGGATGACGCGACCCGAGAAGCGCCCGCAGAGGTCGGACGCTTCGACCGCAACGGGAAGCACTTCGTCCGTCGTCGGTTCGACCTTCACCGTTTCGGGAAGATGGAGGGGCGCCCCCGTCACGGCGTGCAGATCGCGCGCCACGCCGACGAGCGAAAGCGCGTCGCCGCGGTTGGGCGTCAGCTTGATTTCGATGCGCGCGTCGTCGAGCTTCGCGTACTCGCGAATGTCGACGCCGACGGGAGCGTCGTCCGGAAGAATCCAAATGCCGCCGTGTTCGTCGTTGATGCCGAGTTCGCGCGTCGAGCAAAGCATCCCCATCGAGACGACGCCGCGAAGCTTCGACTTCTTGATCTTGAAGTCGCCCGGGAGCACCGCGCCGATCGTGGCGCAGGCGACCTTGATGCCCGCACGCACATTCGGAGCACCGCAGACGATCTGCAGCGTCTCACCCGTGCCGGCGTTCACTTCGCACACGTGGAGGTGATCGGAATTTTCATGGTCGCGGCACGTCAGCACTTCGGCCACGACGACGCCCGTGAAGGCCGGCGCCATGGAGGTGACGTCTTCGACTTCCAAACCCGCCATGGTGAGCGCTTCCGCGAGCTCTTCGGTGCTCAGGTTCGGATTGATGTAGTGGCGCAGCCACGCTTCAGAGAAAAGCATGTCGTAAATCCTTTGAGCGATTAGTTGAACTGACGCAGGAAGCGGAGGTCGCCTTCGAAGAAGAGGCGCAGGTCGTCGATCCCGTAACGGAGCATCGTGAGTCGCTCGAGGCCGGAGCCGAAAGCAAAGCCGATGTGCTTTTCGGGATCGAGCCCGTAGTTGCGAACGACGTTCGGGTGAACTTCGCCCGCGCCGGAAATTTCAAGCCACTTGCCCTTGCGCGGACCGCTCGTGAACATCATGTCGACTTCGACGGAGGGTTCGGTGAAGGGGAAGTACGACGGACGGAAACGCACGACGAGGTCGTTCGTTTCGAAGAAGCAGCGCAGGAAATTGCTGTAGACCCCCTTCAAGTCCGTGAAGCTCACGTTCTCGTCGATCCAGAGGCCTTCGACCTGGTGGAACATCGGCGAGTGCGTCGCGTCGGAGTCGACGCGGTACGTGCGCCCGGGGGCGATCACCTTGATGGGCGCTTCGTGCGTGCGCGCATAGCGCACCTGCATGGGCGAGGTGTGCGGGCGCAGCGGCAACTGGCGGCCTTCGGCGTCGGTGCGGTCGACGTAGAAGGTGTCCTGCATCGAGCGGGCCGGGTGGTTGGGCGGATTGTTGAGCGCCGTGAAGCTGAACCAGTCGCTTTCGATTTCGGGGCCGTCGGCCACGTCGAAGCCGATCGAGCGGAAGATTTCCTCGATGCGCATCCAAGTGCGCATCACGGGGTGAATGCCGCCCGGCGTGCGGCCGCGCCCCGGCAGCGTCACGTCGATCGCTTCGCTTTCGAGCTTCTTGCGAAGTTCTTCTTCGGCGAGCGCTTCGCGACGCGCGTTGAGCGCGGCTTCGATCGCGGCCTTGGCGCGATTGATTTCCTGGCCGCGGCTGCGGCGTTCCTCGGGCGCGAGTTGGCCGAGCGCCTTCATGAGGACCGTAATCTGACCGGTCTTGCCGATGTAGCGGGCCTTGGCGTCTTCCAACGCGGCGGGCTGCTCGGCGGCGGCGAAGTCCTTGCGGGCCGACTCGATGAGTTCGGAAAGGTCTTGCATGTCTACAAATCCCGAAAACCTATGAACGGCGTCCGCCCGAGCGCAAGCTCGACGGAGAATCGCCGCCGACCGATCGGCTCGCCCCGAGGGCGCGCGATGCGGTCCGAAAAAATCCTGCACGCCCGAGCGCGGCGGGGCCGCGTGCACGGAGCGTCAAGCATTGAATTTTATCGAACTTCCCGTCCCCCGTTCGCCGGGCGCCCTTCGTAAAACCCGAAGGTTCGGCGGGTTCGGGGCGGGACCGACATGAAAAAAGACCCCCGGCGATTACCGAGGGTCTTTTCAAAGCTCGGGGACGAAAAAAACGACCGGCTTCACGCGGAAATCGGCGTCGTCCTCAAAAGAAGCTTTATCAGGCGGCCTTCACCTGGGCGACGAGGGCGGCAAAGCCTTCCTTGTCGAAGATGGCCATATCGGAGAGGACCTTGCGGTCGAGGGCGATACCGGCCTTCTTGAGCCCGTTCATGAAAACGGAGTAGGTCATGCCGTTGGCGCGCGTACCGGCGTTGATACGGGCGATCCAGAGACGGCGGAAGACGCGCTTCTTGTTGCGGCGGTCACGGTAGGCGTACTGACCGGCACGCATGACGGCCTGCTTGGCAACGCGGTAGACGTTGTTGCGGCGCAGACGGAAACCCTTGGAAAGGGCGAAAACTTTCTTATGACGGGCACGAGCCGTCACACCACGCTTAACTCGGGGCATCTTTTACTCCTTCTCAATTAGGCGTACGGAAGCATGCGGCGAACCGAAGCCATATCCGAATCATGAACGTTCGTCATGCCGCGGAGCTGGCGCTTGTTCTTCGTCGTACGCTTGGTGAGAATGTGACGCTTCGTAGCGTGGGCGCGCTTGATCGAGCCGCTGGCGCGCGGCTTGAAACGCTTGGCGGCGGCGCGCTTGGTCTTCATCTTCGGCATTTGCCGTTACCTCATTTATTAGATGGACAAGGGGCGCCCCGTTCCAAAAAACGGGAACTTCCTTGAGCCTCAGGTCCACTTGGAATTCGGAAGACCGGGCGGCGAACCGCTCGGTCTTCCACGAAAGGATCGGATTCTAACTCAAAATTTCGAGTAGGGTCCGTCGAGAAGCGATTTTTTTTAACGCTTCTTCTTGGGAGCGAGCACCATGATCATCTGGCGCCCTTCGAGCTTCGGCGCGTGTTCGACCTGAGCGATCTCGTCGAGCTCCGTGCGGATACGGTCCATCAGTTCCATGCCGAAATGCTGATGGGCCATTTCGCGACCGCGGAAGCGCAGCGTGACCTTGGCCTTGTCGCCGTCGCCGAGGAAGCGAACGAGGCTGCGCAGCTTCGTCTGGAAGTCGTTTTCGTCCGTGGCCGGACGGAACTTGACTTCCTTCACCTGCACGACCTTCTGCTTCGCCTTGGCTTCCTGAGCCTTCTTCTGCTCCTGATAGCGGAACTTGCCGTAGTCCATCAGGCGGCAGACGGGCGGCGTCGCATTGGGCGCAACCTCGACGAGGTCCACGTCGGCGTCTTCCGCCATGCGCAGAGCCTCGACCGTACGAACAATCCCGATCTGGGCGCCGTCGACGCCGGTCAGTCGGACCTCGGGGACTCGGATCTCACCATTGATCCGATGCTTGCGATCTTGTGCTATGACAATCTCCCAAAAGTTGAATCAGCTTCGCCTCAGGCGAGCGTCATCGCTCGCTCGGCGACTTCGCGGCGCACGAGAGCGAGGAAGTCGTCGAACGTCATGACGCCCAAATCCTTGCCGCCGCGCACGCGCACGGAAACCGTACCCGCCTGCTTTTCCTTCTCGCCTACGACGAGGATGTACGGAATCTTTTGCAGGCTAAGCTCGCGAATTTTATAGTTAATTTTCTCGCCGCGCAAATCCGTTTGAACCCGAATATCGGCTTCGTGGAGCTTCTTGGCGAGTTCCTTGACGTAGTCCGCCTGACCGTCGGTAATGTTGGCAACGGCCACCTGAACCGGAGCGAGCCAGAGCGGGAAAGCGCCCGCGAATTCTTCGATCAGCATGCCGATCCAGCGTTCGAGCGAACCGAGAATGGCGCGGTGCAGCATGACGGGCACCTTGCGGGTGTTGTCTTCGGCCACGTATTCGGCGCCGAGGCGGCCCGGCATCTGGAAGTCGACCTGGATCGTGCCGCACTGCCAGGAGCGGCCGAGGCAGTCCTTCAAGTGGTATTCGATCTTGGGACCGTAGAAGGCGCCTTCGCCTTCGAGCACTTCGTACTTAATGCCGAGGGCGTCGAAGCTCTGCATCAGAGCGGATTCGGCCTTGTCCCAGACGGCGTCTTCGCCGATGCGCATTTCCGGACGGGTCGCCACCTTGTAGGCGATTTCCGTGAAGCCGAAGTCCTTGTAGACCTTCTGAACGAGGCGCGTATAGTCTTCGCATTCCTTGAGGATCTGGTCTTCGGTACAGAAGATGTGACCGTCGTCCTGCGTGAAGCCGCGAACGCGCATCATGCCGTGCAGCGACCCCGAGGGTTCGTTGCGGTGGCACTGACCGAATTCGCCGATGCGAAGCGGCAGATCGCGGTAGCTGCGCAGGGCCGAATTGAAGATCTGGATGTGACCCGGGCAGTTCATCGGCTTGAGCGCGTAGTAGCGGTTCTCCGATTCGGTCGTGAACATGTTGTCACGGTACTTCGCCCAGTGGCCGGAGCGCTCCCAGAGGCTGCGGTCGAGGAGCTGCGGGGCCTTCACTTCCTGGTAGCCGTTGTCCTGATAGACGCGGCGCATGTACTGTTCGACCACCTGCCAGAGGGCCCAGCCCTTGGCGTGCCAGAAGATCATGCCGGGGGCTTCGTCCTGGATGTGGAAGAGGTCGAGTTCGCGACCGAGGCGACGGTGGTCGCGCTTTTCGGCTTCTTCGAGCATGTGGAGATACGCGGCCTGTTCGTCCTTCGTCGCCCAGGCGGTGCCGTAGATGCGCTGCAGCATTTCGTTCTTGCTGTCGCCGCGCCAGTAGGCACCCGCCACCTTCATGAGCTTGTGCACCTTGAGCTTGCCCGTCGACGGCACGTGGGGGCCGCGGCAGAGGTCGACGAAGTCGCCCTGGCGGTAGAGCGAAATCACTTCGCCTTCGGGAATCGCTTCGATGATTTCGGCCTTGTAGTGTTCGCCGAGACCCTTGAAGAATTCGACGGCGGCCGTACGGTCCATTTCTTCGCGAACGACCGGGATGTCCTTCTTTGCGAGTTCGTCCATGCGCGCTTCGATCTTTTCGAGGTCTTCGGGCGTGAAGGGACGGCTGTAGGAGAAGTCGTAGTAGAAGCCGTTTTCGATCGACGGCCCGATCGTCACCTGAGCGTCGGGATAGAGTTCCTTGACGGCCTGCGCCATGAGGTGCGCGGTCGAATGGCGGATGATTTCAAGCCCTTCGGGGTCGCGACCCGTCACGATGGAAACGTCGGCGTCCGCGTCGATCACATGGGAAAGGTCGACGAGGCGGCCGTTGACACGCCCGGCAAGGGCAGCCTTGGCCAAACCGGCGCCGATCGAGGCGGCAAGTTCCGCCACGGTCACGGGACCTTCGAATTCACGCTTGGACCCGTCGGGAAGAGTAATCGCAACCATTTTTTGAAAACCTCAAAATGCAGGGACGAAAAAAAAGTGCGGACATGAGCCGCACTTTTTTGGTCAGGAAATCGTTGCCGACACTTCGCTCACGCCCTCGTCTTTCGAGCCGAGGGTGTTGTCGCACGAAGAGCCTGGCTATTCGACATCGTCAACGTTTCCCAATAAGAATTCTGGTAGGCACAATTGGATTCGAACCAACGACCCCCACCATGTCAAGGTGATGCTCTAACCAACTGAGCTATGTGCCTGTGAGGTTTTTAATTGTACGTAAGAGTTTTCACTCTCGCCATACCACATACGTGGTATTTGGTACCGCCGGCCTCCGCCGCCGTCACACTGCCCGAAAAGAATTGGTAGGCACAATTGGATTCGAACCAACGACCCCCACCATGTCAAGGTGATGCTCTAACCAACTGAGCTATGTGCCTGTTCGTTTCAAGCTGTGTGAGGCATGAATTATACGGACAAATTTAAAATGCGCAAGAGGCTCCTATGTAACAGTTTGTATCCGTACGATTTTCACCCTCTTTCGCTCAAGCCTTCTCGAGCCCCCTCACACGCGCCGGGCGGAGAGCACCCCCGATACTTCGCGCAGCGCCGCGAGCGTACGCTTCAGGCCGTCGGCCGAGTGGATTTCAATCTGAAAGTACATGTGCTGGTCGCCCCTCACGGACTGGGTGTTCATGCCCGTGACGCGCTCCTTTTCGCGCATGAAGACTTCGGAGATGTCTTTGAGCAGCCCCATCCGATCCTGAGCGACGACGAGGACTTCGGCCGGATAGACGGCATCGCCCACGGCGCTCCCCCAGCTCACCTCGATGAGGCGTTCGTGATCCTGCTCGGCCATGTTCCTCACGTTCGGGCAGTCCGCGCGATGGATCATGACGCCGCGTCCGCGCGAGACGTAGCCCACGATCTCGTCGGGCGGCACCGGGTGGCAGCAGCGGGCGAGCTGGGTCAGAAGCGAATCGACCCCCACGACGAGGACGCGCCCCTTTTTGTCCTTCTGCGCCTGATGAAGCACCACCTCGGGCTCGACTTCTTTCACGGGCTTCGGCGGTTGCACGGCGGTGGCAATCGCGGTCGCCGTGATTTCTTCCTTCGCGAAGGCGACGCACACGTCGTCGACCGAGTCGTAGCCGAGGCGCTTGGCGAGGTCCTCAAGCTTGACGGCGGTCTTCCCGAGGCGCGCGAGCTCCTTGTCGAGACGTTCGCGCCCGCTCGAGAGGAGTTCGGCCGTTTGCTGTGCGTTGAACCACTGACGAACCTTGTTGCGCGTGCGGGCGCTTGCGGCGTAACCCAAGTCGGGATTGAGCCAGTCGCGGCTCGGCTGCCCGGTTTTCCCGGCGATGATTTCCACCGTCTCCCCGGTATGGAGGTGCGTGTTGAGGGGCACCATGACACCGTTCACCTTGGCGCCGCGCATGCGGTGACCGAGTTCGGTGTGTACCTGGTATGCAAAGTCGACGGGCGTGGCGCCCTGCGGGAGCTCCACGACGCGTCCCGCGGGCGTGAGGCAATAGACGTGGTCGTCCTCGACCGCGTGCTGGTCGTGTTCGGGGGAGCCGCCCACGTCGCTGCGCCACGCAAGAAGCTGCCGCAACCAGGCGACGCGCTGCTCTTCCGCGCTCGACATCCCGTTCGAATTGCCCGCTTCCTTGTAGCGCCAGTGCGCGGCAACGCCGAGCTCGGCGAATTCGTGCATCGCGCGCGTGCGGATTTGGATTTCGATGGGACGGCCCGCCTTGTCGGTCACCACCGTATGCAGGGACTGGTAGCCGTTGGGTTTCGGTTTCGCGATGTAGTCGTCGTACTCCTTCGAGAGCACGGGAAAGCTTTCGTGCACGATCGAAAGCACTTCGTAGCACTGCTCGATCGTCTCGACGATGATGCGCACGGCGCGCACGTCGAAGAGCTGATCGAACCGCAGGTGCTTGCGCTGCATCTTTTTCCAGATGGAGTAGATGTGCTTCGGGCGCCCCGACACTTCGGCTTCGATGCGGTGCTCCGAAAGAAGCTCCCGAATGCGGCGCACGGCGCCCTGCATGAATTCGAGGCGCTCTTCGCGCGACTCGTCGAGTTCGCGGGCGATCTCGTGGTATTCGTCGGGACGCGTGAAGCGAAGCGACAGGTCTTCGAGCTCCCACTTGATCTGCCAGATCCCGAGGCGGTTCGCAAGCGGCGCGTAAAGCGCCAACGTTTCCTCGCCGAAGGAGGCCGCCCCTTCGTTTTTGGAGCTTGCAAACCAGCGCAGCGTCTGCAGGCGGCTCGCGAGCTTCAAGAGCACCACGCGCAGGTCCTTGCACATCGCAAGGAGCATCTTTCGGAGCGCCTCGGCCTGCCGCGACGTGTTGGCTTCCGCATTGTCGGAGCGCGCCCGCATCGAGAGGTCGTTGATCTGGCCGAGCTCCTGAACGAGACCGTTCACGGTCGTGCCGAAACTCTTTTCGATCCACTCGCTCGAATTCTTCTGGATGACCGTCGGTACGCAGAAAAGATAGGCGGCCGCAATCAGATCCGGATCGTTGCGAATGCTTCGGATGATGCCGGCCACGCCGTCGGCATGCGCCATGAGCGCTTCGCCCGTCGAAAGTCGAAGTCCGCGGTAGAGGGGATCGACCATGCTGCGGGCGAGCGCGGGATCCGCCGTCGGACGGCTTTCGTTGTCTGCCATGTTCTTTGAGCCTCCCTCTCTCTGTTGTCCGTCGCCCAGCCGCGTCGTCCGTACGTCCGTACGTTCGGGCGCTTTTGCGCATTCGGTTTTCTCGGAGGAAAACGCGGGCGCTCGGACTCGTCGGGCGGCGAAGTCGCGGCGAAGATTTTAAAGAGTCTCCACATTTCGCGCCGCGGGCTTTGACGACTCTCCGGAAGCACACTCTAAAAAAGGCGCGGCCGAAAGCCGCGCCCCGTCGGGGATTTTTGCCTTTTCTTACGAATCGGTCGTCAGTCGATCAGAGCACGTACCCGTACCGAATCCCGATCGTCTTCGCGTCAAAGCCGTCGACGCCCCGGTCGATCGCGCCCCAAATGCCGAGCGTCGAATCGCGCCACGCAAGCCCCGCGCCGAGCTTCGCGCTCACGCTCGCGGTTTCGGGGCCGTCGACCTCAAAGCGGGCGCTGCCCGCGTACTCGGCGGCGACGTTCACCGTGCGCACCGAAAGCGTCACGTCCGTGTCGCCCGCAAGCGCGTAGCCCGAAAGGCTCCCCCAAACGTGCCAGCTGCGAGGCAAAACCGCGGCCGTCCAGCGGCTCCAGGCTTCGGTTTCCCCTTCGTCGTTCGCTTCGTTGAAGCTCGTGAAGGCGCCCTCGCCCGTGAAGGAAGCCGTGAGCGACGCTTCGCCGAAGGTGCGCGTGCCGTAGTCCGTTGCGAGAATCGTTTCGGCGCCCGCGGCGAGCTCGCCTCCCGAACCCTCGATGCGATAGCCCCGAAGGCCCGCGCCGAACCGTCCCGACCAGCGACTCGAGCCGCCGGCCGTCGTCCAGGCGGGACTCGTCCAACCGAGCCCCGCGGACCAGAACGTGCGCTCGATGTCGTTCGAAACGAGCATCGTGCCGTACGTGGGCATTGTCGTCGAATCGTCGGCGCTCGCCCAGAGAAGGTCCGCCGAGAAGTACCCGTACGCGGTCGGCACGGCGCCGAAGATCGAAACCGTCACGACGTTGCTTTCGCCCGAGAAGCGGTTCTGCGTCACGACGTCGGTGTCGACGTCCGCTGTCGACCAGCCCGCGCGAATCCCCCAGAGGAGGTCGGGAAGACCGAAGGGCTTCTCAAGGCGTCCGTAGAAGGTCGCACCGATTTCGTCTTCGTCGCGATCGAGCGTCCAGTCGTCGCCCGGCCGCACCGTCGTGTCGTCGCGCATCGTCGTGCGGGAGACGTCGACGACGATCGGGAGATTCGGGTGCGAGAGCTTCGCCAAGCCGTCCGCCTTCGACTTCAAGCTTTCTTCGCCCTCGGCGGCTTCCCCGGCTTTTTGCTCGCGAAGGGCGACTTCCTTTTCGCGCTCCGCGGCGCACGCGGTCGCGTGCTCCAACGCCCGAAGCGCTTCGTCGGGATCGAAGGCGTGGGCGCGCACGCTTCGAATCACCGCGTTTTCGGTCCCCGTCTGCACGCCGACCTCGACCCAGGAGGCGCTGTTTTGGGAGAGAGCCTCAACGTCGTTTTTCGCAAAGGCCGTGCGCCAGAAGGCGGGAATACCGACCGAGTTCTCCATCACCCCTTCGAAAAGGCGGCTCACGACGGGTGCCATGGGGCCGCGAGCCGTGACGGGGCTGCCGACGAAGACGAAATTCCCGCCCGCGTCGATTTCAAGATGCCCGCGCTCCTGGTAGGCGCCGCCCTGAGCGCTCGTATTGACGAGCACGCCGAGGTTGCCGAGACCCGAAACGTTCGAGGCGCTCGTCCGAAGACGAAGCCGCTCGCCGAGTTCCTCGACTTCGTCCCCCTCCAGAACGAGAAGGCTCCCCGGTTCGAACCGCACGGTCGAGCCCCGCGCAAAGAGAATCCGACCGGCGTCGTCGCCTTTCCCGTACGCGAGCACGCCGCCCTGCCCCAAAACGAAATTCGTTCCGTCCTCAACGACATCCCCCACGTACACGTACGTGTCGGAGCGGACCACGAAGTCGCCCGCCAATTCGAGCACCGCATCCCGCTCGTTCGTTCGGTATTCGACGAGGTTCCCGAAGTCCGCGGCGTAGCCCGAAGGCTGAATGCGCATGGCGGCGCCTCGGGAAATCGAAATTTTCAGCGCACCCCGACCGTCGTCGGCGGCCGCCCCGCCGTTTCTCTCGACCGCGTCGACGTCGTCGCCCGCGTTCCACCACATCTGCGACTGCAGATACATCCCGTCGACGGGCTTTTCGGCTCGGTTTTCGACGCGGATCGTCAAGTCGCCCGGGCCGCGCTCGACCGAGTCGAGCATCAGAAGGGTGAGCCCGGCGCCCGCCCCGTCGTGCGCGACCACGACTTCATCGGCAGCACCCGACGCTCCGAACGTTACCGTACCCGCGACAACCCCGGCGTTCGCGTCGCCCGACGCTTCGACGGCAAAACGCGCCCCTTCGAGGGCGAGCGACTCGATCTGCGCCTCTCCCGCCTCGCCGTCGCTCCGTAAAGTGAGTGACGCGCCCGAAGCGATTTCGAGCGTATCCCAATACTCCCCGACGATCGACGCGACCGTGTCTTCCGTGACGCGGTGAGCCTCAACGGGCGTCGCCGCCACCGCGGCCGCAACGGCAACCGCCGCCGCGACGGCCGTCACCGCGGGAAGTCCGAGCGTGTAAACGCTCCGTTCGATCGATCTCAACGGATGGAGAGCTCGAACATCAAGCTCTCCGAACATATGTCCTTGCATGAAAATGCCTCGGAAAAACAAAACCGTCTCCGTCGGGATTGGCGGAGGCGAAAGGTATTTTCCCGATGCGCAAGGAAGTTTATGAAATCCGCTTTGAGGTCTTTTGATTGACCTCAACGTTACGTTCGACGGGTGCCGGTCGGTTTACTTTCGGTTGTCGGACGATGCCGCTTCGTGATCCGAAAGCGGGCGACGGGCCTCGCCGTAACGCTCACCGAGCGGCAAAGGCTTCCGGGTGCGCAAGCGCCGCGCGCAGACGCGGGAAGGCTTCGAGTGCGGCTTCGCGCGAAACCCGCGCGACGTGTTCGACCGTAGTCCCCCGGAGGTTCGCAACGATTTCCGCGGTCCGCACGATGTCGGCGGGCTCCGTGAGCGGCTCCCTGCCGAGCTGCGCGGCCGCGTCGCGCCGTTCGGCCCCGGGCATGTCGGGGGCGTCCGTTTCAAGGACCCAGCTGCCGTCGGAGAGCTCCGCGGCATGACGTCGGATCCGAAGGCTTCCGTCGTACGTGACCGCGCCGCCGAAGCCGAGCTTAAGCCCAAGCGCGAGAAACTGCGCGCGTTCGACGTCCGAGCCGTTGAAGGCGTGAAGGGCGCCGCCCGCGGGCGGAATGCGTCGCAACCCGTAGAGCACTCGGGAGGCGCTCTTTCGCACGTGAAGCGACACGGGAAGCTTCAAGTCGCGTGCCGCCTTAAGGTAGGCCGCAAACACCGCTTCCGCGTGCGCGTCTCCCGCCCCGGGCACCGTGCCGTCCAAGCCGATCTCCCCGACGCCGACGAAAAAGGGGTCGGCGCACGCCGCGGCGAGCTCGTCCTTGAGGTCGGTCAAGTCGTCGGCCGTCGTTTCCGCCGCAAAGAGCGGATGAATGCCGAGCGTGTAGGGGAGGCCGTACCGGCGGGCGACTTCGCGCACGCGAGCCCAGTCGCCGCGCGAACCCGCGCAGATCACGATCGATTCGACGCCCGAGCGACGCGCGACGACGAGGAGCTCGTCGAGTCGCCCCTCGAGCTCCGCGGCTTGCAGATGACTGTGCGTGTCGATGAATCCCACGGTGCGTCTCCGGTTCTTCTCAACGCTCGACGATGCGACCGTCCTTCAGTTCGACCGTGCGGTCGCAGAGCGCCGCGATTTCCCGATCGTGCGTCACGATCAGGACGGCCGTCCCTTCGTCGCGCGCGACCCGAATGAAGAGGCCGAAGACGGCAAGCGCCGTCTCGTGGTCGAGATTCCCCGTAGGTTCGTCGGCGAGAACGCACGCGGGACGCGTCACGAGGGCGCGCGCGATCGCCACGCGCTGCCGCTCGCCCCCGGAGAGTTCCGACGGGAGGTGCGCGGTGCGCGCGCCGAGCCCGACCGCCTCCAGAAACTTCGTCGCTTCGGCCCGGGCAACCGCGCGGTCCGTGCGGCGGATCATGAGGGGCATCGCCACGTTGTCCAAGGCCGAGAACTCGGGAAGGAGGTGATGAAACTGATAAACGAAGCCGAGCGAAGCGTTTCTCAGGCGTCCGAGTTCGCTTTCCTTTAGCGTCGAGAGGCGTTTCCCCGCCACTTCCACTTCGCCCGAATCCCAGCCGTCGAGCCCCCCGAGTACGTGCAGAAGCGTCGACTTCCCCGAGCCCGAAGCCCCGAGAATCGCCACGGTTTCGCCCGCGCGCACGGTGAGATTCACCCCTTTCAGAATCGGAATCGCCCCTTCGCCCTCGCGGTAGCTTTTCATGAGGTTCACGACCCGCAGGGCTTCGGCGGACGTCGTTCGGTTCGTTACGTCATTCATAGCGCAGAGCCTCCGCGGGATGGGTCTTCGCCGCGCGCCAGCTCGGGTAGAGCGTGGCCGCAAGGCTCAGAAGAAAGGAACAGAGTGCGATCGGCACGATGTCGGAAAGACGCGGGTCGGAGGGCATGTTGCTGATGAAGTAAATCTCCTTCGGGAGGAACGCAACGCCGAAGGCCGCCTCAATCGTCGAAACGATGGCGTCGACGTTGTAGGCAACGAGAAGCCCACCAGCAACGCCCGCCGCCACGCCCACGAAACCCACGATCGCCCCCTGCAGGACGAAAATCGCGAGGATCGACCGCGGCGAGGCGCCGAGCGTACGCAGAATCGCGATGTCGGACTGCTTTTCGGTCACGGTCATCACGAGCGAGGAAACGAGCCCGAAGGCGCCGACGAGCACGATCAAAAAGAGGATGATCCCCATCATGCGCTTTTCGACCTGCACGGCCGCAAACCACGTGCGGTTCTGCTTCGACCAGTCGGTGACGTAGCAGTTGTCGGGAAGGTCGAAGCGCAATTCGGAGGCGATCTCGGGCGCGCGCTCCATGTCGTTCACCTTGAGGCGCAGCCCCTTGGGGCCGCCCGTTCGAAAGAGCGCTGCGGCGTCCTTGATATGAACGAGCGCCATCGTGCTGTCGTACTCGTAGTGGCCGCTCGAAAGCAAACCCGTCACGCGGAACTGCTTCACGCGCGGCACGATCCCCGCGGGCGTCATGTTGCCTTCGGGAACGAGCAAAGCCACCTTGTCTCCCACCCGCACGCGCAGCATCGCGGCGAGGTCGCGCCCGAGAATCACGCCGAATTCGCCGGGCTTCAATACTTCAAGCGAGTCGGCTCCGAGAATGTGCGTGTTGAGTTCGCTCACCGACGGCTCGTACGCGGGATCGATCCCTTTGACGAGCGCGCCGCGCACGACGTTGCCGGAATTGAAAAGCCCCTGCCCCTGAACGTACGGAGCGGCCGCAACGACGTCCGAACGGGCCGTAAGGTGCTTCGCGAGCCCCTCCCAATCGTCAAGGGGCCCCGCGGCGCTCGTCACCTCGACGTGCGCGATGACGGAGAGCATTCGGTCGCGCACCTCTTTCTGAAAGCCGTTCATGACGGAGAGCACGATGATGAGAGCCGCGACGCCGAGGGCGATCGACGTGACGGACATCGCCGAAATAAAGGATAGGAAACCGTCCCGACGGCGGCCCCGTCGACCCGCACGCGTATAGGTGAGGCCGATTACGAGTTCGAAAGGTGTCTTCACGCGTTGAATCCTGCGCAGAAAAAGTCGGTGAAATCCCGAGAACGGTAGCACAAGTCGCACCGAACCTCGCGTCCGAACGGGAAACCGAGACAAGTCCTTACCGAGAAGCGCGGTCGGCGGGACGCGGTCCCGTTAAAATTTGCCCGCTATGTCTTCCGCCTATTTCCTTATTCCGGGCGCGCGTCTTGCGGCGCCCCTCGCACGCGAACTCCTTGAAACCGCAACGCGCGAAGAGCGCGACGCGCTCCTCATAATCGGTGCGAAATCCGAAAACCCCGTCATGCAGGCGATCGCCCCTTGCCCCTTCGAGCGCACCCCGCACTACGCGTGGCTCTGGCGCGTGCTCGCGCGCAAGCCCCGGCTTCCCGCCTCGGCGCCCGCGCTCTGGGTGCAGTCGGGAGGACCGAGCCAGGACGTGCAGTTCTGGACCCTCTCGGCGCTCGGCCTCGATGCCGATGGCGCCGTGTCGGGCGAAGTCGAAATCGACGACGAACGGATGTTCTTCGAAATCACGATGGCGCTCGCCCGCGAGCTCGATCGCAACCGCGTCGAAGGGCTGCGCCTTCAAACGTCGGGCCACACCTGGTTCGTGACGCGCCGCGCCGACTGGGATGCGGCGGCCGCTCCGGCGCGCGCACTCGTGGGCGTCCGTCCGGATTCGACGCACCTGTGCGGCCCCGACGCGCAGGCAGTGCTCGACTTGGAGGCGCGCCTCGACGCGCTCCTCGCGGGGGCGCTCTCGGACGTGAACGAAGCGCTGCGCCGCGCGGGTCGCACGCCGATCGGCGCCTTCTGGCTTCACGGGGGCGGCCGCGACGCGCGCTTTTTCCCGCCGACCACCATCCGCTCGGTCGCGGCCGACGATCCGGTCGCGCTCGGTTGGGCGAACGCCGCGGGGATTCTTCGCGACCGACTCGGCTCGACCCGTTCGCGCCGCGAAACCCTCTGGCCCGAGGCGCCCGAGGGGGACCTGATCGTCCTTTTCGACGAACTCTACGAACCCTGGCTGCGCGGGGATCTTGCCGCCTGGCGAAAGGCCCTGCCCGAAGTCGCCTCGCGCCTCACTCTCTGGCGCGACGCCGCCCGCGCGCGCCACGCCGAAGATCACGTGACCGTCCTTTTCGGCACGGGCACCTCCGCCACACTCACCCCGAAGAAGGCGGGACTTCTTTCGCTTTTGCAGCGCTCTAAGTCGGTCGATCCGGCCCTGTGGCTCTCGGACGACGCCCCGCACGAAGATTCCGCTCTAGGAGAGCACGCATGACCAAACTCGTTTCCCGTCCCTACGACGTTCGCGCCGCCGAGCGCCTCGCCGCTTCGGGGATTCTCGCGCCCGTCGCCCGGGCGCTCGCGGCCCGCGGCATCGAGGAGCCTTCGGACCTCGTTCAGGAGTGGTCCGGGATGCTCCCGCCCAATACGCTCTCGGGAACGCGCGCCGCCGCCGAGCGCCTCGCCCTTGCGCGCGATCGGGGCGAGCACGTCACGATCGTCGCCGACTACGACTGCGACGGCGCCACGGCCTGCTCCGTCGGGATCCGGGGGCTTCGCATGCTCGGGCTTTCGGTCGACTACTTCGTACCCGACCGCGTGATCCACGGCTACGGCCTCACGGATCGCGTGGTCGACATCGTCGCCGCCCGCAAGCCCCGGCCCGACGTCATTCTGACGGTCGACAACGGGATTTCCTCTGTGAAAGCGGTCGAGCACGCCCGCTCGCTCGGGATCGAAGTGATCGTCACGGACCACCATCTTCCGGGGCCCCTCGTTCCCGAATGCGCCTGCATCGTGAACCCGAACCTCGCGGGGTGCGACTTCCCGTCGAAGGCGCTCGCGGGCGTGGGTGTCATCTACTACGTGCTTCTAGCCCTGCGCGCTCTTTTGCGCGAACGGGGCGACTTCACGGCGCAGACGCAGCCGCGCCTCGACACGCTTGTCGACTTGGTGGCGCTCGGCACCGTCGCCGACGTCGTGAAGCTCGACAAGAACAACCGCATTCTCGTCGCGCAGGGCCTTAAGCGCATCCGCTCGGGCCGCACCCACCCGGGGATCGCCGCCCTCTTTTCGATCGCGGGCAAGGACATGCTGCGCGCGAGCGTGCGCGACTTCGGCTTTGCGATCGGTCCGCGCATCAACGCGGCGGGTCGCCTCGGCACGATGGAAAACGGGATCGAATGTCTCCTCGCGGACGACCCCGAAGAGGCCCTTCGCTACGCGCGAAGCCTCAACGAAATCAATACGGAGCGGCGCGAACTTGAGGGCGAAATGCAGGCTGCGGCCGAAACCGCGCTCGAAGCCATCGACCTCGAAAATGCCGCGGCCGTGTCGCTCTTCAACCCGACCTTCAACGAGGGCGTCGTGGGGCTCGTCGCCTCGCGCATCAAGGAGCGCATCAACCGGCCGGTGATCGCCTTCGCGCCCACCGACTCGGGGCGCCTCAAAGGGTCGGGCCGCTCGATTCCAGGCATTCACCTGCGCGACATGCTCGATCTCGTCGCGAAAGAACTCCCCGACGTCGTCAAGACCTTCGGCGGGCACGCCATGGCCGCGGGTCTCACGATCGAGCGCGACGGGTTCGAGGACTTCTCGCGCGCCTTCGAGCGCACGGTGCGCGCGCACTGCACGCCCGAAACGTTCGAGAAAATCGTCCTTACCGACGGGGGCCTTGCGCCCGACGAGATTTCCGAGCGACTCTGTCGCGAGGTCGAGCATCAGATCTGGGGCCAGGGGTTCGAGGCACCCCTTTTTGCGAACGAATTCACGGTCCTCTCGCAGACGCTCGTCAAGGACGCGCACCTCAAGATGAAGCTCGGCCTCGGCGGCGCCGTCTACGACGCGATCTTTTTCCGCCACACCGAGGCGCTCGTCGGCACGCCCAAACTCGCCTACCGCCCCGACATCAACGAGTTTCGGGGACGGCGCACCGTGCAGCTCGTCGTCGAAGCGGCGGACGACCCTGCCTGAAGGCCCGACCCCTACCCGAAACCCCCGCGTTCCGCCCCTTCGAGGGGCGGGACTTTTCCTGCAATTTCAGAGGGAAAGACGCCTTTCCGATCGGCGGGGGCGCTGTTTTCCGTATAATGAACGCTTTGCCCGAGGCGCCCCGAGGGGGCACCCCGGACGGGCGCTCATTCTTTATTTTGCGAGCTTGAACAATGGAAGTCGAACGCATCAACCAAATTCAGAACCTCATCAGCGACCTCGAGCGTCGTCTGATCGACTTACGGGGGTATCTTTGACGTCGATCGCAAAGCGCGCCGACTCGAAGAAGTGAATCGCGAGGTCGAAAATCCCGACCTCTGGAACGACCCCAAACACGCCCAGGAAATCAGCAAGGAAAAGAAGATGCTCGACGACATCGTCGGCAGCTTCCGTCGTCTGACCGCGGGCGTCAACGATGCGTCCGAGCTTTTCGAACTTTCCATGGCCGAAGAGGACTGGGAAACGGTCGAAGCCGTGGGTCAGGACGTCGATGCGATCGACCGTGAGGTCGGTCAGCTCGAATTCAAGCGCATGTTCAACCAGCCGATGGACTCGGCCAACTGCTACCTCGAAATTCAGGCGGGTGCGGGCGGCACGGAAGCCCAGGACTGGGCGAGCATGCTCGAACGCATGTACATGCGCTACGCCGAACGCAAGGGCTTCAAGGTCACCCTGGAAGAAGAAAGCGCGGGCGACGTCGCGGGCATCAAGTCCGCCACGCTCTACATCGAAGGCGAATGGGCCTACGGGACGCTGCGCACCGAAACGGGCATTCACCGTCTCGTTCGCAAGAGCCCCTTCGACTCGAACGCCCGTCGTCACACGTCCTTCACGTCCGTCTACGTCTATCCGGAAGTCGACGACTCGATCGAAATCGAGATCAATCCCGCCGACCTCAAGATCGACGTCTTCCGCGCTTCGGGCGCGGGCGGCCAGCACATTCAGAAGACGGAATCGGCCGTTCGAATCCACCACGTTCCGACCGGGATCATCACGATCTGTCAGGACGACCGCTCGCAGCACCGCAACCGCGAAAAGGCGATGCAGCAGTTGAAGGCGAAGCTCTACGAACTCGAAATGCGCAAGCGCATGGAAGAGCAGACGAAGCTCGAAGAATCGAAGTCCGACATCGGCTGGGGTCATCAGATCCGCAGCTACGTGCTCGACCAGTCGCGCGTGAAGGACCTTCGCACGAACGTCGAAACCGGCAACACCGGCGCCGTTCTCGACGGCGACCTCGACGACTTCATCGAGGCTTCGCTCAAGCTCGGCATCTCCGCCCAGGCGAACTAATCGAACCGCGTCCACCGAGGCGACGGCTGCCCCCGAGCGACCGTCGCCCTCCCAGGGAAACAACGATCATGGCTGACATTGACTCTCAGAATGCCGTCCGCGAAGCGGCGGAAGAAGAAAACCACATCATCGCCGAGCGTCGCGCGAAGCTCGCGAAGCTGCGCGAATCGGGCGTTGCCTATCCGAACGACTTCGTTCGCACGGACCTCTTCGGCGACCTGCGCGCCGCCTACGGCGACAAGACCGCCGAAGAACTCGAAGCGCTCGCTCCCGAAGTCTCCTGCTCGGGCCGCATGATGCTCAAGCGCGTCATGGGGAAGGCAAGCTTTGCCACCGTGCGCGACTTCACGGGCGAAATGCAGTACTTCGTTCAGAAGAACGAAGTGGGCGAAGAAGCCTACGCCGACTTCAAGACGTTCGACCTCGGCGACATCGTGGCCGTGAAGGGCGTGCTCTTCCGCACGAAGTCGGGCGAACTCTCGATCCGCGCGCGCGAAATCCGTCTCATGACGAAGAACATCCGCCCGCTGCCCGACAAGCACAAGGGCTTGGTCGACACCGAGCTCTGCTACCGCCAGCGCTACGTCGACCTCATCATGAACGAAGAGTCGCGCAACCGCTTCCTCGTGCGCTCCAAGGCGATTGCGGCCATTCGCGCCTACATGCTCAAGAACCGCTTCCTCGAAGTCGAAACGCCGATGCTCCACCCGATTCCGGGCGGCGCCAACGCCAAGCCCTTCGTGACGCACCACAACGCGCTCGACATGGACATGTACCTGCGCATCGCGCCCGAGCTCTATCTCAAGCGCCTCGTTGTGGGCGGCTTCGAGCGCGTCTTCGAAATCAACCGCAACTTCCGCAACGAAGGCGTCTCGGTCCGTCACAATCCCGAATTCACGATGATGGAGTTCTACGCGACCTACTGGACGTATCGTGATCAGATGGACTTCACCGAAGGGCTCCTGCGCGAAGTCGCCCTCGAAGCGACCGGCACCGCGGTGCTCCACTACCAGGGCCAGGAAATCGACCTCTCGAAGCCCTTCGCGCGCCTGACGCCCATTGAAGCGGTGAAGAAGTACTGCCCGCACTACAAGGCCGAAGACCTCGAAAATCCCGAGTTCCTCCGCGCCGAACTCGAACGCCTCAAGGCGGAGATCCCCGTCGACGCCGGTCTCGGCGCGCTGCAGATCGCCCTCTTTGAAGAAACGGCCGAGTCGAAGCTGATCGAGCCCACCTTCATCATCAACCACCCGACGGAAATCTCGCCGCTCGCGCGTGCCTCGGATGAAAACCCCGAGATCACGGAACGTTTCGAGCTCTACATCGCCGGTCGCGAAACCTGCAACGGCTTCTCGGAACTCAACGACCCCGACGATCAGGCCGCGCGCTTCCGCGCTCAGGTCGAAAAGAAGAGCCACGGCGACGACGAAGCCATGTACTTCGACGCCGACTACATCCGCGCGCTCGAATACGGCCTCCCGCCCACCGCGGGCTGCGGCATCGGGATCGACCGCTTCGTGATGCTCCTCACGGACGCGCCCACGATCCGCGACGTGCTCCTCTTCCCGCACATGCGTCCCGAAAACTGAGATGCTTGATGCGGCGATGCGAAGGGCCTTAGCGGCCCTTCCCGCCCGAGAAGAACGCCCCGCCGAGTACGGGGCGTTCTTTTTGGGAGACCACCCCGTCGGAGCGGTTCCGCCCGAAGTTGCCGAGCGACTTCTCAAGGAGCCCGACGCGAGCACCCGGGGCGAGCGGATCGTTCTCGAAGACCCCGGGAGCGACGAGGCGCGCGACGCGCGCTGGGCGGCGCTTGCGCGCGACCTGCGGCGCGAATCGGGCCTCATTCCGCCTCTTGCCTGGCGCAACGAACTCCTCGACGTCAAAGACCTCGATTTCGCGTCCGACCGTCGCGAAGGCCCCTCGCTCGGGCGCTGCGAGCGGGCGCTCTTTCGGCTTCTCGGCATGCGAACGGCGGCCGTGCACCTCATCGCCCGCCCCGTCGAGGGCGAGGGCTTTTTGCTCTCCAAGCGCTCTTTGACAAAGGCGGTGGGCCCGGGGCTCTGGGATACGCTTTCCGCGGGGATGGTGGCGGCGGGGGAAACCCCGCTTGCCGCGATGCTGCGCGAAGCCCACGAAGAGGCGGGGCTGAGGCTCAACCCCGAAAGCCTTCGGCCGCTCGGTGTCGGTCGGGCCGTGCGTCGCGTGGAAACGGGCTGGATGGACGAAGTGAACTTCTACTTCGACGTGCGGCTTCCCGAAGGAACGGTCTTTCGAAATCTCGACGGCGAAGCGGACGACTTCCGGTGCTTTTCGCCCGAGGAGACGCTCGCGGCTCTTACCGAAGGGCGCCTCATGTGGGAAGCGGGCACGGGCATTCTCCTTGCGCTCGGCGTGCTCGGTTCGCTCGACGGGACGCGCTGAAGGCGCTGAAAGCAACTCGAAAAATCAAAAGGGACGCATTCCGTCAAGGAAGCGTCCCTTTTTCGTTTGCCTCCGGGGAGGTCCCCCAGGCGTCGGCGGGCTCGGTCCCGCTCAGTCTCGCTCGTCAAGCCAGGCCGAAAGCACGGCTTCGAGGATGCGTTCGTTCGAAGCTTCGGGATCGTCGTCGAAATCTTCGAGCGCGCAGATCATCGCGTGCAGTTGCACGAACCCGATCGTGAGCGGATCGAGTTCCGGATCGGCATCGTAGAGCGCTTCGGCGATCGCGCGACTGTCCGTCCACTTGAGACCCATGATCAGTCCTCCTCTTTCGCGTGGTTGCGCGAGTACTTCGGGATTTCGATCGTCAGGTCTTCGGAGCCGACCGTCGTCTGGCAGGAAAGACGCGAGTACATCCCGGCGCCCCAGGCCGTATCGAGATGGTCGAGCTCGTTGTCGGACGGTTCGTTGAGGCTATCCAGACCTTCGCGCACGATCACGTGGCAGGTGGCGCAGGCACAGGAGAATTCGCAAGCGTGTTCGATCTTGACGCCGTGCGCGAGCAGCGTGCGGGCGAGGTTTTCGCCGGGCGCGGCCTGGAAGCTGAGACCTTCGGGGCAGAGCGTTTCGTGGGGCAGAACGGTAATGGTGGGCATGGTGTGCTCCTCAATGGATATACGGTTCGTTCAGGCAAGCGGATCGTCGTCGCCCGAAGAGAAAATGACGTCGTCGACGGACTTCCCGGCCAAGGCCGAGCGGATCGAACGGTCCATGCGGCGTTCCGCAAAGAGTTCGGTCCCCTTCGTGAGCGCGGCCAGGGCCGCCTTCACGCGTTCGACGTCGGTGCCCGTGAGCGTCGCGCCGAGTTCGGAGGCAAGGCGATCGATTTCGGCGCGCTCCGTTTCGTTCAGAAGGTCGCCGTCCGAGGCGAGAGCGCTCGCGGTCGATTCGAGCAGGCGGCGCGCCTCGACCTGCTGCTCGCGCAATTCGCGCGCGCGCATGTCGTCCGCTGCCTGGACGTTCCCGTCCTTCAACATCCGGACGATTTCTTCGTCCGTGAGGCCGTAGGAGGGCTTCACCGTGATGCTCGCTTCGACGCCCGTCTTCGTTTCGCGGGCGGAAACGGAGAGCAACCCGTCGGCATCGATCTGGAAGGTGACGCGAATGCGGGCCGCACCCGCCGCCATCGGGGGGATGCCGCGCAACTCGAAGCGCGCGAGCGACCGACACGCGTCGACCACTTCGCGTTCGCCCTGCACGACGTGAATCGCCATGGCGGTCTGACCGTCCTTAAAGGTCGTGAAGTCCTGCGCCATCGCGACGGGAATCGAGCTGTTGCGCGGAATCACCTTTTCGACGAGTCCGCCCATCGTTTCAAGACCGAGCGAAAGGGGCGTCACGTCGAGGAGGAGCCAATCGTCCTCGGCCGAGGTGTTGCCCGCGAGCTTGTTCGCCTGCATGGCGGCACCCACCGCAACGACGCGATCGGGATCGATGTCGGCGAGCGGTTCGCGCCCGAAGCGTTCGCGCACGGCCGCACGCACGGCGGGCATGCGGGTCGAGCCGCCGACCAACACGATGCCGCGCACGTCGTCCTTTTCGACCTTCGCGTCGGCGAGCACCCGCTCGACCGCGCAGAGCGTCTTGCGAACGAGGTGTGCGGTGAGTCGGTCGAAGGTTTCGCGCGTCACGACCTCGTCGATCTTCGCGCCCGTCGAGAGCGTGAGTTCGATTCGGGTTTCGTCCGCGTCGGTGAGCGCTTCCTTCGCGCGGCGTGCGGCGTCGAGGAGGTGACGCTTGTCGTCGGCCTCGAGAATCCCAAGCTCGTGATGCTGCTCCAGAACGTGGCAGAAGAGTCGGTGGTCGAAGTCGTCCCCGCCGAGGGCGGCGTTGCCGCCCGTGGCGAGCACTTCGAAGACGCCCTTCGTGAGCTTCAGAAGCGAAACGTCGAACGTGCCGCCCCCGAGGTCGTAGACCATGTAGACACCTTCCGCCCCGTTGTCGAGCCCGTAGGCCAGGGCCGCCGCCGTCGGTTCGTTGAGCAGGCGCAGGACGTTGAGGTTGGCAAGGCGCGCCGCGTCCTTCGTCGCCTGACGCTGCGCGTCATCGAAGTACGCGGGCACGGTCACGACCGCCCCGACGAGTTCGCCCCCGAGGCGCTCTTCGGCGCGCGCGACGAGCGTCTTCAGAATCTCGGCGCTCACTTCGACGGGGCTTTTGAGCCCCTGAACGGTGCGGATCATCACCATCGAGCGCTCGTCGACGAGGTCGTAGGGGAGATTGGCCGCATCCGTCAAATCGGCCTTCTTGCGACCGATCAGGCGCTTGGCGCTCGCGATCGTGTTTTTCGAGTCGAAACGGGCCGACTCCAGCGCGGCGCGGCCCACTTCGACCGTGCCGTCGGGCATGTAGCGCACGACCGAGGGCAAAAGCGCCCGTCCGTCGTGATCGACGATCACCTCGGGCGAGCCGCTCACCACCGCGGCGACGAGCGAATTGGTGGTCCCGAGGTCGATCCCGACCGCAAGACGATGTTCGTGGGGCGCGGCCGAAAGGCCGGGTTCCGCAATCTGAAAAAGGGCCATGTGAACGTTCCTCGCGTCTGACGACGCCGGCGTGACAACTTACGAAGGACTCAATCGGCGAGACGCTCGGCCTTGCGGGCCGCGTCGGCTTCCGTGAGAAAGCGCTCGACGAAAAGGAGCCGGCGCGTGAGATCCACGGCGCGCGCCCAATTCGCTTCGTCGTCGATCGCGCGGCCGAGCCCCTCCAGGAGCTCCGTACGGGTGCCTTCGGCGCGCTCGCGCGCTTGCGCACCGCGCCCTGCTTCGAGCGCTTCGCGCCACTCGATTTGCTCCATCAGGAAGTCCGCGGGCATCGAGGTGTTGGTTTCGGCTTCGATCGGGTGACCCGCCGCGGCGCAGAGCCAGGCGGCGCGCTTCGAGGGGGACCCGAGCGTTTCGAACGCTTCGTTGATGCGGCTCGTCCACTGTTCGGCCACGCGCCGTTCGGCGGCCGGCCGGTCGGCGAAGCGATCCGGATGCACTTTCATGATCGCCTGTCGGTAGGCGGCCTCAAGCTTCTCGCCGTTGATGCGGAAGCGAGGCTGAGCGCCGAAAATCGCAAAGGGCGTCAGTTCCTGAGCCATGTCACACCATTTGTTGGAAATGCGGCTCCGGCCCATGAAAGACCGGAGCGTGAAAAGAAAGGAAGGCGCGGACGAGCCGGGGGGCTCCCGCGCCTCGGACGGGGTAAGGGCGAACGACCTCAGACGTGGAACGATTCGCCGCAACCGCAACGACTCGTTTCGTTGGGGTTGTGGAACTTGAACCCTTCCTGGAGACCTTCGCGCGTGTAGTCGAGTTCGGTCCCGTCGATGTAGGGAAGGCTCTTTTCGTCGACGATCACCTTCACGCCGAAGCTCTCGTAGACCTGATCGTCCTCGTTCACCGCATCGGCGAATTCGAGCTTGTAGGCCATCCCGGAGCAGCCCGACGTCTTCACGCCGAGACGAAGACCGATCCCCTTGCCGCGGCGGTCGATGTACTTCTGCACGTGGCGGGCGGCGGCTTCCGTAAGCGTAACGGCCATGATCCTTACTCCTTCTTCTGCTTGGCGCGGTAGTCGTCGATGGCGGCCTTGATGGCGTCTTCGGCGAGAATCGAGCAGTGGATCTTGACGGGCGGAAGGGCGAGTTCTTCGGCGATCTGCGCGTTCGTGAGCGCGCCCGCTTCGTCGAGGGTCTTCCCCTTCACCCACTCGGTCACGAGCGAGGACGAAGCGATGGCGGAGCCGCACCCGTAGGTCTTGAACTTGGCGTCTTCGATGACGCCTTCGTCGTTGACGCGGATCTGCAGGCGCATGACGTCGCCGCAGGCGGGCGCGCCCACCATGCCGGTGCCGACGTCCTGAGCGTCCTTGTCAAGCGTGCCGACGTTGCGGGGATGTTCGTAATGATCGATGAGTTTTTCGCTGTAGGCCATGTTCGGTCTCCTCTGCACGGAGGGATCGGGCTCGTGTCGGACACCCGAGGGCTCCCTCCGAAGCGGACAAATTCGGGGTTAGTGGTTCTGCCACTGGATCGTCGAAAGGTCGATCCCCTGCTGGTGCATTTCCCACAAGGGGCTCATTTCGCGCAGCTTCGTCACCTTTTCGACGAGGGTCTTCACGACGAAGTCGATTTCTTCTTCCGTCGTGAAGCGCCCGATCGTAAAGCGGATCGAGCTGTGGGCGAGTTCGTCGTCGCGACCGAGCGCGCGCAGAACGTACGAGGGTTCGAGCGACGCCGAGGTGCAGGCCGAGCCCGACGAGACGGCGATGTCCTTCATCGCCATCATGAGGCTTTCGCCTTCGATGAAGGCAAAGCTGACGTTCAAGTTGTGGGGCGAACGACGTTCCCAGTCGCCGTTCAGATAGACCTCGGGAATGTTGTTGCGGATGCCGTCCCAGAGGCGGTCGCGCAGGGCCTTCAGGCGCGGCACTTCGGTCGCCATTTCTTCCTTGGCGAGACGATAGGCTTCGCCCATGCCGACGATCTGGTGCGAGGCGAGGGTGCCCGAGCGCATGCCGCGCTCGTGCCCGCCCCCGTGAATCTGGCATTCGATGCGGACGCGGGGCTTGCGACGGACGTAGAGGGCGCCGATCCCCTTGGGGCCGTACACCTTGTGGCCCGAAAGGGACATGAGGTCCACCTTCAGGCGGTTGACGTCAAGGTCCATCTTGCCCGCGGCCTGCGTGGCATCGCAGTGAAAGAGGATTCCCTTTTCGCGGCAGAGCGTGCCGATCCCTTCGAGGTCCTGAATGACGCCGATTTCGTTGTTGATCGCCATCACGGAAATGAGGATCGTGTCGGGACGCACGGCGGCGCGCAGCGCCTCCATGTCGATGAGACCGTTTTCGAGCACGTCGAGGTACGTCACCTCGTAGCCTTCGCTCTCCAGGTGGCGCATCGAGTCGAGCACCGCCTTGTGTTCGGTCTTCACCGTGATCAAGTGACGGCCCTTTTCCTTGTAGAAGTGAGCCGCCCCCTTGATCGCGAGGTTGTCGCTCTCGGTCGCCCCCGAGGTCCAAACGATTTCCCGGGGATCCGCGCCGATCAGCGCCGCCACGTGGCCGCGCGCCTCTTCAACGGCCTTCTCCGCTTCCCAGCCGTAGCTGTGGCTGTGCGAAGCGGGATTGCCGAACTTTTCGTACAGGTACGGAACCATCTTGTCGACGACGCGGGGATCGCACGGCGTGGTGGCGGAGTAGTCGAGATAAACCGGAAGCTTCATTTTTCGAGTTCCTTATTGCCTTGGGGTTCGCGTCGGGCGCTTGGAGCCTCGGGCGAGGCGTCCGACTGAGTTTTCGTGCGGCTCACGCCGATCACGGCGGCGACGGTCTGCTGGCCGTGACGCGCTTCGTGCTGATCGACGAGGGACGCGAGCGAAATGCCGGCCAAAAACCGTTCGATGACACCGTTGAGGTCGAGCCAGAGATGATGCGTGAGGCAGGCCGCGCCGCCGAGGCACGTGCCTTCCCCGCCGCACTGCGACGTGTCCATGTTCTCGTCGACCGCCTTGATGATGCGGTCGATCGTGATGGCTTCGGGGCGATCCGCGAGGCGGTAGCCGCCCCCCGGACCGCGAACGCTCTCGACGAGCCCCGCACGACGCAGCCGGCAAAAAATCTGTTCGAGATAGGGAAGCGAAATCTGCTGTCGCTCGGACACTTGAGCAATCGAGATCGGTCGGCCGGCTTCGGCCGCGTGCATGGCGATGTCCAACATCGCCGTAACGGCAAATCGGCCCTTCGTGGTGAGCTTCACGGCTTCGCTCCTATTCTTGAGGTTTTCAGTCAGCTATTACGAGCTCGAATGTTACTCGATAATACCTGACCAATCAAGTCATCTTTGTTGCGTACCACCGTTTCCGAGGATCTAACCCTTACGGAGTACGTGAGGAGGCCGTGCTTCAAGCGGGATGGAAAAAGGGAGCCGTTTCGGTGCGACTCCCTTCAAAGGGTACGGGTTCGGACGCGGATCAGGCGGTCGTCGCCTCGTCGGCGCGAGCGGCCTGGCGGGCGCGCTGCTCCTTTTGCATCGCGCGGGCGCGACGTTCGAGTGTTTCGAGGAGCCCCTCGCACGCGTCGTTGCAGTATTCGAGCACGAGATTGAACCCCTCGTTCAACCCGTAGTACGGGTCGGGCACCACCGCCGCATCGTTGTCGTTCGCGTAGCGCATGAGGAGCTGAATCTTGTGGCGGTACTGCGGGGGCGAGCGGTGCTGCAGTTCCGTAAGGTTCTCCCAGTCCATGACGAGGATCAGATCCGCCGTCACGAAGTCTTCGGGCGTGATGACCTTGGCGCGGTGCTGCTGAACGTCGAGACCGCGCTTGCGGCACGCGAGCTGCGCGCGCATGTCGATCGGTTCCCCGACGTGGTAGTCGCTCGTGCCGGCGCTCGCCGCCACGATGACGTCGTCGAGCCCCGCCTCGCGCACCTTCTTGCGGAAGATCGCTTCCGCGGTCGGGCTGCGGCAGACGTTTCCGGTACAGACAAACAAAACTTTGATCACTTTCTTATTTCCACGTCGACGGAACGGGCGGGCCGCTCGCAAAGAGAGAAATTTTACCCTGTCGCAGGCAAAGGAAGGTAAAGGGCGGACGCACCGACCCCTCACTATCCTACTCTAGAGGGTGCGAATTTCCTAGAGTCTTTTTCCCGGGCCCCGTTTTTTGTCCGTCCTCACGCCTCGACCGACGCCCCGAAGACCTTCGCTCGCAGCGCCTTCCAGGCTTCGCGCACCTGCGCGGCCTTTTCGAAGTCGAGGTTCTTCGCGTGCTCGGCCATTTTCGCTTCGAGCTCCTTGAGGCGTGCCGCCGCGGTCTTTTCGTCGAGCACCTCGTCCGTGGCCGCAACGGTCGACGTACCCGCCGCGGGCGCGTCGGGCCCGCGGTAGACCCCGTCGATGATCTCGCGGATTTCCTTTTTGACGCCGCGCGGCACGATCCCGTGCGCCTCGTTGTAGGCCGTTTGCTTTTCGCGGCGGCGGTTCGTTTCTTTGAGCGCGCGTGCCATCGAGTCGGTCATGCGGTCGGCGTAAAGGATCGCGCGCCCGTGCAAGTTGCGCGCCGCACGCCCGATCGTCTGGATGAGCGACCGTTCGCTACGCAGGAACCCCTCCTTGTCGGCGTCGAGAATCGCAACGAGAGAGACTTCCGGAATGTCGAGGCCTTCGCGCAGGAGGTTGATGCCGACCAAGACGTCGAAGACCCCCTGACGCAGGTCGCGAATGATTTCCACGCGCTCGACCGTGTCGATGTCGGAGTGCAGGTACCGAACCCGAACGCCGTGCTCGGAGAGAAAGTCCGTGAGGTCTTCGGCCATGCGCTTCGTAAGGGTCGTGACAAGGACGCGCTCGCCTCGCGTCGTCGTATCTCGGATTTCGGAAAGGAGATCGTCGACCTGCGTGACGGCCGGGCGCACCTCGACCTCGGGGTCGACGAGTCCGGTCGGGCGCACGACCTGCTCGACCACTTCGCCGTCGCTCTTATCGAGTTCGTAGTCGGAGGGGGTCGCCGAGACGAAGACCGAGCGGCGCATCTTGCGTTCGAACTCGTCGAAGCGAAGCGGCCGGTTATCCAAGGCCGACGGAAGGCGGAAGCCGTAATTGACGAGCGTTTCCTTGCGGGCGCGGTCCCCGCGGTACATCCCGCCCAACTGCCCCATCATCACGTGACTTTCGTCGAAGAACATGATCGCGTCCGGGGGGAGATAGTCGATGAGGCACGGCGGCGCCACGCCCGGGGCGAGCCCCGTCAAGTGCCGCGAATAGTTTTCGATCCCCTTGCAAAAGCCCACCTGGTCGAGCATCTCCAGATCGAAAAGCGTTCGTTGCTCCAGCCGCTGCGCTTCGACGATACGGCCCTCGGCAAGTAGCTCCGCCTTGCGTTCTTTCAACTCCTTTCGGATCGACGTCATCGCGCGCACGACCTCTTCGCGCGGCGTCACGTAGTGGCTCGCCGGATAGACGACGAAGCGCGGCACGTTCTGCTCGACCTTCCCCGTAATGGGGTCGAAAAGGAGCACCGCCTCCACCTCGTCGTCGAAGAGCTCGATCCGAACGGCGCTCTCCGCGTGTTCCGCCGGAAAAACGTCGATCGTGTCGCCGCGCACGCGGAAGGTGCCGCGCACGAACTCCATGTCGCTGCGGCGGTACTGCATCTTGACGAGCTGCCCGATCAGCTGCCGCTGCGTGCGCTTGTCGCCGCGGCGCAGGATGCAGCGCATCTCGGTGTAGCTTTCGGGCGCGCCGATACCGTAGATCGACGATACGGTCGCCACGATGATCGTGTCGCGGCGCTCGAGAATCGACTTCGTTGCGGCGAGCCGCATCTGCTCGATGTGCTCGTTCACGGCCGCGTCCTTTTCGATGAAGAGGTCCCGCGCGGGCACGTAGGCTTCGGGCTGATAAAAGTCGTAGTAGGAGACGAAGTATTCGACCGCGTTCTCCGGGAAGAATTCCCGCATCTCCGAGTACGTTTGCGCGGCGAGCGTTTTGTTGGGCGCCATGATGATTGCGGGCACGCCCTCGCGCGCGATCACGTTCGCCATCGTGTAGGTCTTCCCAGACCCCGTCACCCCGAGGAGCGTCTGAAACATGACGCCCGACTCGAGCCCTTCGCAAAGACGATCGATCGCCTGCGGCTGGTCGCCCGCAGGCTCGAAAGGTTGATAGAGCACGAACGGAGAACCGGGATAGGTGACTTTCTTCACGAAGCGGACCCTCGAAGCATTGGAAAACGTGGGGCTATTCTAGGGCGCGCCGCCGCCCTCCACCGCATCGAAGGACGCCCCTTCGTGCGCGGTTACATTTTGTTACTTCGAGGGACTTGCCAAAATCGAGAAGGAGGCTATATACTTTAAATCCTTGATTCCCCGATAGCTCAGTCGGTAGAGCGACGGACTGTTAATCCGCAGGTCGCTGGTTCGAGCCCAGCTCGGGGAGCCAAGATTACCGATCGAAGATGACCGACATCTTCGAAAGTACTCCCCGATAGCTCAGTCGGTAGAGCGACGGACTGTTAATCCGCAGGTCGCTGGTTCGAGCCCAGCTCGGGGAGCCAAAGATTCGAAAACGAGGACGATGCAAATCGTCCTCGTTTTTTTTCGTCCGGGCGTATCGCTTTTCGCCCGAACGCCCTCTCCCGCACCCGAAGGCGCGATTCTTTGTTCGGGCTCACGGCCGCCTAAGGCATTCGGAGGGCGGCACGCGCCGCGCGTGCTCGTAGCATGGATCGGGTATCCCTCTCACCAAGGAGCCCCCATGCGCTACTCGAAAGAATTCCTGCGTGCCGTCGCGCAACGCTTCCTCACCGCCACGGGAAGCGACGAAGCCGAAGCCCGGATCGTCGCCGACCATATGGTACTCGCGAACCTGCGCGGTCACGACAGTCACGGCATCGGCATGATCGCCATGTACGCCGACTACTTGAAGACGGGGCGTCTGCGCCCCAATACGCCGCCCACCGTCCTCAA
Organism: Sutterella megalosphaeroides; assembly: GCF_003609995.1. Classification (NCBI taxonomy): domain Bacteria; kingdom Pseudomonadati; phylum Pseudomonadota; class Betaproteobacteria; order Burkholderiales; family Sutterellaceae; genus Sutterella; species Sutterella megalosphaeroides. The sequence continues at coordinate 2,581,854 of NZ_AP018786.1, forward strand.
AGACACGGGAGCCCTTCTGCAGCTCCAAGGCAACCTCGGCTACGGTCAGCGTGCGGGCTACGAAGCGACCGAAATGGCAATCGAGCGCGCCCGCAAGCACGGTCTCTGCATGTACACGATCGCCAACTGCTGCCACCTCGGTCGCATCGGCACGTACGGCGAACAGGCGGCCGCCGCGGGCATGGTGTCGGTTCACTTTGTGAACGTCAATCAGTTCCGTCCGCTCGTTGCGCCCTATTGCGGCTCCGAAGCCCGCTTCGGCACGAACCCCTTCTGCTGCGCGCTTCCCGACGTCGACGGACGCGGCCCCTTCGTGCTCGACTTCGCCACGTCGATCGTCGCCATGGGGAAGACGCGTGTCGCGATGCTCGCCGGGAAAACCTTCGACGAACCCGTCATCCTCACGCCTGAGGGACAGCCGACCGCGGATCCCCGCTACATGTGGCAGGAACCCACGGGCGCCCTCATGGCCTTTGCGAAGCACAAGGGATCGGGCCTTTGCTGGGCCTGCGAACTCATGGCGGGCATCCTTTCGGGCGGGGGCACGATTCAGCCCGAACACGAACGCGACGGCTCGATCGTCAACAACATGACGGCCTTCGTGATCGACCCCAAGGCGCTTTGCAACCCCGAATGGATGGCGCACGAAATCGCCGCCCTCAACGACTACGTGAAGAGCAGCCCCGCACCCGATCCGGAAAACCATCCGGTCCTGATGCCGGGCGAAATCGAGCGCCTTCGCACCGCCGACCGCTCCGCCCACGGCGTTGAAATCTCCGACGGCGAAATGGCGGCCGTTCGTCGCGTCTGCCTCGATGCGGGCATCCCCGCGAGCGAGCTCGAACCCTGATCCCAACCCCGAAGGCGTCTCCGGCCGCCCTACGACCCCAGGGACGCCTTCCGCTCCATCCTAGGCCCTCCAAGGTCCTCCGAGGCCCTCCGAGGCGCTCTCCCCTTCCGGGAGCCCTCAGGGCCTTCCAAGCCCACATCAAACCCTCGTCAAGCCCTCTCCTCGACCTCTCTCTCACAACGGAGTTGAGGCCGCCCTCCCCAGCCTCCTCAAGCGACATCAAAAACCCGCCACGGTACCGCCTTGAAGAGCGTGCCTCTCGGACGAAGCGAGAAAAGGCACCACCCGGAACGCACCGAGAACGTGCACCGGCGGCTCTACGGCCTCAAGAGCGTCTACCGCGGGCGGCAGCGGGCTCACCACGCGCACCACGCTCACGACAAGCTTCCACGGAACGCTGTGGCGCCTCAGGGACACAACACCGAGTCGCAAGCCGTCGGCGTTGCGAGAGCCCCTCCCATCGCGCATGGGTCGGGCGGAGAAGAAACTCCGGAGCCGGAAAAACAAAAACCCCCGGCACCGAAGCACCGGGGGTTCTTGAATGGGGAGTCTGGCGATGTTCTACTTTCACCGGAAATACAACCGACTATCATCGACGCTAAGGCGTTTCACTGTCCTGTTCGGAATGGGAAGGAGTGGGGCCACCTTGCTATGGTCGCCAGACAAAACTTTGAATTTTGTACGGAATCGAAATGAAGCGGGCTGTGTTGCCCATCGATTTCTGAAGTTCTCTCCGACAGGAGAAAAGCTTCACGGTTATAGGATCAAGCTGCACGAGCAATTAGTATTGGTTAGCTCAACGCCTCACAGCGCTTACACACCCAACCTATCAACGTCCTGGTCTCGAACGACTCTTTAGGGAGGTCAAGCCTCCAGGAAGACTTATCTTCAGGCAAGTTTCCCGCTTAGATGCTTTCAGCGGTTATCTCTTCCCGACATAGCTACCCGGCGATGCCACTGGCGTGACAACCGGTACACCAGAGGTCAGTCCACTCCGGTCCTCTCGTACTAGGAGCAGCCCCCGTCAATCTTCCAACGCCCACGGCAGATAGGGACAAAACTGTCTCACGACGTTTTAAACCCAGCTCACGTACCTCTTTAAATGGCGAACAGCCATACCCTTGGGACCGGCTACAGCCCCAGGATGAGATGAGCCGACATCGAGGTGCCAAACACCGCCGTCGATATGAACTCTTGGGCGGTATCAGCCTGTTATCCCCAGAGTACCTTTTATCCGTTGAGCGATGGCCCTTCCATACAGAGCCACCGGATCACTATGACCTACTTTCGTATCTGCTCGACTTGTCGGTCTCGCAGTCAAGCACGCTTTTGCCATTGCACTATCAGCACGATTTCCGACCGTACCTAGCGTACCTTCGCACTCCTCCGTTACCCTTTAGGAGGAGACCGCCCCAGTCAAACTGCCTACCATGCACGGTCCCCGATCAGGATGACTGACCTAGGTTAGAACCTCAAACAAATCAGGGCGGTATTTCAAGGACGACTCCGCGAGAACTGGCGTCCTCGCTTCACAGTCTCCCGCCTATCCTACACAGATCGGTTCAAAGTCCAATGCAAAGCTACAGTAAAGGTTCATGGGGTCTTTCCGTCTAGCCGCGGGGAGATTGCATCATCACAAACACTTCAACTTCACTGAGTCTCAGGAGGAGACAGTGTGGCCATCGTTATGCCATTCGTGCAGGTCGGAACTTGCCCGACAAGGAATTTCGCTACCTTAGGACCGTTATAGTTACGGCCGCCGTTTACTGGGACTTCGATCAGGAGCTTGCACCCCATCAATTAATCTTCCAGCACCGGGCAGGCATCACACCCTATACGTCGACTTTCGTCTTTGCAGAGTGCTGTGTTTTTAGTAAACAGTCGCAGCCACCGATTCTCTGAGACCTCTTCACGCTCCGGGTGTTTCTCCCTTCACGCTACCAAGGCACACCTTATCCCGAAGTTACGGTGTCAATTTGCCGAGTTCCTTCTCCTGAGTTCTCTCAAGCGCCTGAGCATATTCAGCTCGCCCACCAGTGTCGGTTTGCGGTACGGTCCCGCCAAGCTGGAGCTTAGAGGCTTTTCCTGGAAGCACATCCAATCACTTCGGTTCCGTAGAACCTCGATCCTTCGCCTCGGAAATTCGTCGACGGATTTGCCTGTCGACTTCCTACGCTCGGAAACCGGGACTTCCAACACCCGGATGATCTTCAATACTCCGTCCCCCCTTCGCACTTGGCGGCGGTCAAGGAATATTAACCTTGTTCCCATCAGCTACGCTTCTCAGCCTCGCCTTAGGGGCCGACTCACCCTGCTCCGATGAACGTAGAGCAGGAAACCTTGGGCTTACGGCGAGCGGGCTTTTCACCCGCTTTAACGTTACTCATGTCAGCATTCGCACTTCCGATACCTCCAGCAACCTTTGCAAGTCACCTTCGCAGGCTTACGGAACGCTCCCCTACCACGCACATTGCTGTGCATCCGCGGCTTCGGTTATTGACTTAGCCCCGTTACATCTTCCGCGCAGGAAGACTCGATCAGTGAGCTATTACGCTTTCTTTGAAGGATGGCTGCTTCTAAGCCAACTTCCTGACTGTCTTAGCCTTCCCACTTCGTTTTCCACTTAGTCAATATTAGGGACCTTAGCCGGCGGTCTGGGTTGTTTCCCTTTTGAGTCCGGACGTTAGCACCCGGTGCTCTGTCTCCCGTGCTCAAACTTCCAAGTATTCGGAGTTTGCCATGGTTTGGTAAGACGCCATGTCCCCCTAGCCATAACAGTGCTCTACCCCCTGGAGTCATACACGAGGCACTACCTCAATAGTTTTCGGGGAGAACCAGCTATCTCCAGATTTGTTTAGCCTTTCACCCCTATCCACAGCTCATCCGCTAATTTTGCAACACTAGTCGGTTCGGTCCTCCAGTGTGTGTTACCACACCTTCAACCTGGCCATGGATAGATCATCTGGTTTCGGGTCTACGCCCAACGACTGAATCGCTCTGTTCGAACTCGCTTTCGCTGCGCCTCCCCTATACGGTTAAGCTTGCCATTGAACGTAAGTCGCTGACCCATTATGCAAAAGGTACGCAGTCACCCCTTACGAGGCTCCTACTGTTTGTATGTATGCGGTTTCAGGATCTATTTCACTCCCCTCCCGGGGTTCTTTTTACCTTTCCTTCACAGTACTGGTTCACTATCGGTCGATCACGAGTATTTAGCCTTGGAGGATGGTCCCCCCGTCTTCAGACAGGATGTCACGTGTCCCGCCTTACTTGTCGTGTTCTTAGTACCATGACTGCGATTTCCCGTACGGGGCTGTCACCCTCTATAGCCGAACTTTCCAGATCGTTCCGGTATCGAAGTCATTATCAAACACAGGGCTTCTCCGATTTCGCTCGCCGCTACTTTCGGAATCTCGGTTGATTTCTTTTCCTGCGGTTACTTAGATGTTTCAGTTCACCGCGTTCGCCTTCATAACCTATGTATTCAGTTATGAATACCTGTAAAACAGGTGAGTTTCCTCATTCGGAGACCTGTGGATCAAAGCTTATTTGCCAGCTCCCCACAGCTTTTCGCAGGCTGTCACGTCCTTCATCGCCTGTGATCGCCAAGGCATCCACCACATACACTTAGTCACTTGATCCTATAACTCTGAAGCCTTTTGCCTTCAAAGCTACAAGCAACCTGTAACGTGTTTCGCTGTTTCTCTGATTTATGTCGGTTCTTGAGAACTTCATGAAATCAAATGAATGCAATCACAACCCTCAACTGCTGCATCTCCGACCCTCTCATCAAGAGCCGGCGCATTCAGTTGAACGCTTCATTTCTTTTCCAAATTTTTAAAGAGCATGCGCTTCTCGGAGAGAGGCGCCGTACGAAAGAAGTCGATTTCAACATCTTTCGTACGGCGTCTTTGAATGGTGGGTCTGGATGGTCTCGAACCATCGACCCCCGCCTTATCAAGACGGTGCTCTAACCAACTGAGCTACAGACCCATTCCTTGCTTGCGCAAATCGTTCAACGAAACGATAAGTGTGAACACCGTGAAGAGCGGCAGGCCGTTCGGACTTGCTCTCTTTAAAGGAGGTGATCCAGCCGCACCTTCCGGTACGGCTACCTTGTTACGACTTCACCCCAGTCATGAAGCCCACCGTGGACGCCGTCCTCCTTGCGGTTAAACAAACGTCTTCTGGTGAACCCCACTCCCATGGTGTGACGGGCGGTGTGTACAAGACCCGGGAACGTATTCACCGCGGCATGCTGATCCGCGATTACTAGCGATTCCGACTTCATGCAGTCGAGTTGCAGACTGCAATCCGGACTACGATCGGTTTTCTGGGATTTGCTCCGCCTCGCGGCTTCGCTGCCCTCTGTTCCGACCATTGTATGACGTGTGAGGCCCTAGCCATAAGGGCCATGAGGACTTGACGTCATCCCCACCTTCCTCCGGTTTGTCACCGGCAGTCTCACTAGAGTGCCCTTTCGTAGCAACTAGTGACAAGGGTTGCGCTCGTTGCGGGACTTAACCCAACATCTCACGACACGAGCTGACGACAGCCATGCAGCACCTGTGTCCAGATTCCCTTGCGGGCACTCCCAAATCTCTTCGGGATTCCTGGCATGTCAAGGCTAGGTAAGGTTTTTCGCGTTGCATCGAATTAATCCACATCATCCACCGCTTGTGCGGGTCCCCGTCAATTCCTTTGAGTTTTAATCTTGCGACCGTACTCCCCAGGCGGTCTACTTCACGCGTTAGCTTCGTTACCAAGGAAATGAATCCCCAACAACCAGTAGACATCGTTTAGGGCGTGGACTACCAGGGTATCTAATCCTGTTTGCTCCCCACGCTTTCGTGCATGAGCGTCAGTCGTATCCCAGGGGGCTGCCTTCGCCATTGGTGTTCTTCCAAATATCTACGCATTTCACTGCTACACTTGGAATTCCACCCCCCTCTGATAAACTCCAGTCCCGCAGTCATAAATGCAATTCCCAGGTTAAGCCCGGGGATTTCACATCTATCTTACGGAACCGCCTGCGCACGCTTTACGCCCAGTAATTCCGATTAACGCTTGCACCCTACGTATTACCGCGGCTGCTGGCACGTAGTTAGCCGGTGCTTATTCTTCAGGTACCGTCAGCAGTTCCGGGTATTAACCGAAACCTTTTCGTCCCTGACAAAAGCAGTTTACAATCCGAAGACCTTCATCCTGCACGCGGCATGGCTGGATCAGGGTTTCCCCCATTGTCCAAAATTCCCCACTGCTGCCTCCCGTAGGAGTCTGGGCCGTGTCTCAGTCCCAGTGTGGCTGGTCGTCCTCTCAGACCAGCTACCGATCGTCGCCTTGGTGAGCCTTTACCTCACCAACTAGCTAATCGGGCATCGGCCGCTCCCCTTGCGCGAGGTCTTGCGATCCCCCGCTTTCACCCTCAGGTCTCATGCGGTATTAGCAACCCTTTCGGGTTGTTATCCCCCACAAGAGGACACGTTCCGATGTATTACTCACCCGTGCGCCACTCGCCACCCGGGAGCAAGCTCCCCGTGCTGCCGTTCGACTTGCATGTGTAAAGCATGCCGCCAGCGTTCAATCTGAGCCAGGATCAAACTCTTCAGTTCAATCTCTGTTTTTCGCTCTCTCGCCGGAATTGAAAGAGGAAGGAATTAACCTTCGTCTTTCTATCAGACAAGTGCGAACTTCGTAAAATTTTTGAGCCGTGCCCGTGAGGACACGTTGTCGTTTGAACGACCTCTCGCTTTCCGATGTTCACACTTATCGGTTCGTTGAATCTGATTTTTAAAGAGCACTGCGCTTCGTGAAGCGCAGGATTGAAATCATACAGCGTTGATTTCGATTTGTCAAGAGCTTTTTTGCTCTCATTCGATCGGGATCGGATGACCGCCTCTCGAATGAAGGTTGCATTATAGACCTTTTCAGAAATTTGTCAAGGCCTCGTCCAAAGTTCGAACGCGGGGTCCGCTTCGGCCGCACGAACGTCTTCGCGGCTGTTGAGGTTGGCAAGCCGGCGCTCGTCCCCTTCATAGGGAAGCACGGTGAGGCCGGAGCGACGCAAAAACTCCCCGAGCCGATGTCCGCCCTCGTCGAGGAACGCTCCGGCGTCCGAGAGCACGGTCCAGGAAAAAAGCGCGAAGGCGCTCTGCGGTCGACCTTGCGCGTCCCGCGGGAAAGCGCCGCTTGCTCCCGCACGCCGTGCCGCCTCATCCAATTCGAACGGAAGCGTCTCCGGAAAAAAGGGCGCGTCGCACGGACACGTGAAGACCCGTTCGGTCGGCGTGAGTTCGGAGTGGGCCAACGCCTCCAGAGCGGCGAGCGCTCCGGGGAAGTCCTTTCGGAGGTCGGGAAGCACCGTGACGCCGAGCGCCTCGAAGCGTTCCGCGTCGCGGTTCGCGGAAACAACGATGCGGGCCACCCCGATCGAACGCAGTCGCTCGACGACGTGCTCGATCATGGGCTTTCCGAAAACGGGAACGAACGCCTTGTTGACGCCCCCCATGCGGCTCGCGAGTCCGCCCGCATAAACGAGAGCGGTCGTGTTGCCGGGAAACGTGCTTGATGAGAACGAAGTGTGCGGAAGGTTCACGGAAGTACCCATAAAGTTCGCCGAAAGGAGAATGCCCGCGAAGCGGGGCTTTGGCTATTCTATGGGACATCCAACCGTACTTAGCTCTTGGAGCCCGTCATGACCACCCCCTTTCTTTCCTGCGACGACGTCCTGCTCGCCCTCGATCGGTTTATCCGCGCGGAGCTTCCGAGCGAAACCGTTCCGCTCGAAGCGGCGCTCGGCCGGTGCCTCGCCGAACCCGTTCGCAGCCCCGTCGACGTGCCCCTCTTTTCGAATTCCGCCATGGACGGGTTCGCGTTCCGAAGCGAACTCCTGAAGGCAGGCGGCCGTCTGCGTCTTCCCGTCACGGGTGCGGCCTTCGCAGGTCACCCCTTCGAGGGCGAACCCGACCCCGAAGGAGCGCTTCGCATCATGACGGGTGCGCCCGTCCCCGATGCGTTCGACACCGTGATTCCGTTCGAACACGTCCTTGAATCCGAAGGTTGCATCGAATTCGAGGCGTCCGCCATTCGACCCGCCGCGAACGTTCGCCTTCAGGGCGAAGAATTCCGCGCGGGCGACGAACTCATTCCCGCGGGCGCCTTTTTGACGCCCGAGGCCGTCGGCCTTGCCGCTTCCGCGGGCTACGCCGAACTCCGCTGCCGACGCCTTCGCGTCGTCGTCTTTGCCTCGGGCGACGAACTGCGCGAACCCGGGAAGGAACTCGGCGCCGGGAAGATCTACAACGCGAACGCCTACCTCCTCACGGCACTCCTTCGCTCCTGGGGTGCCGACGTCGAATACCTCGGCATTCTTCCCGACGACTACGAAACGATGCTTGCCCGCCTCGAAGAGGCGGCCCTTCGGTGCGACCTTCTCCTTACCTCGGGCGGGGTCGGCGAAGGCGACAAGGATCTCGTGGGACGCGTTGTCGGCGAAGCAGGCGAACTGCATCACGTTCACGTGAAGCAGCGCCCGGGCAAACCCCTTTCCTACGGGCGCATCGGCGAGGCCTACTTCATGGCGCTCCCCGGGAACCCCGCCGCCTGTGCCGTTTCCGCGCGCCTCTACGTTCGCCGTGCGGTCGAACGCCTTTGCGGCGCGACGCCTTCGCCCTTGGTCGACGCCGCGGTTACGACCACGACGAAACTCAAGGGCCGGCTCAGTCGCACCGACTGCATCCGCGGTCGCATCGACGAAAAGGGCTTTGTCGCTTCGCCCCGCTCGTCTTCGAGTACGCTCGCCGGCTTGAACGACGCCGACGCTCTTGCCCTTTTGCCCGAAGACTGCGCCGAGCTTCAGCCGGGTGAAACGGTCCGCGTGAAGTTGGTGCGCCGCTGAGTCGCTTTCGCGCCGCTACGGCGAACGCTTCGGACTCTTTGGAAGAAAGCCCTCGTCGTTCCCGACGAGGGCTTTTCGTTTTTTGAGAGGAACTCACTCCTTCGGCTTGCCGCGACCCTTGCGGCGACGCGGTCGGCGGGTCTTTCCACCCGGCGCGTTGCGCGAGGGTGCGGGCTTCACGGCACCTTCGGCGGGAGCAGCCGTCGGGGTCGCGGGAGCATTGCCCGCATTCGCGGAGCGCGCGCACTTCGCATCGCGTTTCGCCTCCTCTCGGACGTTGCGCTTCGCGTCGTTTTTCACGGCGTTTCCGGCTTCCGCTCTGCGCGCCTTCGCCTTCGAGCGGGCGCTCTCGCGTCGTCCGCGGGAGGCGCACGGTTCTTTGGCGCCTTCGTCCTTCGGCGCGGCCTTCCCCTCCGACTTCGGCTTCGGACTCGTCCAGGGCTTGAAGCGTCCGCCGGGGGCTTGTTTCGCCACCTCGCGACCGAGCGCTTCTTCGCGCTCGCGGGGCGTGACGTCGCCCGACGGATACGCGAGCAACTTCGCGGAAGCCGCTGCCGCGGCCGCCAACATGCTCGGCGTCGTTGCTTCCGACGGAGGAAGCACGCACATCGCACCCGTTTTCGGGTCCCGCACTTCGATAAGCGCCGTTTCCGCGGTACGGTTCGCCCAGTCGATCGCCGTCTGAAGGGCCGCCGCTTCGCGCGGATCCATCTGAGCGGGGATCACCACCTCGCCCTTGAGGTTCACCACCCCGCGGTAGCCGACCGCGCGAACGGTCACGTTTTGGTGCTGACCGTAGACGCGATCCTCGTGCTGGTGACCGTGAAAGTGCCACTTCACGTTGAGCGCTTTCGCAAGTCGGTCGATGGCAACGAACCCTTTGCGGTGACAGCCCGCAGCCTCGTGCGTGACGAGGACGTCGGCGCGCTGGCGCATGAGGTTCTGGTAGACCGACGGGAAAATGGTCGAGCGATGGCGTCGCGGGAGGCCGCCGCGCCACACGTTCCCCGTGCCGACCCGTCGAATGAAGGTGGCCGGGCAGAAGTAGTTGGGCGTACCGTCCGGCATCCACACCTGACCGCGGAAGACGCCGCCCAAACCGCCGATCCGAAGACCCGCGATGTTGGCAATGCGCCCGTGGAGGTTGTGTGAGGCCAGCGGCCCGCGCCACAGACGGTCGTAAAACTCGTCCGTGTCGGTGTCGTGGTTCCCTGGGATCCACCAGACGTCCGTCAGCGCGAGCGCCTCCTCAAGGAGCTCTTCCACGGGAGCGGGCGGCTGCAGGTCGCCGAGAATCACCACGGCCGCGGGCTTGTGGAGCCGCACGGCTTCGTTGATCTGCTCGAACTCCCCGTGCGGATCCCCGCAGAAGAAGATTTCCGGGAGCTCTTTCGGACGGTTCGAGTGCCGGGGTCGACGATTGCGGCGGCGCTTCGTCGGAGCGTCGTTCGTTTTCTCGTTGTTTTGCGTCATGGTCCGCCTCAATGGGCCTTTCGGTCGTAGCGGGCACACAGTCGGCGCGCGGCGTCGATCATTTCGTTGCGAAGTTTGGGAGGTTCGAGAATCTCGGCTTTGTCACCCCATCGGAGGACGTCCCCGACAAGTTCCGTGCCGGAAGCGTACGGCACCTTGAGAAGGATCGATCCGTCCTCCTCGGGCACCACTTCCTGCTTTTCGTGCCAGATCTCGCGAAGGATATAGGAAGCGATCGACTTGTCGAAGCGGATCACCGCGGTTTCGATGTTGCGGCTTCGGAACATGCCGTAGCCGCCGTCGAGCTCTTTCGCGACGGCTTTGAGCGTCATGCGGCGCACGCTCTTCTCAAGAATTTCGGCGCGGCGCACGTTCTCGATGAGGAACGTTTTGAGTTTGTCGGTCGTATGGTCGAAGGCGTCGACGTACCAGCGGTTGTTCGCGTGCACGAGGCGCATGGGCGAGATGACGCGCACGGTCGTGTCGTCGCGCTTCGGGTTGTAGTAGTGCATCTCCAGGCGGCGGCGCGCACAGAGCGCCACGCCGATCGTCTCGAACGTATCGGGTTCTCGAAACGCCTTCTCGCGGCTCACCACGCGTACGCGCCGAGCGAGCTCCGAAGGCTCCATGCCGCCGAGCGTGAAAAGATTGAGCGCGCGGGCGCGCAAAGGCGCGAGGTCCTTTGCGAGCATCGACTCGGGGTCTTCGCCCAAGCGACCGAGCAACTCGATCATGTTCGCCAGAGCGAGGAGCTCTTCGGACGTGTACCAAAGCTTGGGCTTCGGGCGGCGGGCGCCCTCGGCTGCGTCGTCGCGCTTGCCCTTCGTCTTCGCACCGGCGGCTTCGGGCTTCGACTCGTCGTCGTAGAAGTAGCCGCCGCGCGTGCTCGAAAAGCGAATCGGCGCGTTGAGCATTTCGCGCATGTAACGCAAATCGCGCTTCACGGTGGGAGCGCTCACTTTCAGTACGGCAACGAGCTCCTCGAACGAAACGGCACCTTTTTCAACGAGCATTTTGTCGATGATCATTCGACGCATGCCGCTCTTGATACCCTGGGTCATAGGATGCTTTCTCAATTTCGGCTCCGCCGCAAAGCCCGATCACGAAGGGGCTTCGGGGCAGAAAAATTTCTGGTGGCCCTGTAAAAAGGCCTGCATCCTTGGATTGTATCGGGTTTTGCCCCGACGTTCGATCGGGACAAACGCCTGCGCCGCACGTGTTTGCATCGGGCGGACGCGCCCTCGGAAACCTTGTACCGAAGCCCCGCCTCAGAAGGCGGAGTCGGTGAGAACGTCCGTCCCTTCGGGAACGACGAGCTCGAACCGCTTGGCGTCCGGGGTCGTACGATTGAATTCCGTGAAGACGAGTTCCGTTTCCTGCCCGAAGGCGTCGACGAGCGTCATGCGGGAAGGAAGCCCCGCGGCGCTCCAGCCGATGACGACGCGCTCGAACGCGCCGCTCGTTTTCGGTCGCGCTTCGATGCGTGCTTCGCCCCCTTCGGCCGGCAGCTCCCGCACGATCCAATCGCGCGAGAAGTCGTTGTTGCCGAAAAGAATCGCAGCGGGCGTCGCGTCGATCGCCCCTTCCAGGCGCTTTTCCGTCACCTGCATGAGATCCGCATCGTAGAGCCGAAGCGTCGTTCCGTCGCTCACGATCCGCTGATCGTAGGGTTCGAGGTACACCCAGTCGAAGCGCCCCGGGCGCGAAAAAGCGAAGGTGCCCGACGCCTTGAGCGTCACCTGACCCTCGCGGTCGAAATTGGTCTGCACGAACGCACCCTCGGCGGCGGGCGTACTCGCCGCAAAGGTTTCGAGGCGCTTCACGGCCGCGGCGTCGGATGCCGCCGGAGCGGCGGCACTTTCGCGGGACGCACTCCCGGGGACCGCACCCTCCGACGCGAAAGCGCCCGCGAGCGCGAGCGCCGAGCAGGTCGCAACGAGACTGCGGGTGACGTAGGTTCGAAGGTTCATGGCTCTTTTCGGCGCCCGAATCCGCGCGTTCGTACGCGCGGGCGGCGCCCTCCTCGGTTGGTTGGGGTTCGTCGTTCGTTCGCTCGCTCGGGAGTCCGACGTCGGGGGCTCGTTGCGAAACGGTTTTGGAGATCTTAAGGGCCTCGGCGCCCGGGAAGGTCGCCCGACGCCGAAGGTCGGTGAGACGAAATGTTAACGGCCTGAGCCTACAAACGGATCGGCAACAGAATCGACAAAAGGGGATCGACAAAAGGAAAAGCGCCTTCTTTTCGGGAAGACGCTTCCTCAAAACGGACATGGGGAGGCTCAATGCTCGGAATTGACGAGGATGCTCCGCTTACCGGTCGCACTTGCCTTCGAGACGATGCCCGCCTCTTCCATGGCTTCGAGAATGTTGGCCGCGCGGTTGTAGCCGATCCCGAGGTGACGCTGCACGAACGAAATCGACGCGCGCTTTTCGCTCAGCACCACCTGCACCGCCTGATCGTAGAGGGGATCCGTTTCGCCCGAGCGGCGGGAGCCGCCCGCGTCGTCCCCGGCCGCTTCCGGATCGACCGATTCGGTGACGTCCGAGACGTAACTCGGCGAACCGTACTTCTTCAGCTCGTCGACGACGCGCTGCACCTCGCCGTCGGCGACGAAGCACCCCTGAACGCGCTTCGCGCCCGGTTCCCCGGGGCGGTGCAAGAGGAGGTCGCCGTAACCGAGGAGCTGCTCGGCGCCGGGCTCGCCCAGAATCACGCGGCTGTCGATGGCGGAAGCCACCTGGAAGGAAATGCGCGTCGGGACGTTCGCCTTGATGAGCGACGTGACCACGTCGACCGACGGGCGCTGCGTGGCGAGAATCAGATGAATCCCCGCCGCACGGGCCTTTTGCGTGAGGCGCGTGATTTCGCCTTCGACTTCCTTGCGGTTCGTGAGCATGAGGTCGGCGAGTTCGTCGACCACGCACACGATGTAGGGCCAGGGTTCGAGCGTGCCGGCGAGCGGATCGTCGGGTGCGGCCATCGGGTCGCGAATCGGCTGCCCGCGCTCGATCGCTTCGCGCACGCGTTCGTTGTAGCTCGTGAAGTGGCGCACGCCGATGCGGCTCATCACCGCGTAACGGTTGTCCATCTCGCGCGTCAGCCACTTGAGGGCGGTCGCCGCCTTGTTCATGTCGGTGACGACCGGGCAGAGCAGATGCGGAATCCCGTTGTAGAGCGAGAATTCGAGCATCTTCGGGTCGATGAGGACGAGGCGCAGCTGCGAAGGATCCGTGCGGTAGAGCATCGAGAGGATCATCGCGTTGATGCCGACCGACTTGCCGGAGCCCGTCGTACCCGCAACGAGAAGGTGCGGCGTTTTCGCGAGGTCCATGACGAAGGGGCGGCCCGCGATGTCCTTGCCGATCGCAAGCGTCAAAAGGGACTTGCTCGTTTCGTACGCTTCCGACTGCAGAATTTCCTTGAGGCGCACCGTCTGACGAACGGGATTCGGCACTTCGAGCGCGATATAGCTCGTCCCCGGCACCGAAAGCACCACGCGCACCGCCTGCACGCCCAGGGCGCGACGCAGGTCGTCGCGGGCGTTTTCGATTTGCGAGCCCTTCACGCCCGCACCCGGCTCAAGCCAATACTGCGTGATCACGGGGCCGGGCTGCGCGCTCATCACGGCGGCTTCGATGTTGTAGCTTTTGAGCTTCGAGACGATCAGTCGACTCGTCATGCCGATCGTCTCTTCGTCGACGCCGCGCGTTTCTTCGTCGGGGTCGTCGAGAAGCCCGAGACTCGGACGGGGCGAGTCCGCCCCCAGGCCCCGGCCTTCGGGGCGCGGTGCTTCGCTCCGCGGGGCGGGCGCAGCCCTTTCGGGCGCCGCGGCTTTGGGCTTGATGATGCGAAGCGGAAGGCGGCTTTCGGTATCGACCGCGGCCGCGCGACTTTGCTTCGCGAGATCCCCTTCGGCCTGAGCGGCAAGCTTCGTTTCGGCCTCAGGCCCTTCGCCCGACTTCAGGCGCACGATGGGCCGAATGACGAAGCGGTCGAGAAAGCGCCCCAGAGATTCGGAGACGTTCACCCACGAGAAGTCCATGAGAAGCGAAAGGCCGATCGCCATCAGCGTGAAAAACATCACGGTCGAGAGGCCGAGCCCGACGTAGTACTCGAGCGACGTGCCGAGCGAATGACCGAGGACGCCCCCCGAGTGCGCGGGAAGCACCACTTCGAAGCGTCGGAGTCGCAGCGCCTCTAGCCCGGTCGAGCCGAGCATCAATGCGAGGAACCCGACGCAGGCGGAAAACTTCGGCGGATTGATGCGCTCGGGATCCGTTTCGCCGCGCGCGCGGCGCAACTGCGAACGGATGGCAAAAACCGCGATCATGAAAAAGCCCGGGACGATCCACCAAGCCGAGAGCCCGAAGGCGCCGAAAAGAAGGTCCGCCGCCCACGCGCCCCAGAGACCGCACAGGTTCTCGGGCGATTTCGACGTGCTCACCGAAAAAGCCGGGTCGTCGGGCGAATAGCTCCCGAGCGTCATCGCAAGAATGACGCCGACCGGAATCGAAAAGGTCCAGCTCCACTCCCACAAAAAGTGCACGACGTGGTGAAGCCCCGCCTTGATGCGCTCCAGCATCCAGGCCAGTAGCCGCGCCCAGCGCGAACGCTCCGAGAGGGCGTCCCGATCCGTCGTCTTTCTCTTCTGATTGCTCTTCCTCGCCATGGCGTACGGGTTCCGGAAAACTCAAAACGCCTCATTTTAAAGGGGGAACGCATGCGGGGCGCGGTCGATCGGGCGCAAAGCGGCTCGAGGTTGCCCCGCGCGTCGCGCACGGGGCGGGGGACAACCGAACGGACTATCGCATATTGCGCACCAATAGATTATTTATATATAATGAGGCCACTCTTAACATTTTTCCGGTCTTCGACCGTCCTTCGCCCCTTGAGGGCATCGGGAGCCACTCATGTCTGAAACGAAGCACGCCCCTCTTCTCATCCTCGGTTCCGGGCCCGCCGGCTGGACGGCCGCCGTCTATGCCGCCCGTGCGAATCTCAAGCCCGTCGTGATTACCGGCATGGAAGCGGGCGGTCAGCTGATGACGACGACCGAAGTCGACAACTGGCCGGGCGCCGTTGACGGGATCATGGGTCCCGAACTGATGGAACGTCTCCAGAAGCACGCCGAACGTTTCGGCACCGAAGTGGTCTTCGACGTCATTCAGTCGGTCGACCTCTCCTCGCGTCCCTTCAAGCTTTCGGGCGACATGGGTTCCTACACCGCCGACGCGCTCGTCATTGCGACGGGTGCCTCCGCCATGTACCTCGGCCTTGAAAGCGAAGAGAAGTACCGCGGTCGCGGCGTTTCGGCCTGCGCGACCTGCGACGGCTTCTTCTACCGCGGCAAGCCCGTGGCCGTCGTCGGCGGCGGCAACGCGGCCGTCGAGGAAGCCCTCTACCTCGCCAACATCGCGAGCAAGGTGACGCTCGTTCACCGTCGCGACACGTTCCGCGCCGAACCGATCCTCGTCGACCGCCTGATGGAAGCGGTCGCCGAAGGGAAGATCGAACTGCAGCTCCACCGCACCGTCGAGGAAGTGCTCGGCGACGGCAAGAACGTGACGGGTCTGCGTCTGGCGTCGACGAAGGGCGAAGCGCCCGTCGAAATCGCGGTCGACGGTCTCTTCGTCGCGATCGGTCACAAGCCCAACACGGCACTCTTCGAAGGCCAGATCGAACTCGACAACGGCTACGTCAAGACGGCGGGCACGGGCTCTGCGGCCGCGACCGCCACGAACGTTCCGGGCGTCTTCGCCGCGGGCGACGTTCAGGACCAGCACTACCGTCAGGCCTGCACGTCGGCCGCGACGGGTTGCATGGCCGCGCTCGACGCGCAGCGCTTCCTCGAAGCGCAGGCTCACAGCCGCTAAAGCGCCCGCCGGCGCTTCGAGTGCCTGAGCCGCAACGAACCGGAAGGCCCGAGCGCTCGATACGCTTCCCCGAGCTTTGAATCGACACGCCCCCGACGAAGCCCCGTGCTTCGCGGGGCGTTTTTCGTTCGTTTCTCTTTTTCCTCTGCGGCGAATGCGCGCGCTCGAGGGCGCTTCGGCGGCCGAAGCGCGATAATGCCTCATCCCGTTTCGAGGACGTTGCCGGAGCGAAACTTCCGCACGGCCCGCATCCGCGAACACACAGCAGACGATTCAACCCACTCTAGGAGCGGCGCTCCCGCCGCGCGGCAACGCGCGGGCTTGCGCGCCGGAAAATGCAATGCAGTATTCGAGCCTTGCGGATCTGAAAGCCGTCAGCCGCGAACTCAAGGAAAAGGCCAAGGCCGCCGAAGAAGAACGTCGTCGCGAAGAAGAGCGACGCCTGGCCGCGACGAAAGACGCCCGCGCCTTCCGTGCCGCCATGGCCGACCTCGGCGTGACGCCCTCCAAAGACGCGAACCGCGTCTCGCACGCCGCACGCCCCAAGACCCCGACCCCTCAAGCCAAAGCGCTTGCCGCGAAGCTTGCCGACGAGACGCCCGCCGATCGCTTCTCCGACGAGTGCGATCCGTCCGACTTCCTTAACGAAGAAGACCTCTTTTTCCGTCGCGAAGGGGTATCCCCCGAACTCCCCAAGCGTCTGCGTCGGGGCGAGTGGACCGTGCAGGCAAAGCTCGACCTTCACGGTCTCTACGTCGACGAAGCGCGCGTTGTCTTTGCGAAGTTCCTCGACGACTGCCGCATCCGCGGCTACCGGTGCCTCTCGATCGTGCACGGCAAGGGCTACGGCTCCGCGGGCGGGCAGAGCGTGCTGCGCGAAAAGGTGCGCCGCTGGGTGAAGCAGTGCGACGACGTGATCGCCTTCGCGCAGGCCGCGCCCTCGAAGGGCGACGCGGGCGCGCTGATCGTGCTTCTCAAGCAGCCCGGAGCCCGATAAGGAGCAAGACCGCTCGGGTAGCTCGAACGGTCTCCAAGAAAAAGCCCCGACCGAGGTCGGGGCTTTTTGCGTTTAAAAAGGGTCTTCGGCGACTCACACCGCCGCTTCGCCCGTTTCGCCCGTGCGAATGCGGATCACCTGCTCGACGTCGAAAACGAAAATCTTTCCGTCGCCGATGCGACCCGTGTAGGCGGCCTTGCGGATCTCTTCGATCGCCTGCTCGAGGATGTCGTCCGACACCACGGTTTCGATCTTGAGCTTCGGCAGGAAGTCGACCACGTACTCGGCGCCGCGGTAGAGCTCCGTGTGGCCCTTCTGGCGCCCGAACCCCTTCACTTCCGTCACGGTAAGTCCGTGAACGCCCACTTCGGAGAGGGCTTCGCGCACTTCGTCGAGTTTGAAGGGCTTGATGACGGCTACGATCTGCTTCATCGCGAGTCTCCTCAGGCCTTGCGCTTCAGGCCGATCTGCTCGACGCGGTATTCGTAGAGCGACACGTCGGCCACGCGCACGCCGAAGTGCGGGTCGTTGCCCGGGCTGTGCCAGACGTCGAGATTCTGGCGCCAGGCGCGGATGAAGGCCGCGACGTTTTGCGGCATCGCCGCGCTCTGCGTCACTTCATCGAGCGTGAAGCGCTGACCGCCCACGAGATAGAGCGTGAGGTGGTGCGCCATCAGGCCGCGCGTGACCGGAGCGGCAAACGCCACGGACGGCTGCGGAGTTTCGGACTGTTGCTGGGCGGAGGCCTCCGCCTTTTTGTGGCTCTTCGTCATGATCTTGTCTTCGAGCGACCGCCCCTCGAAGGAGCGGTCGGTTTGCATTCGGGTTGGGAAAGTCTACCTCAAGCCTCGGTCGCGGGGATGAGATCGGCGAGTTCGTGCGCCGTACGGGAGGCGAGCTCCTTGTCGTCGGCTTCGACCATGACACGCAAAAGGGGCTCCGTCCCCGAGGGACGAATAAGGACGCGCCCGCGGCCCGCAAGAGCCGCTTCCGCACGTTCGACCGCTTCGATGAAGGGCGCGTGCGACTTCCAGTCCCAGCCCTTCGTGATGCGGCGGTTGACGAGCACCTGCGGCATGAGCGCGAGGTCGGCGGTGAGCTCCGCAAGGGTCTTTCCGGAGCGGCGCAGCGCGGCGAGAACCTGCAGGGCGCTCACGATCCCGTCGCCCGTCGTCTGACGGTCGAGCGCGAGGAGGTGCCCCGAGGTTTCGCCCCCATAGAGCCACCCCTTCGCCTTCAGCATTTCGAGCACGTAGCGGTCGCCCACTTTCGCGCGGGCAAAGGGGACGCCGAGTTCGGTGAGGCGCTTTTCAAGGCCGAAATTCGTCATAAGGGTGCCTACCACACCGGCGACCTCCCCTTGCGCCATACGGTCGCGAACGATCACGTAAAGGAGCTCGTCCCCGGTATAGACGCGCCCGCAGGCGTCCGCCATGATGAGTCGGTCGGCGTCGCCGTCGAGGCTCACGCCGAGTTCGCACCCCGCGTCGCGCGTGCGCTCGGAGAGGTGTTCGGTGTGGGTTGCGCCCACGCCGTCGTTGATGTTGAGGCCGTCGGGGGTGACGCCGTCCGTGCGCACTTCGGCGCCGAGTTCGTGGAGCACGTCGGGCGCGACGTGGTAGGCGGCGCCGTTCGCGCAGTCGACGAAAATCTTCATGCCGCGAAGGTTCACGGAGGAGTCGATCGTCGACTTGCAGAATTCGATGTAGCGGCCCGCGGCGTCGTCAAGACGACGGGCCTTGCCGAGTTCGGCCGACGGCACGCACGAGTAACCGAGGTCGATCTCGGCTTCGATCTCTTCTTCGACTTCGTCGGGGAACTTCGTCCCTTCGCCCGAGAAGAACTTGATCCCGTTGTCATCGTACGGGTTGTGGCTCGCCGAAATCACGACGCCCGCGTCAAGACGCAGGGCGCGCGTGAGGTACGCGACCGCGGGGGTCGGAATGGGGCCGCAGAGGACGATATCGACCCCGGCGGCGGAAAAGCCCGCCTGCAGGGCCGCTTCGAGCATGTAGCCCGAGACGCGCGTGTCCTTGCCGATCAGCACCGCGGCGTGCCCCGAGGGGCTGCGTCGACGCAGTACGCGCCCGGCCGCCATGCCGAGTTTCATCACGAAGTCGGGCGTAATGGGGGCTTCGCCCACCTTGCCTCGAACACCGTCGGTTCCGAAATAATGACGCGCCATCGCGTTGCTCCTTGTTCTGCGAAAAGTGTGTGGTTGATGTGAGTGACCGATCAAAGGCCGAGTCGGGCGCGGGTGCGGCGCCAGACGCGCAGCATGGCGCAGGCGTCGGCCGTCGCGCGAACGTCGTGAACGCGCAGGACGTGCGAGCCCGCCGAGGCGGCGAGAAGCGCCCCCGCGACGCTCGCGTCGACGCGGTCCTTGGGCTTTTCGATACCCGTCGACAACCCGATCATGGACTTGCGGGAGATCGCCGTCATGACGGGGAAACCCGAGTCCGCAAAGCGTTCGATCGCGGCCCAGAGGTCGAGATTCTGTTCGTAAGTCTTCCCGAAGCCCACGCCCGGGTCCCAGCAGATGCGCGAGGCGTCGACCCCTGCCTTGAGGAAAGCCTCGGTACGGCCTTCGAGGTAGCGGCGCACCGCATCGACCGCATCGGCTTCGGGGTCGAGCTGCGTACGGTCCATGATGACGAGACCGCACTCCGTTTCCGCGGCCGTTTCAAGGGCCCCGGGGAGCTCGAACCCGCGGATGTCGTTGAGGATTTCGGCGCCCGCTTCGGCCGCGGCGCGCATGACGCCCGCCTTCGAGGTGTCGACGCTCACGGAAACGCCCCGGCGAGCGAGTTCGGTAACGACGGGCAGCACTCGCTCGAGTTCCATTTCAAGCGTCACGGCCGTTTCGCCGAACCCCGGACGGGTCGATTCGCCCCCGACGTCGACGATGTCGGCGAGGCCCTTCATGCCTTCGGCCCAGGCGATCGCCGCTTCCGGGGCATTGTGGTCGCCCCCGTCCGAGAAGGAATCGGGCGTGACGTTGAGAATCCCCATAACGAGCGGAGCCGTCGCGTCGAGATCGTAAGTACGGGTGCGGGTGCGCCAGATAAGCGGCATGGTGTGTCCTTCGTGCGTGTCGTTGCTGTTTTTCTTCGGTTCGCGCCTCAAGCTTCGGGCGGAAAGCGAACCTTCAATCGAATCGGGCCGCTCGACTGCACGCTAAGCAGTCGACCGGCCCGTTCGTTGCGGTATGAGGTCGGGGAGGCGGGATTTCAGGGTTCCTTCGGACTCGGCCGAAGCCGGCCCGAAGGAACCGGTCCCGCCGCGGCCCGTCAGGCGTTCCCTCCGTCCTTGCGGGAGGGTTCGTCGCCGCGATCGGCGTCGGCGGACGGTTCGGACGCTTCGGGCGCGCGATCCGTCGTTTCCTTCGGCTGCGCGTCGTCGGCCTTCTCGGCCTTCTCGGCCTTGTCGGCGCTCTCGCTCTTTTCCTCGTCGTCCTTCTTCGCGGCCTTGCCCTTTTCGTCCTTCGGCGTCCAATCCTTCGGAGGACGCGGGGTCTTGCCGGCCATGATGTCGGCGATCTGGTCTGCGTCGATCGTTTCCCAATCGAGCAGGGCCTTCGCCATGACGTGCATCTTGTCGGCGTTCTCTTCGATCAGGCGGCGCGCTTCGGCGTACTGCTCGTCGATGATGCGGCGGATTTCCGCGTCAACTTCCTGCATGGTGCGCTCCGACACGTGCGTCGTCTTCGTCACCGAGCGGCCGAGGAACACTTCGCCTTCGTTTTCGGCGTAGACCATCGGGCCCATGCGTTCGCTCATCCCGTAGCGGGTCACCATGTCGCGCGCGAGCTGCGTGGCGCGTTCGAAGTCGTTCGAAGCGCCCGTCGTCATCTGGTGCATGAAGACTTCTTCGGCGATGCGGCCGCCGAAGAGAATCGCGATGCGCGTGAGGAGGTACTGACGGTCGTAGCTGTAGTGGTCCTCGGTCGGAAGCTGCATCGTGAGGCCGAGCGCGCGGCCGCGCGGAACGATCGTCACCTTGTGCACGGGGTCGCTCTTCGGAAGGAGGTAGGCGACGACGGCGTGGCCCGACTCGTGGTAGGCCGTGTTGCGGCGCTCCTCTTCGTTCATGACCATGGCGCGGCGTTCGCTGCCCATCATGATCTTGTCTTTGGCGTTTTCGAAGTCGACCATCTTCACGACGCGACCGTTGCGACGCGCGGCAAAGAGCGCCGCTTCGTTCACGAGGTTCGCGAGGTCCGCGCCCGAGAAACCCGGCGTGCCGCGGGCGATCACGGCGGCGTCGATGTCGGCGCCGACGGGGATCTTGCGCATGTGCACGTTGAGGATCTGTTCGCGACCGCGAATGTCGGGCAACGGAACCACGACCTGACGGTCGAAGCGGCCCGGACGCAGGAGCGCCGGGTCGAGCACGTCGGGACGGTTCGTCGCGGCGATCACGATCACGTTCGCGCCCGTATCGAACCCGTCCATTTCGACGAGCATCTGGTTGAGGGTCTGCTCGCGTTCGTCGTTGCCGCCGCCGAGGCCCGCGCCGCGCTGGCGGCCGACCGCGTCGATTTCGTCGATGAAGATGATGCAGGGCGAATTCTTCTTGGCGGTTTCGAACATGTCGCGAACGCGCGCGGCACCGACGCCGACGAACATTTCGACGAAGTCCGAACCCGAAATCGTGAAGAAGGGCACGCCCGCTTCGCCGGCGATCGCCTTGGCGAGAAGCGTCTTACCCGTACCCGGGGAACCGACGAGGAGGACGCCGCGCGGGATGCGGCCGCCGAGACGCTGGAACTTGTTCGGGTCGCGCAGGAAGTCGACGATTTCCTGCACGTCTTCCTTGGCTTCGTCGCAGCCGGCGACGTCCTTGAAGCGAACCTTGTTTTCCTGGTCGTCGAGCATGCGGGCCTTCGACTTCCCGAAGCTGAAGGCGCCGCCCCCGGCACCGCCCCCCTGCATGCGACGCATGAAGAAAATCCACACGCCGATCAGAAGGAGCATCGGGAACCAGGAGACGAAAACCGAGAGCAGAAGCGACGGTTCTTCTTCGGCCTTGCCGTAGACCTGAACACCCGACTTGCGCAGATCGTCGACCATCCAGAGGTCGCCCGGGCTCGTGAGCGTGTACTCGCTCCCCGTCTGCGGGGTGACGGTGATGCGGGAGCCCTGAATATCCACGCGGCGGATCTTCCCGGACTTCGCATCCTCCATGAACTGGGTGTAGCTCGTCGTATCGAGCTTCGAGGGCTCGGTGGCGTCGAACTGCCGGAATACGGTAAAGAGCACGACGGCAACGAGAACCCACACGGCAATGCGGGCAAACGACTTGTTATCCAATTACTCAACTCCTAGTGAGGGCGCGAACCGATCGTCGGCGTCTTCGGGCCGGGCGGCGAGCCTTCTCGATGGGATCCCGCCGGGGCCCGGAATCGGGTTTCGGCGAGCGGTCTCCCATTTTAACGGCCGCCCGCGCGGCGCCTGTGGCGTGCGCGGGCTCTTTTGGCCGTCAACTTCGTACGGGCTCGGTCTTTTTGGTATGAATTTATTTCTTCGGCTTGAGTTCCCGCGCCACGAGGTAGACCTCGGCCGAGGTGTCGCGCGAAGCGGCTGGCTTGCGGGTATAGACCTTCTTGAAGACCTTCTTCAGCGCTTCGACGTACTGCGAGTAGCCCGAGCCCTGGAAGGCCTTCGTCACGAAAACGCCCGAGTCTTTGAGGTGCTCCATGCAGAATTCGAGCGCAAGCTCGTTCAAAAGGAGCGAACGGGCCGCATCGGCCGCGGCGATCCCCGAGAGATTCGGAGCCATGTCCGAAAGCACCACGTCGACCTTGTCTCCGTTTAGAATCTCGGTCAGCTTGTCGGCCACCTCCTGCTCGCGAAAGTCGCCCTGCAGGAAGGTCACGCCGTCAATCGGATCCATCGGCAGGATGTCCATGGCAATGATGCGGCCTTCGACACGGCCCGATCGGTCCGACAGACGCTCGCGAACGATCTGCGTCCAGCTGCCCGGCGCCGCACCCAGGTCCACCACGGTCATGCCGCGGCGAAGCAGATGTTCCCGATCGTCGAGTTCGGTGAGTTTGTACACCGAACGGGCTCGATAGCCTTCCGCGCGGGAACGCTTCACGAACGGGTCATTGATGTGACGTTCGATCCAGGCACGGTTGGATCTGAGCTTTTTCGTTGCAACAGGCATTCTTTTGGCCTCTCGAAGAATTGAAATTTACGAACGGGGAACGCCGGCCGGCGCGCTGAGCGGGCCCTTTCCCCGTCCGTCAAGTATTTGGAAAAATTATGAAGGAAATCATTCTCGCGCGTGACACGCGACTCGCCTTGCGTGCTCAGGCCCATCACCTCGACCCCGTCGTTCTCCTCGGCGTCAACGGCCTCACCGAAGCCGTCATGAAGGAAATCGACCGCGAACTGAAGGCCCACGAACTCATCAAGGTGCGCGTGCCGACCGACGACCGCGAAGAACGCGAAGCCGTGTTCGCCGAAGTGGCCGAAACGCTCGGCTGCGCGCGCGTTCAGATGATCGGCAAGCTTCTCGTTCTCTGGCGTCCGGCCGACGAATCGGTCGACCCGAAGGAAGCCGAAGAGTCCGCCCGCATCGCCGCGCTCGCCTTCGGCCGCGGCTCGGTCGCGGGCAAGGCCCGCGCGGAAGCGCCCGTCAAGCCCCGCAAGGCTCCGGTGAAGACCGACAAGCCCGCCAAGAAAGTCGCCTCGAAGAAGCCGGGCGAAAAGAAGAAGAAGAAGGCCGAACCCGCGCCGCGCCGCGCTCGTCCGAAGCGCACCCGCACGACGAAGAAGGCCGCGCTCGCGAAGTCCTGATCGAAACCCCGACCTTACGGTCGGGTTTCACGCGACCGCGCACCTATCGAAGAAGGCGCACGACTCGATGCGAGGCGTGCGCCTTTTCGTTTGCGCGCTCGGGCGGGAAACCGTCAAGGGTCCGCCCGAGTCGCCCGCAATCCTCAGAGGTACTGAACCTCTTTGATTTCGTACGTGACTTCGCCCTTCGGGGCCATGAACTTCACGACGTCGCCTTCGAACTTGCCGATGAGGGCGCGCGCGATCGGGGACGAGACGGAAATCAGGTTCTGCTTGATGTCCGCTTCGTCGTCGCCCACGATCTGGTAGGTGACGCTCGCGTCGTCGTCTTCGTTGTAGAGCGTCACCGTCGCACCGAACACGATGCGGTCGCCCGCATCGACGGTCTTGGGATCGATCACCTGCAGAGCTGGAATCTTCCCTTCGAGCTCGGCAATGCGGCCCTCGATGTGACCCTGCTCCTCGCGGGCGGCATCGTACTCGGCGTTTTCCGAAAGGTCGCCCTTTTCGCGGGCCTCCGCGATGGCGGCGACGACGGCCGGACGGGCGGTCTTCTTGAGGTATTCGAGTTCGCTCTTGAGCTTTTCGGCGCCCTTGATCGTGATGGGAATGCGGTTCAACATGTCGGTGAGGTTTACCCTTCAAATAAAAACACAACGTCCGACCGCAAACGGCCGGACGCTGCAGGAAAATGTTCCGCGGACGCGTTCCGCGCACAACGTTTGCGGAGCGTCCGAACCCGCCGGTCGGTCGCGCGCGACGCGCGCCGCAACCCCTCGGCGGGCAACCTTGCTAGTGTACCTCAAGGCCGAAGGACGTGGTCGGAGGCGGGGCCGGATCGAAACCGCGCCGCGCACGGACGCCCTCCTTCCCGAGGCCTCACTCGTTCGCGTAGTTTTGCGGGTCGAGCCGCCGTTCGACGAGCTCGATCATGATGTGGATGCACTTGATGTGCAGTTCCTGCACGCGGTCCGCCCAACGGCCCGCGGGGGTCACGATCGCCACGTCCGATTCGAGTGCAAGGGGCGACCCTTCGCGCCCCGTCATGCCGACGACCGTCATGCCGCAGGCCTTTGCCGCGCGCACCGCCTTCAGAATGTTTTTGCTCGTCCCCGAGGTCGAAATCGCCAGGAGCACGTCCCCCTTGCGACCGAACCCTTCGACCCAGCGCGAGAAGACGTCTTCGTAGCCGTAGTCGTTCCCGACGCAGGCCATGTGGGAGACGTCCGAAATCGCGGTCGCCCCGTAGGGACGACGATCGCTCCGGTAGCGCCCCGTCATTTCTTCGGCGAAGTGCATCGCGTCGCAGAGGCTGCCGCCGTTGCCGCACGAATAAATGCGTCCGCCCGCTTCGATGCAGTCGGCAAAGACCCCGGCCGCACGGTCCACGGCCGAGAGAGCGTCCTCGTTCTTCATGAGGGCTTCGAGTGCCGTGTGCGCCTCCGAAAGGGCGGCGAGAATGTGTTCCTTGCTCATGGAATGTCTCCGGTGAGAATTCGACCTCACGCCTCGCGGCGCGAGTAGACGGCCCCCGCGATGGTGCTCAGGTCCGTGTATTCGATTTCAAGGCCCGAGGGAAGACCTCGCGCGAGACGGGTCACCCTGAGGTCGGGCCAGCGCTTTTTGAGGGCGTCAATCAGATAGTAGGCGGTCGCGTCGCCCTCGGGCGTATAGGAGGTGGCGACGACCACTTCGCGCAGGCCGTCCTTCGCAACCCCTTCGGCCACGCGTTCGATGAAGCGCGGCAGGCCGATTTCTTCGGGCCCCACGTCGTCGATCGGAGCGAGGCGCCCGGCGAGCACGAAGTAGAGCCCCGGCCACGCGAGCGACGCGTCGAGCGCGAGCTGGTCCGCGACGCTTTCGACGACGCAGAGCATCGTGCGGTCGCGCCCCTCGTCCGCACACACGTCGCAGACGTCGGACTCGCAAAACGTGTTGCAGTGGGGACACCGATGCAGACGCCGGTCCGCTTCGGTAAGGGCGGCAATCAGGGTCTTCAGACGCGCGTGCTCGCCCGAGAGAAGGTGAAAGGCCGCGCGCTGCGCGGACTTCGGGCCGTAGCCCGGCATCTCGGCGAGCACCTTGACGAGGGCGTCCAGGGACGGAGGAAAAGCTCCCGGAGAATTCATTTGCACGCTCCGGGGTTCGGGCAGGAAAAGCGCATCTTGACGTCGAAGGGCTTTCCGAAATAGGGCCAGCTCGTCACGAGCACGTCCGCTCCGGCGCGCGCGTACTCGGCCGCGTTCTGCGCGGTCACGCCGCCCGCGACGTTGATGACGACGTTCGGATGCTTTTCGCTGAGCACGCGTCGGAATTCGGCCACGGTCTCGGGCGCAAAGCGCTCGCACTGAATGATGTCCGCACCCGCCGCGGCGTACCGAAGGCCTTCTTCGATCGAATCGACTTCGACCGCGATTTTGCGCTCCGGAGCGCTTTCCTTCAGACGGGCGACGGCCGCGTCGGGCGACGCGCAAAAGACCCGATGCTGATCGAAAACGAGCACCGAGTCGGAAAGGCCGTAGCGGTGCACGATGCCGCCCGCGGCGCGCACGGCCGCATAAACGATCGGCTTCGTGCCGGGGAAGTGCTTGCGGGTGAGGGCGACCTGCGCGCGCGGGTTTTCCGCCTTGGCGGCGCGCACCATGTCGGCCGCGCGGTTTGCGACGCCCGACGCGTACTCCAGCACGTTCTGGGCGGTTTTATAAACCGCGTGCAGTTCCGACGCGCGACCGCAGGCACGCAGGATGACCTGCCCCGCTTCGACCGCGTCGCCGTCCTTGGCGAGCCGCTCGACGCGGGCCCCGCGCAGTTCGAAAAGGCGGCACGCCGCATCGAGCCCCGCCACGATCCCGGGCGCTTTGGGCGCGGCTTCGACGACGCCCTCCGTGTCGCCGATTCCGAGTCCTTCGGTCGTCAGGTCGTCGTACGGGCAGTCGTCGACGAGGAGCCCCTCGAGGTACGCATCCGTGAAGTGCATCTCACACCCTGCAATGAATTCGATTGAAAAAACGGTCTTCCCGACGGCAAAGACGCCCCGAAGTTCGGAGCGTCTCGCATCGGTTCGCGGCCTCAGAAGGGCATCTTCATGCCGGGAGGCAGGGGAACGGCCTGGCGCATGCGCGCTTCGCTCACGGCCGAGAGCTTCGTCACGGCGTCGTTGAACGCAAGCGTCACCAGGTCTTCGAGCATTTCGATGTCATCGGGATCGACCGTCTTCGGGTCGATCGTCACGCGACGGCATTCGTGCTTGCCGCTGATCACCACCTTGACGGCGCCGCTACCGGCTTCGCCTTCGATTTCCATCTGAGCGATTTCTTCCTGAACCTTGGCGAGCTTCGCCTGCATCTTCTGGGCCTGGGCCATCAGTCCGCCCATACCGCCCATGCCACCCATTCCGCGCATGTCGTCGTGTCCTCCGTAAGGTTTGTACGATTCGGCACCCCGCTTCGATGCGCGGGGTGCCGGGGATTGCTGAAAACTTACCACATCAGCGCCGCGTGCGACGCTTCGATCCGGCGGGAAGTTCCGCCTCTTCGGCCGCCCGCACCGATCCTTCGTCGACCGTACCGTGGAAAATCTCCACGATCGACTTCACGAAGGGGTCTTTCGAGAAGGCGTCAACGAGCGCGAGGTGTTCCGCCGCGCGCTCCCGACGCTGTTCGGCCGCCACGGTCGCGCCTTCGCTCACGTTGCCGACTTCGAACGCCACGTGGAAGGGGTGACCGAGATAGCGCGAGAGGTCTTCCGCCAGACGCTTGCGATTGGCTTCGGTCGCAAACGCCCGCACCGAGAGACGCAACTCGACGCGATCGTGCGTGAGTTCGATCACTTCGGCCTGCGTGGCGAGCATCTTCACCGGACCCGCCAGTCCCGCTCCCTCAATGAGGGACCGCCAGTTGAGCGGACCCGGAGTTCCGAGGTCGTCGTCCGACCCGTGAACTCCGTAATCCGCGGGAACATCCTCAACCGGCGGAGGGCTCTCCCCAGGGAGGCGTCCCGCCGTCGGCGCCGGGGCGCTTGGGCGCACCCGAGGCGGGTCGGGGCATGGGCGGAAGGCCCGAACCTTCGCCCACGCGCGCGACCTGCGCGCCGCCCGGCATCGGGGGCTCCGCGGGTTGCGGGGCGGGCTGCGGCGCCGCAGGCGCGGGTTTCGGTTGTGCGGGCTGAGCGGATTGATGAGGCTCGGCGCTCGGCGCCGCCGCGGGGCGCGCACCCGCGCGTTCGTCGCGCGGCACGACGCGTCCGACGCGCAGGCCCGCGGGCTTGAAGGCGAGCATGCGCAGGAGCGTCATCGTGAAGCCCGCGTATTCGTCGGGCGCGAGATTCAAGTCGTTTCGACCGTGAAGCACCGTCTGGTAGTAGAGCTGCACCTCTTCGGGCGAGAAGCGCTTCGCAAGTTCCGCCTGCGCTTCGTAGTCGGGGTCGTCCTGCGCGACGGCGCCGGGCACGCGCTGCATGAGCGCGATCCGATGCAAAAGCCCCGCCATGTCGCGAAGCGCCTGCGCAAAGGAGATGCTCTCGCCCGACATTTGGTCGGCCAAGCGCATCATCGTGTCGGCTTCGCCGCGCTCGAGCGCGCGCAGAATCTCAACGAGCACGTCGCCGCTCGTCATGCCGAGCATGTGCCGAACGCCCTCGAGCGTCACGGCGCCGCCGCAGTACGCGATTGCCTGGTCGAGAAGCGACAACGCGTCGCGCATCGACCCGCGGGCGCCTTCCGCCAAAAGACGCAGGGCGGGCGTTTCCGCGTCGATCTTTTCGACTTCGAGAATGTGCTGCATGTGCGCGACGATCGCCGAAGGGGTCATGTTGCGCAGGTTGAATTGCAGACAGCGCGAGAGGACCGTGATCGGCATCTTCTGCGGATCGGTCGTCGCGAGGATGAACTTCACGTACTCGGGCGGCTCTTCGAGCGTCTTCAGCATGGCGTTGAAGGCCGTGCTCGAGAGCATGTGCACTTCGTCGATCATGTAGACCTTGAAGCGACCGACGGTCGGAGCGTACATCGAACGCTCGAGAAGCGCCGTCATGTCTTCGACCGAACGGTTCGAGGCCGCGTCCATCTCGATGTAGTCGACGAAGCGTCCTTCGTCGATCGCACGGCATGCGGGACACACGCCGCACGGATGCGCCGTAATGCCGCCCTTGCCGTCCGCGCCCTGACAGTTGAGGGCCTTGGCGAAGATGCGCGAAATCGTCGTCTTGCCGACGCCGCGCGTGCCCGTGAAAAGATAGGCGTGGTGGAGACGCTCCTGCGTGAGCGCCCGCGTGAGGGCGGTGACCACATGGTCCTGCCCCACGATCGACTCGAAATCGTGAGGTCGCCACTTGCGCGCGAGTACCTGATAGCTGCTCATAGATAGTTTTCGGCGCACGGTCCCGCACAAGGCTCTTGGCTCAGGGCGCAAAGCCGCGCGGGACGAGCGCCGCTCGTCGGTTGGTTAACAATCGTCCGCCGTCCGCTTTGGGACTTCCAGCCCCGCACGGGGTTCGTCCCCCGGGCGGGTCGTGTCCCGTATTTTAGGGCGTGCGACTGCCACTCGCGCGCTTCGCCCCCGAAGTCAAACGTCGGAAATGCCGTCGCCCGGTTGCGAAACCGCTTCGTCGGGCTCGGCGGCAAGCCGCTCCATCGTCGCCCGATCGACGCGGCAGATGCGCCAGTCGTTGAGAATCGTCGCGCCGAGCTTTTGATAGAAGTCGATCGCGGGCTGGTTCCAGTCGAGCACCACCCACTCGAAGCGACCGCACCCTTCCTTCACCGCTTCGCGCGCGAGGTAGCGGATGAGGCGTCGGCCGCAGCCGCTTCGGCGCGCTTCCGGCACGACGAAGAGGTCTTCCAGATAGAGGCCGCGGCGCGTGAGGAAGGTCGAGAAATTGAAGAAGTAGAGCGCGAACCCGACGGGACGCTCGCCTTCGGGGCCCTGCTCCCAGGCGAGCACGCACCGAATGATGGAACGTTCGCCGAAAAGCTCTTCGTACACGGATTCGGGCGTCGCCGTGCACTGGTGGTCGAGTTCCTCGTAGCGGGCGAGAGCATGGATGAGTTCGCTCACGGTGGCGGCGTCTTCCGGGCGGGCCGAGCGAATGTCGAAGTGCGTCATGGGAGTGGATGGTCCTCAAAGGTTGGTCGGAAAAACAACGTCGGCGAACACCTTAACGGAGAGGAGCCAGAAAAGCACCGACCCCGTGCGGTAGATGATGCGGGAGGCACGGTCGCTACGCAGAAGCCCCCGAAAGTGCGACGTCACGAGGCTGTAGCCCGTATGAATCAGGATCACCAGCAGGAAGTACGTTCCCGAGAGGAGCGCGAACTGCGGCCAGAAAGGCGCGTCCGCGGCGATGAACTGCGGGAAAAGCGACACGAAGAACATGATGAGCATGGGGTTCGTCATCTGCAGCGTGATGCCTTCCATGAAGAAGGGAATCGGTCGCACGATCGCGTCGCGAAAATCTTCGAGCTTGAGTTTGTCGATTTCCTTGTCGGCGAGTTTGAGACCCAAGCCCTCGGCGTTCCAGGACTTCCAGCCGAGCCACACCATGTATAGCGCCCCCAGAACGCGCAGCGCTCCGTAGGTGCCGGGCGAGTGCGAGAGCACGATCCCCAGCCCCGTCGCGGAGACGAGCGCCATGATGATCGTTCCCGAGGCCGTGCCGCAAATGGTCCAGATCGCACCTCCGTAGCCGAATCGGACCGACTTCATGATGGTCATCAGAACCCCGGGACCCGGGGAGAAAACGGTGGCGGCGGCCGTAAGGAGGAAAAGCCCGTAGAGTGTCGTATTCATGGCGGTTCAAGGCATTCGACCTTCGACGCCGCGATGTCAGGCACGTCCGCCCCGCAGGGCGGGCGGCGCCGCGCCGCAAGGTCCGATCCGACCATTGTAGGGGAAGTCGCACGGAGGGCCGCCTACGGGAAAACGCCACTGAGCGGGGCGTTTCGGGCGGAGCAGGCGCAAAAAAAGCGCCCTCGGACACGGGGTCCAAGCACGCGCGGGAGGCCTTCGGCAAACGAACGCCTGAAAATGAAAATGGCGAGCCTTATCCTCGGCACTGCACTCACATCGGTATGGCTGCTTTGTTCCCAACCTGACCAGATTCCCGAGGAGCACATGCGAGGGGACCCGCCAAGGGCCACATTCTAGCGAAAGAACAAAAAAATTGCAAAATTCCCCCTTCCCCTCTCGCCCTGACCCTTACACGGAAAAATCACTGGTGTTATAGTTCTCCTGACTTCAATGTCCGGTTTCGATAGAACCGGACGACATCTCGGGCCTTTCGATCCGGCCGTCCGCTCAGGACGCTTTCCGGCGACTGCTCGCCCTTGCTACGGCACCATCCGTTTTCCCCGCGGGATCCGCGCTTTTCCTTCCGAACGAATGCGAACCAACGCATGCGCCTTCGCCGACGAAGGGCGACGCGCACGCGACGCCCGCGTCCCCGGGGACTTCAATTCACGACATTTTTCTCGGAGCCATCCATGAGCATCCTTCACGTCACCGACGACAACTTCGACGCCGACATCCTCAAGTCCGACAAGCCCGTCTTCGTCGACTTCTGGGCTTCCTGGTGCGGTCCCTGCCGCATGCTCGCCCCGAAGCTTGAAAAGGCCGCCGAAACCTTCGAAGGCCGCGCCGTGATCGCCAAGTACGACGTCGACGCCTCGTCCGAGCGTGCCGCCGAATTCGGCGTGCGCGGCATCCCGACGATCATCGCCTTCAAGAACGGCCAGGTCGTCGACCAGCGCACCGGCGCCTGCGACCAGGCGACGCTCGACGCGTTCATCGAAAAGAACCTCTGATCGGTTCTTCTCACACTGCGGAATCCGCCGGCGGCGGGTTCCGCCTTTCTTATCGTCGACGCTCGGACCGGTCGGTCCATTCCCGCGCGTCATCCTCCCCGCACCACATCCTCACTTCTCGGAACGCTTCCGGACGGCCGTCCGGGCTTCACGTCCTTTCATCATGCATCTCTCGGACCTCAAAGCGCTGCACGTTTCGCAACTCCTCGACATGGCGTTCGCCCTCGAGATCGACAACGCCCAGCGCATGCGCAAACAGGAACTCATGTTCGCCATCCTGAAGAAGAAGGCGAAATCCGGCGAACAGATCTTCGGCGACGGCACGCTCGAAATCCTCCCCGACGGGTTCGGTTTCCTGCGCAGCCCCGACTCGTCGTATCTCGCGAGCACGGACGACATTTACATTTCGCCCTCGCAGATCCGTCGCTTCAACCTGCACACGGGCGACTCGATCGAAGGTGAGGTGCGTACGCCCAAGGACGGCGAGCGCTACTTCGCGCTCGTGCGCGTCGACACGGTGAACGGCCTTCCGCCCGAAGCGCTCAAGCACCGCATCCTCTTCGAAAACCTCACACCGATCTTCCCGAACGAGCAGCTCACGCTCGAGCGGAACCTGCGCGGCGACGAAAACTTCACGGGCCGCATCATCGACATGATGGCTCCGATCGGCAAGGGGCAACGCGCGCTCATCGTCGCGCCTCCGAAGTCCGGCAAAACCGTGCTCCTGCAGCACATCGCCCACGCCATCACGGCCAACCATCCCGACTGCGTGCTGATGGTGCTTCTCGTCAACGAACGCCCCGAAGAAGTGACGGAAATGCAGCGCTCGGTGAAGGGCGAAGTCGTCGCCGCCACGTTCGACGAACCCGCCGTGCGTCACGTACAGGTAGCCGAAATGGTGATCGAAAAAGCAAAGCGCCTCGCCGAATCGAAGAAGGACGTCGTCGTGCTGCTCGACTCGATCACGCGTCTTGCGCGCGCCTACAACCAGGTGATTCCCTCCTCGGGCAAGGTCCTCACGGGCGGGGTCGACGCCAACGCGCTCGAACGCCCGAAGCGCATCTTCGGCGCCGCGCGCAACCTTGAAGAAGGCGGGTCGCTTACGATCGTCGGCACGGCCCTCATCGACACGGGCTCCCGCATGGACGACGTGATCTACGAAGAATTCAAGGGTACGGGCAACAACGAAATCCACCTCGAACGGCGCCTCGCGGAAAAGCGCGTCTATCCGGCCATCAACCTCAACCGTTCGGGCACGCGTCGCGAAGAACTGCTCCTCAAGCCCGAAGTGCTCCAGAAGGTTTGGGTCCTGCGCAAGTTCCTCTACGACATGGACGAACTCGAATCGATGGAATTCCTCCTCGACAAGCTGAAGGCGACGAAGAACAACAACGAGTTCTTCGAACTGATGAAGCGCTGAGTTTCCCGCGCGACCCGAATCCGAAAAAAGGGCGCCGACCGAGGTCGGACGCCCTTTTTTTCTTCAGACTTTCCGAGGCACCGAAGGCGCCCCGGATTTCCGTGGATATTCCATAGATATTCGATACTTACACTCAGAAGCCGCGGGCTCGATCCCAGTCCGCGAGCGTCACGGGCGAGAGCCGCAGGCCGCAGGGCGTCTGCAGGCGCTTGAAGGCAAAGCGCGCGGCGCGCGCGGCGAGTTCCCGCTCTTTACGCTCGAGCATCTCGCCCGCAAAGACCCGTTCCATCACCGCCTCGATCGTGTCGTAGGGCGGGAGGCTGTCGCTGTCCTTTTGTCCGGAGCGAAGTTCCGCCGTCGGTTCGCGCTCGATCAGCGCCTCGGGGATGCGCTCCGCGCCCGCCCGACGATTCGACTCGTAGCAAAGACGCCGCACGTCCGCCTTCCAAAGGTCGACGATCGGCGCAAAGCCCCCGGCGACGTCGCCGTAGAGCGTCCCGTAGCCCATGGCGGCTTCGGCCTTGTTCGAGCTGCAGAGCATCAAGGCGTTGCGGTGATTCGCGATCGACATGAGCCAGAGGCAGCGAAGTCGCGCCTGAATGTTCTGGTCCGTGATGTCGCCCTCGGGAAGAAGCCCCACGTCGGGCTCGAACTCCTTCACGGCGAGTTCGTGCAGCGACTCGATCGAGCGTTCGTGCAGTTCGATCCCGAGTCCGTTGCAAAGCGATCGGGCGAGCGTTCGGCTTTCTTCCGACGTGTAGCGCGACGCAAGAAGCACGCCGCAGACCCGGTCGGCCCCGAGCGCGTCGACCGCAGCCGCCGCACAGAGCGCGCTGTCGACGCCCCCGGAAATGCCGAGAACGACGCCGCCCCGAAGGAACGAACGGGCGACGTAGCTGCGGACGGACTTGACGAGCGCCTCGTAAAGGACCGCTTCGCGATCGGCGCGCAGAGACCCAATCGACACAGCGTCGGGCCCCTCGAGCGCCTCGCCCCGGTTCCACTCAAAGGTGGCCCGGGCGCGCTCGAAGCGCGGGAGCGCCACCGCCTTGACGCCGTCCGTAAAGAACGATTCGCCGCGGAAGCTTTCCGTGCGTTCCGCGCCCCCGAGACTCATCGAGAGAACGGGACGCGCGGGCGAAGCGGGCAGCGGCAACTCCTCCCAGACTGTGTGGCGCAGGGCGGAATTCCAATAGATGTCGCCCGGGGCATCTTCCCGGAGCGCGACGCGCGTGCCGTCGGGAAGCCGAATCCCTTCGGCGGGATCGGCAAAGGTCACACGGCCCTCGTTCAGGACGGCATGACGAACGCCTTCGGGGAAACGAACGGGAACGACGAGCATGACGGGGTTGCGCAAAAGCATCCGTGCCGCTTCTCCGAGCAGCTGCTCGGTGTAGCGGGCGCGCGCCTCGCTCATGAAAGACACTTCGCCCTCCAAAGCGAGCAAACCGCCCTCGACGGAGCCGAGCGGCGCGAAGACCACGTCGCACTCCTCGGCCACGCCGCGGGCCGTGTCGACGAGGGCCCTCAGATTTTCTTCGGGAACGCCCGTTCGGGATTCGGGCTGATGAATCGTGATGCGCATCGGGGAAAACCTCCGGATTCAATCGATGGCCCATTATGATCGAAAGGCCGGCAAAGAGGACTTCGCCGGCCTTTCGGATTCGCGTTTCATTTGGAAAAAGCAGGGCCTCGCCCGCTTTCCCGAGTCTCAACTCGCGTCGTCGAGACTCTCGAGGATGTGACGGCGCACCGTTTCGTCGTCCGTCGAGGTGACGACGATTTTCTTGAAGCCCGCTTCTTCGAGACGCCGCACCACACGCGGATGGATCGTGATCGCCGTACCGCGCACGAGCCAGCTGCGCGCGCCCGTCACGGGACGCACGGCGTGCATGAGCGCGTCGACCGCATCGGTCGAGGTGATGTAGACGACGGGCGACGGACCCACCGTCGCGAGAAGGAGCGTTCTGAGGTCCGTCGACGACAGTTCGAGCGGAACGCGCACGTAGGCGCAGAGCGTCACGACGTCGGAGCCGATCGAGCGGAACTGCGACGGCAGCCACTCGCGCCCCGTCTGGCCGCGCAGAAAGAGGACGCGCGAAGGGGCGCCGCGCGCCATCACGAGTTCCCACAGTGCTTCGCTGCCGGAGTGTTCGGCGTCGCCCTCGGGGTAGAGGAGCTTCACGTCGTCGCCCCAGGCGGCGCGAATGACGCGCGCCGTCCCTTCGCCCACCGTCGCAAGCGTCACGTGTTCGGGCCACTCCCGAACCCAGTGCGCGACGGCCGCAACCGACGCGGGGCTCGGAAGCACCACCATCTCGACGTCGTCGAGATTTTCAAGGCGCTTCGCGACGCGTTCGGCGTCCGCCGCTCCGGGCAGATCGATCGTGAAGGCGGGCCAACGCCACACCTCGTGACCCTCGGCCTCCAGACGGTCTGCCAACCGATCGTTGGCCGCGCCCGGACGCATGAGGATGATCGGATGTTCGCTCATCGGGAACCCCGCGATCAGCCGAGAACGGCCTTCAGAATGGCATCGGCCCCCTGACGGCGCAGATCTTCGACGACGCGGGCCGCAAGCGCTTCGCCCTCGGTCCAGGGACCGCGGATTTCGCTGCGAACGGCTTCGCCCGTGTGGTGGTTGCCGACGAGCGCGCGCAGCCACATTTCTTCGCCTTCGACGACGGCGTACGCGGCAAGCGGCACCTGGCAGGAGCCGCCGAGCGCGCGAGAGACGGCGCGCTCGGCCGTGCAGCAGGCGCGCGTGTGCGGGTCATTGATGAAGGCGAGCGCTTCGTGCATCGTGCGGTTGGCTTCGCAGATTTCGATGCCGAGCGCACCCTGGCCCGGCGAGGGCAGGCTCACTTCGGCCGAGATGATCGAACGGATGCGATCGTGGAGTTCGAGTCGCTTGAGGCCCGCGGAAGCCATGACGAGCGCGTCGTATTCGCCCGCGTCGAGCTTGCGAAGACGGGTGCCGACGTTGCCGCGCACCGGGAGCACCTGAAGGTGCGGATAGTTCATGCGAAGCATGAGTTCGCGACGCAGGCTCGCCGTACCAACGCGGGCGCCCGCGGGCATTTCGTCGAGCGAAGCGTACTTGGGCGAAACGAAGGCGTCGCGCGGATCTTCGCGTTCGCTCACCGCCACGAGTTCGAACCCTTCGGGCAATTCCATCGGAACGTCCTTGAGGGAGTGAACCGCCAGGTCGGCTTCGCCCTGCTGCATCGCCACTTCGAGTTCCTTGACGAAGAGCCCCTTGCCGCCCACCTTCGAGAGCGTGCGGTCGAGAATCTGGTCGCCACGGGTCGTCATGCCGAGGAGCTCGACCTCGGAGCCGGGATACTTCCGACGGAGAACGTCCTGAATGTGAAGAGCCTGCCACATGGCCAGGGGGCTTTCTCGCGTAGCGATGACGCAGCGTTCGAATTTCGACATCGTTTTTGGTCCAAAAACTGGGGGGTGGATTCGGACGCGACGCCCGAAGCGTGCGGGTACGTCAACCGTCCGAGTTGAGGTTGGGCGGCATTTTAGCCCATCGCCTTTTCGCGATCCTTAACGTTTCGGAAGGGAAACCCGGCGGTTTCGGTTGCAACCCGCCGTGAACTCTGAAATAATCTCCCGCTTCCCAGTTGGCACGTGGGTCGGCATGCCTGCCGTAAGACCTGTTTCACACAGGCTGGTTCGCAAGGCCGCCAGGGCGACCGACAAACAAACTAGGAATTTTCTCAAATGAAGCCGAATATTCATCCCGAATACCGCGAAGTCGCCTTCGTCGACCTCTCCATCAACAAGACGTTCATCATCCGTTCCGCCGTTCAGACGAAGGAAACGGTTGAGATCGACGGCGTGACCTACCCGATGTTCAAGCTCGATACGTCGTCCGCGAGCCACCCGTTCTACACGGGCGCTCAGACGCGCATCGTCGAAGCCGGCCGCGTGGAAAAGTTCCGCGCCAAGTTCGCCGCCAAGCAGCAGGCCCTCAACGCCGCCGCCGAAGCCGCCAAGGCCGCCAAGTAATTCCGCGTGTTCGGAATGCCGAGAGGGGTCGAATCCGACTCCTCCCGCCAAGGGTAGTTTCCAAGAGGGAACTGCCCTTTTCTTTGTTCGGGGTTCCCCGAATCACACAAAGCGCCTAACATCAGCAGGGGTCGAACCGAAGTTCGATTCCTTCCCGCCTTCCGTCTTCGAGAGTCGATTCCCGTGTTCAGTCAACGTTCCACGCCCGCCCGCATGTCCGAGGAGGCCGCGCGCAAACTGCCGCGTTACGCGCTGCTCGCCCTCCTGTGCGTCTTCATCTTTTGCGGCCTCACGGCGCAGGACCTCTGGACGGTTCGCGACGCGGAAAGCTTCGGGATCGCGCTCGGCGCCCGCTCGGGCTCCTGGGCCGAGGCCCTCCTTCCGGGGATCGCGGGCCGGGCGCTCGTCGATCACGGACCGCTTGCGGGCTGGGTGTCGGCCGCCTTCATGGGGCTTTTCTCGGGCCTTTTCGGCGACGTTTTTGCGTATCGACTCTCGTCGCTCTTTTGGTTTGCCTTGACGACCGCGACCCTCTGGTACGGCACGTGGCACCTCGCGCGCCGCCCCGAAGCGCAGCCCATTGCCTTTGCGTTCGGGGGCGAAGCGAGCCCCCGCGACTACGGGCGCGTCGTCGCCGACTCGGCCGTGCTCCTTTTCGTCGCCACCTTCGGGATCGTCACCCGTCAGTACGAGGCGGGGCCCGACACGGCGCTCTTGTCGCTTGCGGCCCTCAACTTCTACGGGCTCACCCGGTCGCTCTCGCGCCCCTTTGCGGGCGCCTTCCTCGCAGGGCTCGCTTCGGGTCTTGCGGCCCTCGCGTCGACCCTCTTTGCGGGCGTGTGGCTTCTTGCCGCCACGGTGATCGTGCAGATCGTCGTGCGCGCGGTGGGCGGGAACCGCGAGCTGCGCATCGCGCTCGCGCTTTTGGGCGCCGCGCTCCCGATCGCTCTCTGGACGGGAGCCGCGCTTCTTGTTGCGCCCGATGCGGCGGCGACGTGGCTTTCCGCCTGGGCGGCCCGTCAGGCCGCTTTCTTCGGGATCGTCGAAGCGTCGACGCTCGTGTGGTTTCTGAAGAATTTCGTCTGGTACCTCTGTCCCGTTTGGCCCCTGGCCCTCTGGGGGCTCTACAGCTGGCGCCGTCAGCTCGACCTCACGCACCTCCTGTTGCCGCTCGCTTCGATCGGTACGGGCCTTTTCGCCGCGTTGCTCTCTTCGGGTCAGACGGCCGATCAGGTGTTTCTCGCCTTCATTCCCGCGACCGCGGTCTTTGCCGCTTTCGGCCTCATCACGGTCAAACGGTCGCGCGAAAACGTGCTCGACTGGTTCGCGCTTTCCGTCTTTTCGCTCGGCGTCCTGACCCTCTGGGCCTATTGGATCGCCTGGAACATCGGTTTCCCGCCGAAGATGGCGCGCTCCGTTTCCATGCTCGCGCCGGGGATCGCTCCCGAATTCACCTTCGGCACCGTCGTTGCAATGGCGGCGAGCCTCGTTTGGTTCGGCTTCGTCGTCTGGCGTCTTTCGCACCGCCCGAAGGTCGCCTGGCGCGGTCCCTGGCTCGCCGCGCTCGGCATGACCGCGGCCGCGGCCTGTTCGCTCGGGCTCTTCCACACGGCCGTCGACCGCAACCGCTCCTACGCCGACGTGGCGCGGGAAACCGCCGCCGAACTCGCGCGCCGCGGCGCGCCCGAAGCGTGCGTGGCGGCCCCTACGGTGCCCCCCGGCATTCAGGCGCTCTTCGCCTACTACGGCGGCGTGCGTTTCGCCCCGAGCGCCGAGGCGAGCTGCCGCTTCGAACTCGTTCGCACCTCGCGCGACGAAGCGCCCGAAGGCACGATTGCGGGTCCCTTCTCGCGACCGCACACGGACGAGCGCTTCTTCATCCGCCGAGGCACCGCGACGCTCGATCGCAAGCACCGTCCCTGATTCTTTTTCGAAGGAGGACACCTCCTTCCCACGCACCTTCCGAAGGTTTCCGACATGACACAAAACAGTCTGCCGCCGCCCAACACCTCGCTCAAGGCGCTCCTGCAGCTCGCCGGACCGATTTTCGTCGCCAACATCGCGATCATCGGCAGCGGCACCATCGACACGATCATGGCCGGTCGTCTCGGCAAGGATCACCTCGCAGCCATCGCGCTCGGGATCGCCGCCACGATTTCGGTCCTCATGGGGCTCGTCGGCATCCTGCAGGGGCTGAGCCCGATTGCGGGTCACCACTACGGCGCCCGTCAGTATCACAAGATCGGCGAGGAGCTCAACCAGAGCTTCTGGCTCGCGCTCATTCTGCTTGCGATCGGCTTTCCGATCCTCAATGCAACGGACTTCTGGGTGAATCTCGGTCAGGCCAAGGGCGAGGTCGCCCGCATGGCGGCCGAGTACATCTACTGGACGGCGCTCGCGCTCCCGGCGTGTCTGGGCGCGCGCGTCATCATTTCGGTCAATGCCGCCGTCTCGCGCCCGCGCGTCACGATGTGGGTTTCGCTCGCGCTCCTTGCCCTCAAGGTGCCCTTCAACGCGATTTTCATGAACGGCTGGCTCGGCTTCCCCGCCATGGGCGGCGCCGGGGCGGGCGTTTCCTTCTGCGTGCTCAACTACCTGGCGCTTGCGATCTACCTCATCCTCTGGAAGTACGATCCCTTCTACCGCCGCATGCACGCGCCCAAGCTTTCCGGCCCCCGTTGGTCGCTCCTCAAGGAGCACCTGCACGTGGGGATTCCGATCGGGCTGAGCACGTTCTTCGAAGTCTCGAGCTTTACGCTCATGGCGATTTTCGTTTCGCGCTTCGGCCCCGAAACGATGTCGGCACACCAGATCGTCGCCAACATGACCTCGATGTGC
Organism: Sutterella megalosphaeroides; assembly: GCF_003609995.1. NCBI lineage: Bacteria > Pseudomonadati > Pseudomonadota > Betaproteobacteria > Burkholderiales > Sutterellaceae > Sutterella > Sutterella megalosphaeroides. Next base: position 2,621,824 of record NZ_AP018786.1, read on the forward strand.
TACATGGTGCCCCTTTCGGTCGGGATTGCAAGTTCGGTCCTCATCTCGCAGTGCCTCGGTGCGCGCTGGCCCGCGGTTTCGTTTGAGGTGTTGAAGCGCTCGCTCAAGCTCACGGTGGCGATCGCCCTTTTCGCGTCGCTTTTCCTTTTCGTCTTCCGCTCCCCGATCATCTGGCTCTACACGACGGAAGTGCCCGTGCACGACCTTGCGGTCTCGCTCATTCTCTTCGGGTGCTGCTACCACGTCTTCGACGCCATGCAGTCGGTGAGCGCCTTCTCCCTTCGCGGCTACCGCGTCACGAAGATGCCGATGATCATCTACGGCGTGATGCTCTGGGGCGTGGGGCTCGGTTTCGGCTACCACCTCGCCTTCGACGGCGAATGGGCGGGCGGTCCCTACGGGGTCTACGGCTTCTGGTCCGCGACCGCCGCGGGGCTCTGCCTCACGGGGCTTGCGCTCGCAGGGATGGCGCTCTGGGTCGGGCGCAACTTCTCGCGCGACGACGAGCATTCGAGCGAAGAAATTCGCGCGGCCGTCGAAGCCGCGAACGGCGAACACAAGGCCTGAGGCGCGTTCGCACGCTCTTTCCAACGATTCAAGGGACGCCTTCGGGCGTCCCTTTTTTCCCGAGTTTGTCAGTTGACGACTTAAAAATATCCTGCTTTTGCTAGAGTCTCTAGTAAAGCCTAGGTTATCGGTCGTTCATTTTTGTGTAGTGCCAAACCCAGGGGTTTCATTGAGCTGGCGCAGTCGCAGCGTCCTGCGCCCCACCCAAACCCTTGCGGAGCCCCTCGGGAGCCTGCGCAGAGCCTCTGCGGCGTCTCTGCGCGCCTCTGTGCCCCCTCGGAGCTCTCCGAACGCGCGCGGTTCGCCGCTCATTCGGCCCGAGCATGAAAAAAGCCCCTTGCGGGGCTTTTTCGTTGCGGGCCCGAAGGCCCGCCGCTTGGTGTCGATTGCGTCGATCAGTAGCGCTTTTCTTCAAGCGCCTTGATGCGGTCGTCGATCGAGGGGTGCGAAGCAAAGAGGCTCCCGAACCCGCCCGAGATGCCGAAGCCCTTGACGGAGCCCTGCAGCTCGTTCGGTTCGACGCCGCCGAGACGACGCAGCGCGTCGATCATCGGACGGGACGAGCCCATGATGCCCGCGGCGCCCGCGTCGGCGTGGTATTCGCGGTAGCGGCTGAAAGCGGCCACGACCATCGAGGCGAGGAAGCCGAGCGCGATATCGAGCACGATCGAGGTGATGTAGTAGCCGATGCCGGGACCTTCGTTTTCGTTGCGAAGGATCTGGCGGTCGACGACCCAACCGATGATGCGCGAGAAGAAGACGACGAACGTGTTCATGACGCCCTGAAGGAGGGTCATCGTGACCATGTCGCCGTTGCGCACGTGGGAAATTTCGTGCGCGATGACGGCTTCGACTTCGTCGCGGTTCATGATCTGAAGGAGACCCGTCGAAACGGCCACGAGCGACGAGGAGCGCGTGGCGCCCGTCGCGAACGCGTTGGGTTCGCCGTCGTAGATGCCGACTTCGGGCATCGGGATGCCCGCCTTCTGGGACTGGTAGCGCACGACGTCGACGAGGTAGCGTTCGAGGTCGTTCGCGGGGCGATCCGTGTCGATCATCTGAAGGCCCATGCTCATCTTGGCCATCGTTTTGCTCATCGCGAGCGAAATGAGCGAGCCCGAGAAGCCAACGACCATCGAGAAGACGAAGAGCGTGCCGAGGTTGAGGTTCGAGCCGGCCATGGTGCCGAAATTGACGCCGAAGACCATCTGCACCACCGTGAGCAGGATGGAGAGCATGATGAAGACGGCGAGATTGGCGAGAATCAGTAAGCCGATGCGCTTGAACATGACGTGTTTTGTGTCCTTTTTGTTGTGCGGAGCTCGATTCTTTTTTCTTCGGGGGCCGACCGGGATTCAGAACTCCGCGGATGCCGATCCGCCCTCCATGAATCGGAAATTCTAAAGGCCGTCCCGACGTGCAATCGAAACGGCCTTCGTTGTTTTTGTAACAATCCGCCCGAACTCAGCGGCTTTTCCCCTTGGAGTCCTCGACGCGCCGCGGCGGAAAGCTGTCCCAGGAGCCGCAGCCGAGGCAGTGCCAGGCGAAGTTGGAGGCGAGGAACCCGCAGTGCGTGCACTGGTAGCGCGCGAACCGCTGCGCGTGGCGCTGCAAAAGGCCGGAGAGGAGTTTCGTCTGCTCGTCCTCGGGGTTCGCCTTCGCGCGGAGTCGCACGAGCGCGTTGAAGGCGGAAAGGCTCGGATGGGCGGCGAGCATCTTCGCCGCGATCGCCTCCGCTTCGGGGAGGCCCCGCCACTCGGTGACGCGCGCGATGACGGCTTCGAGGGCGTCGGCCGTGGGGTGCTCCGGCAGAGCGCTTCGCAGCAGTTCGATCGCCTCGTCCTTTTGTCCGAGCGCGGCCATCGCGTCGGCGAGCTCCCCGATCACGAGCGGCGTGTGCGCGGGGAAATTGCGTGCGAGACGCCGCCAGTGTTCCGCGGCCTCTTCGACGGAGCCCGCGGCAAGCGCCACTTTGCCCGCGAGGTGATCCACCCGGGGCGTCACGTCCGCGTAGGGAAGCACTTCGGCGACGAGCTTCGAAGCTTCCTCGAGGCGCTTCGAACGCAGAGCGACTTCGATGCGTTCGCAATAGAAATGGGCCGTCTCCAGACGGTGGTCTTCGCCCGTTTGCGCCTCGACGGCGCGCACGGTGTCGATCGCGCTTTCCCACTCGTGCTCGATCGTGTAGATCGTGAGGAGTCGGCGCAGAGCGCCGAGGTGTTCGCTCGGCACTTCGGAAAGTTTTCGGTATTCGGCTTCGGCCCGGTCGAAAAGACCCGCGGCGAAGTAGTCCTCGGCGAGTTCGGAGAGCGCCTTCGTGCGGTCCGCATCCGAGAGGTCCGAACGATTGACGAGATGAAGGTGCAGACGAATCGCGCGTTCGAATTCGCCCCGGCGGCGGAAGAGCTTCCCGAGCATGTGATGGAGCTCGATCAGATCGGGGTCGAGTCGGCACGCTTCGACGAGAACGTCGATCGCCTTGTCGGGTTCGTCGTCCAAAAGGAGCGCCACGCCCCGGGTGAAGTGTTCCGGCAGTTGGGTCTTCTCGCTGCGCTGGCGGCGATCGAACCCGCGGCACAACCACCCGGCCGCAAAGAGCGCGGGCAGCGCGACGAGATACCAGAGGTCAAATTCCATGTGGGCTCCCAGACTAAACGCGACGGAAGTGTTTCGGGCGCTATCCGAGGCGTCCGAACGGCTCAAAGCCGCAAAAGGGCAATTATTTTAATCGAAAAAAGGCTGTGAACTTTTGGTTCACAGCCTTTTCACTGGTCGACCGACAGAACCGATCGTCACCCCGAAGGGTGCGTCATCGGGTCGGACTTACGTCGGATCTTCATCCCGCGACGCGTTCGCGTCGAAGGACGAGTCGGCGCTCGGCCCGACACTGACCCGCTCGCGCAACCCCTTGCCGGCCTTGAAGAAGACCGTGTACCGGGGGCGAACCTCCACGACGGAACCGTCCTGGGGATTGCGCCCTCGGCGGGCGGCGCGGTACTTCTGGCCGAGAGAGCCGAAGCCGCGGATCTCGATACGGTCGCCTCGAACAAGGGCGTCCGTAATTTCTTGGATGATTACCTGTGCCGCGTCGCTGCATTCGCGTTCGCGGAACTTGGGGTATCGGTCCTGTATCTCCCGGAGCAACTCGGACTTGGTCAGGGTCTTACCCATAGCGACCTCCTCCTAAAAAGTTACTTCTGTTCGAGCTTGGCCTTCAGAAGAGCACCGAGGTTGGTCGTACCGGAAGCAGCGCCCGTGTCGGCGTTGAGGCGGTCGAGAGCGTCGCGCGCTTCGACGGCGTCCTTCGCCTTGATCGAGAGCTGGATGTTGCGGTTCTTGCGGTCGATGCTGACGATGAGCGCTTCGACTTCGTCGCCTTCGGAGAGACGGGTCGTGGCGTCTTCAACGCGGTCGGCGGAGATTTCGCTGGCGCGCAGGTAGCCTTCGACGTCGTCGGCGAGAGCGATGACGGCGCCCTTGGCGTCAACGGACTTCACCGTACCCTTGACGATGCTGTTCTTTTCGTGGGTGCTCGTGAAGTTGCTGAACGGATCGCCGCCCATCTGCTTGATGCCGAGGGAGATGCGTTCGCGTTCCGTGTCGATCGCGAGAACCACGGCTTCGAGCTCGTCGCCCTTCTTGTACTTGCGAACGGCGTCTTCGCCGGATTCGTTCCAGGAAAGGTCGGAGAGGTGCACGAGACCGTCGATGCCGCCGGGCAGGCCGATGAACACGCCGAAGTCGGTGATCGACTTGATCTGACCGGAGACCTTGTCGCCCTTCTTGTGCGTCTGGGCGAATTCTTCCCAGGGATTGGCCTTGCACTGCTTCATGCCGAGGCTGATACGACGACGTTCTTCGTCGATATCGAGAACCATGACTTCGACTTCGTCGCCGAGCTGGACAACCTTGCGCGGGTCGACGTTCTTGTTCGTCCAATCCATTTCGGAGACGTGAACGAGACCTTCGATGCCGGCTTCGACTTCAACGAAGGCACCGTAGTCGGTGATGTTCGTGACCTTGCCGAAGAGGCGGGTGCCCTGCGGGTAGCGACGGGAGATGCCGATCCACGGATCTTCGCCGAGCTGCTTGAGGCCGAGCGAAACGCGGTTCTTTTCCTTGTCGAACTTGAGAACCTTGGCTTCGAGTTCCTGGCCGACCTGAACGACTTCGGTCGGGTGACGGACGCGACGCCAGGCGAGGTCGGTGATGTGGAGGAGGCCGTCGATGCCGCCGAGGTCGACGAAGGCACCGTAGTCGGTGATGTTCTTGACGATGCCCTTGACGATGGCGCCTTCCTGGAGCGTTTCGAGCAGCTTGGCGCGCTCTTCGCCCATGTTGGCTTCAACGACGGCACGGCGCGAAACCACGACGTTGTTGCGCTTGCGGTCGAGCTTGATGACCTTGAATTCGTACGTGTTGCCTTCGTACGGCGTCGTGTCCTTGACGGGACGCGTGTCGACGAGGGAGCCCGGGAGGAAGGCGCGGATGCCGTTGGTCATGACGGTGAGACCGCCCTTGACCTTGCCCGTCACGGTACCCGTAACGAGTTCGCCGGATTCGAGAGCCTGTTCGAGGTTCATCCAGGCAGCGAGGCGCTTGGCCTTGTCGCGGCTGAGGATGGTGTCGCCGTAGCCGTTTTCGACGGATTCGATGGCCACGGAAACGAAGTCGCCCGGCTGAACGGTCACTTCACCGCGATCGTCCTTGAATTCTTCGATGGGCACATAGGCTTCGCTCTTGAGGCCGGCGTTGACGACGACGAAGTTGTAGTCGACGCGAACGACTTCGGCGGTGATGACTTCACCCTGGCGCATTTCCTGCTGGGCGAGGCTCTGTTCGAAGAGCTCGGCGAAGGATTCGGGCTTGTTGATTTCGTTGGACATTGTAGAAGACAAATAAAGCACACCCGCAGGTTTCTGACGCGCTTGAGCGACAGGACTCCTTTGGGCGGAGTTGATGAAAAAGCCGACCCATTCGGCGGGCCGGCTAGGAAATCGTGATTTTACGACAGCTTAGAAGCGTCACTCCACCAGTCGAGGACCTTTTTTACAACTTCCTCGACATTCATTTCGGACGTGTCGAGAACGTGCGCGTCGTCCGCTGGACGCAGGGGCGCGGTCGCGCGTTCGCGGTCGCGTCGGTCGCGCTCCTCGAGGTCGCGCGTGAGTTCGTCGAGGTCCGCGGCGACGCCGCGCGCGGCGAGCTGCTTGAAGCGACGTTCGGCGCGAACGCGGGCCGAAGCCGTCATGAAGACCTTGAGGCGGGCTTCGGGAAAGACCACCGTCCCCATGTCGCGCCCGTCGGCGACGAGCCCCGGAGTACGGGCCGCACGACGTTGCAGTTCGAAGAGCGCGCGACGCACGGCGGGAAGCGCCGCCACGCGCGACGTGGCGCGGCTCACTTCTTCGGAGCGGATGCGCTCCGTCACGTCTTCGCCCGCCACCAGGATGCGGCCCTCGGCGAAGACGGGCGAAAGCCCGCGGCAGAGTTCCGCGAGCGCCGCTTCATCATCAAGCGCGACGCCGGCGTCGAGCGCCGCGAGCGTCGCGATGCGATAGAGCGCGCCGCTGTCGAGGTAATGGAAACCGAGGGCGCTTCCGACGCGTTCGGCAATCGTCCCTTTGCCGCTTGCGGCCGGGCCGTCGAGCGTGATGACGGGAATCGTGGTGAGAGTCGAATCCATGGTGAAATCCTTGGTGCCTGTGGGGATCGGTGAGGGAAATCGTACCCGAGTCGCGACCGGGCCGCAGCTCAGGCGCGTCGGGGGTGCCGCCGCGCGAAGGCGTGCAAAAAGTCCGCAAGCGCGATCGCGCCCGAAACGGGCATCGCGTTGTAGAGCGACGCGCGCAGACCGCCCACCGTGCGGTGACCGGCCAAGTTGAGAAGCCCCGCCTCGTGCGCCTCCTTGAGGAAAACCGGCGTCAACGCCTCTTCGGCCGGATGGAAGACGACGTTCATGCGGCTGCGCGACGCCCGATCGACCCGCTGCAGGTACACGTCGGGATGTTCGTCGAGCGCTTCGTAGACGATCCTCGAGCGTTCGCGCGCCCGAGCGTCCATTTCGGCGAGCCCCCCTTCGGACTCGATCCAGGCGGCCATCAGGTTCGAGCAGTAGAGCTGAAAGACGGCGGGCGTATTGGGCATGCTGCCCGTCTTTTCGTAGACGGCGTAATTGAGAAGCGTCGGCACTTCGGGGCTCGCGAGCCCGAGAAGATCGCGCCGCACGACGACCACGGTGAGGCCCGCCGGACCGAAATTCTTCTGGGCGGCCGCGTAGAGGAGCCCGAACTTCGAAACGTCGACCGGTCGGCTCATGAAGTTGCTCGACATGTCGGCCACGAGCGGAACGCCCGCCGCGCCCGAATCGGGGATCCCCGCGAATTCGACGCCGTGCACCGTTTCGTTGTCGCAGTAGTAGAGGTAGGAAGACTCCGCCGTCACGTCGATTTCTTCGTCCGAGGGCGTGCGGGTGCCGTTCCCAGCAAAGGCCGACTGGATGCGCGCGAAGCGCATCGCCTCGGTTTCGGCGCTCTTACTCCAGGTGCCCGTCACGATGTAGGAGGCGACCGTACCGGCGCCGAGCAGATTCATCGGAACCATCGCGAATTGAAGACGCGCTCCGCCCTGGCAAAAGAGCACCGCATGGGTGTCGGGCACGCCGAGGAGCGACCGCACGCGTTCTTCGAGCTCTTTCACGAGCGCGAGAACGCGGGGCGAACGGTGGCTCGCCTCGAGAATCGAACATCCCGTACCCTGCCAGTCGAGAAATTCGTCGCGGATTCGGCGCAGAACGGGTTCGGGCATCGTGCTCGGATCCGCGGAAAAGTTGTACGGTCGCATGGCCAGTTTTTTCTCCGAATCGGTGTGCGAAGGGCCGCCCTTGAGGCGGCCCCCGCAGGTGGTCGGCGAAGTGAAGAAACCGTCGTCAGACGCCCTTCGGGTCGTCTTCGGCGGCGTCCTTTTCGAGATCGTCGCCGAGATCATCGACGTCGTCCTCGAGGTTCTCCTCGAACGCTTCGGGGTCTTCTTCCTCGACGGCGGGCACGTCCGCGCCTTCGGGCACCTCGATTTGCAGGTGTTCGACCTCGTCGTCGCCGCCTCGGATGACCGAGCGCACGGACGCCAGCGTGTCGTCGCCCATGTTGATGAGGCGCACGCCCTGCGTCGCGCGGCCGATCACGGAGACTTCGCTCGCGTGGGTGCGAACGACCTTGCCGCCCGTCGAGAGGAGCATGATGTCGTCCTCGTCCGTCACGAGCGAGGCCGCCACGACGCGACCGTTGCGCTCCGAAGTGGCGATCGAAATGATCCCCTGACCGCCGCGGCCCTGCCGGCCGTATTCGGTCACGCGGGTGCGCTTCCCGTAGCCGTGTTCGGTCGCCGTCAGCACGAACTTCGATTCGTCGTCGACGACGGCAAGCGCCATGACGCGCTGGCCCTCCTTCAGACGCATGCCGCGCACGCCTCGGGCGGTGCGGCCCATCGGGCGCACGTCGCTTTCCGCGAAGCGCACCGACTTGCCCGCATCCGAGAAGAGCATGATGTCGTGCGTGCCGTCCGTGATCGCGACGCCCGCGAGCGATTCGCCCTCTTCGAGCTGCGTGGCGATGATCCCCTTCGTGCGGATGTTTTGGAAGGCCGTAAGCGGCACCTTCTTCACGGTACCCGTATCCGTCGTCATGAAGACGTAGTGTTCGTCGTCGAACCCTTGGATCGGGAGGATGAAAGTGAGGCGTTCGTTCTCTTCCAGGGGGAGCAGATTGACGACGGGGCGACCGCGCGCGCTCGCCTTCCCTTCGGGGAGGTCGAAGACATCGATCGGATAGACCCGTCCGGCCGTCGAGAAGCAGAGCAGAATGTCGTGCGTGTTCGCAACAAGGAGCTGCTCGATTTCGTCGTCCTTCGTCGTCGCCTGCACGTTGCGGCCCTTGCCTCCGCGCGCCTGCGCCTGGTAGTCGGCGAGGTCCTGGCTCTTCACGAAGCCTGCGCGCGTGATCGTCACGACCATGTCGCGGCGCGGGATGAGGTCGCGCTTGTCGAAATTCGGGTCGCCGAGGAGATCGATCGTCGAGCGGCGTTCGTCGCCGAACTCTTCGCGGATCGCCTTGAGCTCTTCGCCGATGATGGCGCTCACGCGGGCGGGCTTGGCGAGGATGTCGAGGAGGTCGAGAATGCGGCGAACCGTTTCCTCGTAATCCGTCATCACCTTTTCGCGTTCGAGCCCCGTGAGACGGCGCAGGTTCATCGCAAGGATGTTGTCGACCTGCGGACGCGTGAGGTAGTAGAGCCCGTCGGCGCGAAGGCCGCGTTCGTGGTCCATCGCTTCCGGATAGAGGTCCGCGGCGCTCCCCGCGGCGCGCTCGGTGATTTCGCGCGCAAAGCTCATGTCCCAGCCGCGACCGTAGAGCGCTTCGACCGCTTCGTCGACCGTCTTCGCCGCGCGGATGAGGCGGATGAATTCGTCGAGGTTCGCAAGCGCCACGGCCTGGCCTTCGAGCAGGTGACCGGCCTCGCGGGCTTTGCGCAACCGGAAGACCGTACGGCGGGTGACGACCTCGCGACGGTGCGCGAGGAAGTACTCGATCATCTGCTTGAGCGTGAGGAGCATCGGCTGACCGTCGACGAGCGCCACCATGTTGATGCCGAAGCTCTCCTGCATTTGCGTGAGCTTGTAGAGGTTGTTGAGCACAACCTCGGGCATGGCGCCCTGCTTGAGGTCGATCGCGATGCGGATCTGGTCCGAGGACTCGTCGCGCATTTCGGCCACGCCCTCGATCTTCTTTTCACGCACGAGCTCGTGCATGCGCTCGTAGAGGACGCGCTTGTTGACCATGTAGGGGATTTCGTCGACGACGATGCGAACGCGCCCTTTGCCGAAGTCTTCGAGGTGGGTGCGCGCGCGCATGAGCACGCGGCCGCGCCCCGTGCGGTAGCCCTGATGGATCCCGGAGATGCCGAAAATGATGCCGCCCGTCGGGAAGTCGGGCGCGGGCATGCGCTGGATGAGTTCGTCGATCGTGCAGTCGGGATGTTCGAGCGCGTGCAGACACGCGTCGATCGTTTCCCGCAGGTTATGCGGCGGAATGTTCGTCGCCATACCGACGGCGATGCCCGAGGAGCCGTTCACGAGAAGCTCGGGCAGGCGCGTGGGCAGCACCACGGGCTCCTGCTCGGAGTTGTCGAAGTTCGGCACGAAGTCGACCGTTTCTTCGTTGAGGTCGGCGAGCATTTCCGAAGCGATCTTCATCAGACGCACTTCGGTGTAACGCATGGCCGCGGCGTTGTCGCCGTCGATCGAGCCGAAATTGCCCTGCCCCTGAATGAGCGGATAGCGCATCGAGAAGTCCTGCGCCATGCGCACGATCGTCTGATAAGCGGCGCTGTCGCCGTGGGGGTGGTACTTACCGAGCACTTCCCCCACCACGCGGGCGGACTTCTTCGTCGGGTTGTTGTGGGTGTTGCCGATTTCCTTCATGGCGAAGAGGACTCGACGATGCACGGGCTTCAAGCCGTCGCGCACGTCGGGCAGAGCACGCCCCACGATGACGCTCATTGCATAGTCGAGGTACGAGCGACGCATCTCCGTTTCAAGCGAAACGGGAAGAAGCTCCTGCGCGATCGCATCGCCCGCGGTGGGCGAAGCCTCTCCCTCGAGCGGCGCCTCACCCTCGGTCTTCATGTTTTCTTCGTCCATGAAAATTCCTTCTGTCTCTCATGATGTGGAGTCGCTCGACGAAACGGCATTCCGGAGCGACTCGAAGCAGTTGATTGTACCAAGAGCCCGTACGAGGGGGCCGCACCCCGCGTCGGTCGTTCGTTAGAATGCCCGCACGGGATCCCGCCGGGCTCCCCGATCTCGCCGACGTGCCGCAAGCTTCTTCGGCGAACCCACTCGCTTACGGAGACTTTTCACACCATGCGTACGGTTGATTTACTTATCGAGCCCCGCTGGGTCATCCCCGTCGTCCCCAAAGGGACCGTGCTGACGGATCACGCCGTCGTCGTCGACGCGGGACGCATCGTCGACGTGCTGCCCGCCGAGGAAGCCCGTTCGAAGTACGAAGCGCGCAAGCACGACGTCCTGGAACAGAGCGTCGTCATGCCGGGCTTCGTGAACCTGCACACCCACGCCGCCATGAATCTCGTGCGCGGTCTCGGCGCCGACCTCCCGCTCATGGACTGGCTCACGACGAAGATCTGGCCCGCCGAAGGCAAACTCATGAGCGACGAATTCGTCGAAGAAGGGTCGTTCCTCGCCGGTCTCGAACTCACCGCCTCGGGCGTGACGACCGCCAACGACAGCTACTTCTTCCCCGAAGCTGCCGCCCGGGGGCTCAACCGCGCGGGTCTGCGCGCGGCCGTTTCCGCGATCGTCATCGGTTTCCCCTCCGCTTGGGCCAAAAACGACGCCGAATACCTTGAAAAGGGAGAAGCGCTTCTGAAGCGCTACGCCGGGAGCGACACCGTCAAGATCACGGTGGGTCCGCACGCCCCGTACACGGTGAGCGACGAAGCGTTCAAGCGCTGCGCCGAACTCTCGAACGCCTACGACGCGCCCATCCACATTCACGTGAACGAAACCGCGGGCGAAGTCGCCGATTCGATCCGACTGCACGGCGTGCGTCCGATCGAGCGTCTGCGTCGACTCGGTCTTCTCAACGAACGCCTCATCGCCGTTCACAGCGTGCACGCCGATGCGGGCGACATCGCGGCGATGGCCGAAGCGGGCGCTTCGATGTGCCACTGCCCCTGCTCGAACCTCAAACTCGCCTCGGGCTTTGCGCCCGTTGCGGCCTTCATGAAGGCGGGCGTCAACGTCGGCATCGGCACGGACGGCGCCGCGAGCAACGACAAACTCGACATGCTCGGCGAAACGCGTCTTGCCGCCATGCTCGCCAAGGCCGTTGCGGGCGACACGACCACGGCGACCGTGGCCGACATGCTTTACGCCGCGACGATGGGCGGCGCCAAGGCGCTCGGCTGGGAAAAGCTCATCGGCTCCGTCGAAATCGGCAAGGCCGCCGACCTCATCGCGGTCGACCTTTCGGGCGTGGGCACGCTCCCCATTCAGGACCCCGCCGCGCAGCTTCTTTATGCCGCCGATCGGGAAAACATCGTTCGTACTTGGGCCAACGGCGAACTCATCGCAAGTCGAGATAAAACAATGGGTAAAACCGCTTGGCACAAAGCCGAAATTCGCCCCGAGGAGATACAAGCACTTGCCGAAAAGTGGCAAAATAGGATCTAAGTCGGTGGAAAGACTCTCGGCTCAGAATCCGGCTTCCCGATTCCGCTCCTCTCCGAGACGGGGTGCGGTTCGGGAATCCCGACTCCCTGCGGAGTTTCCTTCTGTGCCGACGCCCGCTCTTGGAACAGCCAGGAACGGGTTTCTGCCGCAGGACGAGGAATCCTTTCCAATGCCCTGTCGGAATTCGGTTTTGGTTGACCCTTCGGTGCATGTCGATTCACTCAGGCGCACAAAATCGTCCGTTTCCACTTTTTCCAAGGAATACATAAGAATGAAGACTTCCGCGAAGATTGGTGGCGTTGTCGCCGCCCTTATGATTGCTGCTTCCGGCGCCACGTTCGCCGCCGAACAGGTCAATCCCTACGTGCACTCCACATCGGGCGAAATCGTCAAGACGGGCTCGGGCCTCTGCCTGCGCACCGGCTTCTGGACGCCCGCCCTCGCCGAAGCCCTCGGCGTGAACGGTGACGGCTGCGCTTGCGACGCCGACATCCTCGACGCCAACGCCTGCAAGGTCGTTGAAGAACCCGCCCCCGCCAAGGCCGCCGAAAAGGTGACGTTCTCCGCCGACATGCTCTTCGACTACAACCGCGCGACCCTCAAGCCCGAAGGCCAGGCCGTCCTTGACGACCTCGTCTCCCGCATCGCCGGCGTCGACATCGAAGTCATCCTCTCGACGGGCTATGCCGACCGCATCGGTTCCGACAAGTTCAACGAAAAGCTCTCGATGCAGCGTGCCGAAACCGTGAAGGGCTACCTCGTCTCGAAGGGCGTCGACGCCGCTCTCATCCAGACGGAAGGCAAGGGTGAAAGCGATCCCGTCGTGAACTGCCCGAACCCGAGCCGCAAGGGCCAGATCAAGAACTTCCGCGAACTCGTCAAGTGCCTCGCTCCGAACCGCCGTGCGGTGGTCGAAGTCGTCGGCTCGCGTCCCGCGGAATAATGCCTCTCTCGGCTCGAACGCCCGCGCGCTCGAGCCGTAGCCGAGGACTCCAAGCCCCCGCTCGTCGGGGGCTTTTTCTTTTTTCGTACGTACCGCTCACGCCCCCTCACCGACCATGATTTCGACGCTCATCTTCGACCTTGACGGAACGCTCGTCGACACGGCGCCCGACCTGGCGCTCGCCGCCAATCTCATTCGCACCGCCCGAGGGATGGAGCCCCTCCCCGAAGCCGAACTGCGCCCCTTTGCGACGCGCGGCGCGACGGGGCTTTTGGGCGCCGCCCTCGGCGTCGAGCCGACCGACCCCGAATTTCCCGCCCTGCGCGAAGAGTTTTTGAAGAACTACGCGGCGAATTTCACCGTCAAGTCGCGCCCCTTCCCGGGCATTCCGGCGCTCTTGGAGGCCCTGCGCCAAGGCGGCGCGACGCTTGCCGTCGCCACCAACAAGCAGGCCGTGTTCGCGTCGGCGATTCTCAGGGATCTGGCGCTTGCCCCCTACTTCGAATCGATCCTCTCGAGCGACTCGCCGGGCTGCGCCATGAAGCCCCGGCCCGACACGATTCTACGTACGCTTGAAACCTTGGGCGCCGACCCCGCGACGACGATCTACGTCGGGGACGACCCCGTGGATCTCGAAGCCTCCCGCCGCGCGGGCGTGCGCGCGGCGCTCGTCGACTGGGGCTATGCGCGGGTCGACCTCCATGCACTCGACGCGGACGTCGTCGTCTTGAGCCCCGAAGAGCTCCTTCGGTATCTCCTCTCGGAAGGGTTCGGGCCGGCCCGCTGAGAAGCCCCGAGCTTTTCGGCTCAGCGCTCGACGGGAACGAGCTTGTAGAGCTGGTCCCCGGGGCGAATGCGCTCGGGCACGGGGAACGTGATCGAGTCGCCCTTGCGGGCGGACTCGGCGGGACGTTCGTCGACGTAGAGGCTCTCGAGCGTCCAGACGACCGCGCCCGTCGTCGGCCCCGTCACGAGGAGTTTTTCGCCCGGGCGCACGTCGCCCGCGAAGAGCTCCGCGTGGCCGATGCCGTTGCGGGCGAAGTAGTTGCAGACGCGCCCGAGCGCCGTCTTCTTTTCGGTGGCTTTCGAGCCGTAGCCGCTCGCCCATTCGCCCGCGGTTTCGCCGAGGTAGTGTCCGGTCCAGAAGCCCCGGTTGAAGACCGTCGCAAGGCGCGCGTTCCAGTCGGCAAGGCGCTCTTCGTTCCAATCCCCCGCGAGCACGCTCTCCAACGCTTCGCGGTAGCAGCGCACCGTTTCCAAGACGTACTCGGGCGAGCGGGCGCGCCCCTCGATCTTGAAAATCGAAACGCCCGCCCGAACGAGGCGCGGCATGAGTTCGATCGTCTTGAGGTCCTTGGGCGACATGACGTAGCCGTTGTCGATTTCGAGTTCCGTTCCGCGAACCTCGTCTTTGACGACGTAGGTGCGGCGGCAGTTCTGAAGGCACGCGCCCCGATTCGCGCTTTGGCCCCGCGTGTGAAGGCTCAGGTAGCACTTGCCGCTCACGGCCATACAGAGCGCCCCGTGCACGAAGAGTTCGATCCGAACGGGGCAGCCCGAGGGGCCTACGACACCCTCGCGGCGAATGCCTTCGGCAATCGCCGCCGTTTGTTCGAGCGTGAGTTCGCGCGCGAGCACCATCACGTCCGCAAACTGCGCGTAGAACTTCACCGCGTCGAGGTTCGAGACGTTCACCTGGGTCGAGAGGTGCACGGTCAGCCCCCGCGCCCGCGCCCGCATCATGACGGCCGCATCGGACGCGATGACGGCGTCGACCCGGGCGGCTTTCGCCGCATCGAGTACGCGCTCGAGTTCGCTCAAGTCCTCGTCGTAAATCACCGTATTGACCGTCAGATAAAGCCGCACGCCCGCCGCGTGAGCGCGCTCGACAAGCTCGGCGAGATCCTCCTTCCCGAAGGCCGATGCCGCGAGCGAGCGCATGTTGAGCGCCCCGACCCCGAGATAGACGGCATCCGCCCCCGCGGCGAGCGCGGCGGCAAAGGATTCCCGCGAACCGGCGGGCGCGAGGATTTCAAAGTCGGCGGGGGAAAGCGAAGTCACGGCAGTACGAAGGACGAGAAACAAAAAAACGGAAAGCGCAAAAACACAAAACCCGCGAACGGGCGTGCCGTCGCGGGCTTTGCTGAAATCTGGTGGAGGCGGCGGGAGTTGAACCCGCGTCCGGAAACCTTTTTCCGATGGTTCTACATGCGTAGCCGAATGATTTGAGTCTCGCCTACCGCCCTGCCAATCGGCGGGCCGACGGTAAGCCAGCCGTCAATTGATCTCGAACCCGCGTCGACGACGCCCGAGGATTCCAGCCTCTGTAATCGATGCTGCCGTCGGTTGCCCGACCTGACCCAGAGGCGAATCAGTGCAGCATCTCGCCATTAGGCGGCGAGAGCGTAACGCTTAGAGTTGGCGTTTGTTTGTTTGCAGCGGATTTACGAGGTGACTGCACCTCGGCATGCCCCATACGGCGTCCGCGTCCCCGTCGAAGCCAAGGCGCCCCCGTATGTTGGAGGGGAATTATAGCCCGAACGACCGGAAGGCGTTCGATCGGGCGATACGTTTGTTTGCACATTCGGAGGGGCCGCCGCGGGGGATCGTGGACCGAACCCCATAGGAAAGCGCGGAGGGACCGACGATAATGTCCTTAATGCGAAACTCTTCGCTCGAAGCGGGCCGCGCGGCCCGAGCCGCGCTCCGCAACGACCGAACAACCAAAAAGGATGAACAATGGGCAAGGGTTTGACTTTTACCGCCGTCGCCGTGGCCGTCGGCGCGGCGCTTTACGCGGGTCTCGGCTACGTCGCCGTACCTCAGGGGGCGCGTTACGCACTGGAAAAAATCGCCGCCGAAAAACTCCAGCGACCCGTGACCGTGGGCGAGGTGTCGTTCAGCCCCTGGTCCTGGACGTTCGAACTTTCGGACCTGACGGTCGGAAGCCGCACCGGAAAGCACCACCTTCTCAAACTCGGGCACCTGCGCGTCGACGCGAGCAGCCGCTCGCTGCTTGAGCTCGCCCCGGTGCTCGACGCGGTCGAAGTGTCGGGCCTCGACGTCTATGCGGCTCTGGACGAAGAAAAGTTCGAAGAGCTCGCCGCACAAACGGGCGGGGACGGGGCTCCCGCCGAAACGCCGCCCGCCGAAGCAAGTTCGGGCGTTCCAGCGTTTGCGATCTACAACATTCGCCTCTCCGACAGCCGGATCCGCGTGACGGACGCCTCGAAGGGAATCGACGAGTCGATCACGGACCTGCACGTCGAGCTTCCCTTCGTGAGCACGCTCTCGAGCGCCCGCGAGAGTCTCCTGACGCCCGTCGTCAACTTCAACCTGAACGGCACGCTCGTGGCGGCGACGGGGCGCACGAAGCCTTTCGGGTCGTCTTTGGAAACCGAACTCGCACTCGACGTGAAGAATCTCGACGCGGCGCGCTTCGCGCGCATCGCGCCCGCCCTCAATTCGCCCGAACTGCGTCTGGCGAGCGCGAACCTCACCGCGCACGCCTCGGTGCTTTTCCGGAATCCCACCGGGGGCGAGCCCGCGAAGATCATTCTCTCGGGCGAGGCCGCACTCACCGACGTGAAGGCCGAAACCACCGTCGGAAAGAAGCGCGCGCAGTTGGCCGCTCTCAAGAAAGCTTCGATCGCGATTCGCGAAGTGAACCTCGTCGAACAGCGCGCGGCCGTCTCGAACGTTCGCGTCGAAGGCCTCACGGCCGCGCTCGATCGATCGAACCCGCTTCTGGCTCCCAAGACGAACGCCGCTCCTGCGGCTTCCGCCCCA
Organism: Sutterella megalosphaeroides; assembly: GCF_003609995.1. Classification (NCBI taxonomy): domain Bacteria; kingdom Pseudomonadati; phylum Pseudomonadota; class Betaproteobacteria; order Burkholderiales; family Sutterellaceae; genus Sutterella; species Sutterella megalosphaeroides. The sequence goes on from NZ_AP018786.1 coordinate 2,638,374, forward strand.
ACGAAGAACGCCGCCGCGAGCCCGTCGGAACCCTCCGCCTGGACGTGGTCGCTCGACTCCGCGGAGCTCGTCGACGCCAACCTCCGTTGGACCGACGGCACGGTGTCGCCCGCGGCGAAGGTCACGGTCGCGAACCTCAAGGCCGACCTCAAGAATCTCGATTCGAACGGCAAGGAACCCGCGGCCTTCTCGCTTTCGGCCGACACGCTCCGGGGGTCGCTCGCCCTCAACGGTACGGTGCGCCTTGCGCCCCTGGAAGTCACCGTCAAAGCCAAGGGGCAAAAGCTCGCCCTCACGGACGCGGCGGGTTACGTGCGCGACGCGCTCGGGGTCGACCTGGCCGCCACGACGGCCTTCGACGTCGAGGGGGCGATGCGTCCCGATGCGACGACCGCCCGCGGCACGGTGTCCGTGTCCGGCGTCTCCCTCAAGAAGGGAAAAGAGACGCTCGCCTCGGTCAACTCCGCTTCGGTCGAATTGAAGGATCTGCAGCTCGAAAAACGCACGGCCGCCGTGGAGCGCGTCGTGGTGGAGGGCGCCTCGGTAACGGCCGTGATGCGTAAGACCGGGCTCAATCTCGCGCAGATCGGTGCGACGGGGTCGGAGGAAAGCGGCAAGCCCGAAGGCGCCGCGGCGGCGGAAAAGCCGTCCGAGGCCGCTTCCGCGCCCTGGACCTGGACCGTGGGAGAAGCCGCTCTCAAGCGCGCGAAGCTCGCCTTCCGCGACGAAACCGTGAAGCCCGTCGCCTCGGCGCAGTTGTCGGACCTCAACATCACGCTGAAGAACCTCTCGTCGGCCTCGGGCGCGAAGTCGCTCGTCGACGTCTCGGCGGTTATCGGCGGGGGCACCCTCAATGCGGGCGGCCAGTTCACGCTCTCGCCCCTCTCGGCTGCGGTTGAAGTCAAGGCCGACAAGGTGGGGCTCAAGTCCTTCTCGAACCTCATGACCGCCTACGCGGGCGTGGGCGCGAAGAGCGGCGAATTCCGCACCTCAGGCGCTCTCGGCGTCTCGTCGCCCGAAGGGTCCGAAAAGCCCGTCGTCACCTGGAAGGGCGATGCGTCGCTTTCGAACTTCAACATGACGAACGCCGCCGGCAAAGGCATCATGAGCTGGACGAAGGCGACGCTTGCGGGCATGGACATTGCGACCACCGATCCGATCAAGATCGTCATTGCCAAAGCGTCCGTCGAGCAACCCGGCGAAAAGCAGACGAAGGCCCTGCGAGAGCTCTCGGGCCTCGCGTCCGCCATCGCGGCGCTTCGCGGCAACGACAAGACCGCCGAGCGCATCGACAAGGTGAACGAGGCGCTCACGGGGACGATCGAGCTTGAGAACATCCGCTACGAAAACGGACGCTTCTCGGCCGAGGGGATCGGGAACGGCGCGCTCGGCGCGGCGCTTCTCGAGAAACTCTCGGATTCGATCGGCAGCCACCTTGCGAAGACGGAAACGGCAACGAAGACCGAAACCGACGCCGCCAAGACGAACCGCTGATCGACGCGACGCGTGCGGTCGGAACTTTGCGTTCCGGCCGCCCGTCGAAGGGGCTTCGCGAAACGCGGAAAGCAAAAACGGCGAAGCCCGCGGATTTTCATCCGCGGGCTTCTGAATTCTGGTGCCGGAGAAGAGATTCGAACTCCCGACCTTCGCATTACGAATGCGCTGCTCTACCAGCTGAGCTACACCGGCTTTCCCTCGATCCGCTTGCTTCGTTTCGTTTGAAGCGTCGCGCATCAGAGAATTCGAATTATGAAGACCTTTTCGATTTTGCGCAAGTGCTTTTTACAATCTTTTACATTCATCGTTTTCGGGCCCGTCCGGGCACGCTCATTTACCACGTCGGGCCGCACCTCCTATAATGGAGCGATTTTCATTTACCGCCGACTCAAACTCACGGATGTCTAACGAAATTTTCCTTCCGACGGTCGTTTCTTTGCCCCTGCCCGAGGACACCGACCGCCTCGGTCGGGCGATCTCCGTCGCCCTTCGCACCCGTGCCGACGAACTTCGTCGTACGGGTCTTGCCGTTCGCCTCGAAGGCGACCTCGGAGCGGGCAAGACGTCGCTCGTGCGCGCCGTCCTGCGCGGCCTCGGCTGGGAGGGTGCGGTAAAGAGCCCCACCTTCTCGCTGCTCGAAACCTATGCGGTCGAGGGGCTCGAATTCAATCACTTCGACTTCTACCGTTTCGAGACGCCCGAGGAGTTCGAAGACGCGGGCTTTGACGAGTGCTTCCGTCCCGGGGCGATCTGCGCCACCGAGTGGAGCGAAAAGGCCGCCCCGTATCTTCCGGCCGCAGACCTCGTCGTGAAGCTGACGGTCGAGGGGCTCGGCCGCCGTGCCGAACTCATCCCCCAAACCGAAGCGGCCCGCGCGCTGCTCGCCTCCATGCCCGAGGACGCCGAATGAATCTTGAGCGCCGACGCCTGATGCAAGCCGCCGCCGGCTCGCTCCTCCTCTCCCTCGCCCCCGTCGACATCGCCTGGGGGGCGAAGATGATCGCCGTGCGCATGTGGCCGGCCGAGGAATACACGCGCGTGACGCTCGAGTCGGATTCTCCGCTCAAGTACCGGCACTTTTTCGTTCGATCCGCGAAGCCCATCCGGCTCGTAGTCGACATCGACGGGTTGCAGCTCACCGAATCGCTCAAGCGCCAGATTGCGGCCGTCAAGCCCGACGATCCCTACATCGCCTCGATGCGCATCGGTCAGTACAAACCGGGCACCGTGCGACTCGTGATGGACCTCAAGACGGAAGTGAAGCCCGAAGTGTTTCTTCTCAAACCCTTCGCGAACTATCAGTACCGTCTGGTCTTCGACATCTACCCCGAGCATCCCCGCGACAGCATCGGCCAGATCCTCGCTTCGCGCGACGACACCGACATCCTCTCGGCGCCGAGCGAAGAGGATCCGTTGGCGTCCGTTCTCGAAAGCCTCGGGAAGGATACGTCGCCCCCGCCCGCAAAACCTGCGAACGGCGGCACCGCCGGGAAGCCCTCGGGCGGCAAAAAGCCCGCCCCCTCGAAGAAACCCTCGCGCCCCGAACTCGTCATCGTGGTCGACCCCGGTCACGGAGGCGAAGACCCGGGGGCGATCGGTCGCAGGAAAACCCAGGAAAAGACGGTGGTCCTTCAGATCGCGCGGCGTCTCGCGAAGCTCATTGAGGCCGAACCCGGCATGAAGGCGATTCTGACGCGCAACTCCGACCACTTCGTGAGTCTCGGCGGGCGCGTCGCGATCGCCCGAAAGGCGCGCGCGCACCTTCTCGTAAGCATCCACGCCGACGCCTGGGTGAAGGCAAGCGCCCGCGGCTCCTCCGTCTTCGCCCTTTCGCAAAAGGGCGCCACGTCGGCCGCGGCCCGGTGGCTTGCAAAGAGCCAGAACGAATCCGACATGATCGGGGGCGTCAACTTCAAGGACGTGGACCGTCAGGTCGCAAGCGTCCTCGTCGACATGACCTCGAACTGGACGATCGGCTACAGCTTGGGGCTCGGCACCGCCGTGCTGCAGGAAATCAAAGGCATCAACCGCCTGCACAAGAACCACGTCGAACAGGCGGGCTTTGCCGTCCTCAAGGGCCAGGGGATCCCTTCGATTCTCGTCGAGACGGCCTTCATCTCGAACCCCGAAGAGGAAAAGCTCCTGCGCTCGGGCACGCACCAGCAAAAGATCGCCCGGGCGATTTTCACCGGCATCAAAAAGCAGCTCGCAGCCGACTCGACGCTCCTCAACTGAGGACGAAAAGCACTCGGAAAGACGCCCGCAGCCGATCGGCCGCGGGCGTTTCCGATACAATCTCAAGGATTGACATACCACGCGTCGGCGGCGGGTGTTTTTCTCCCAGCGCCGTCCGAAACATCTCACTCATTCGGAGTTCATCGACATGGCACTTGTTTCCATGCGTCAGCTGCTCGACCATGCGGCTGAAAACGGCTACGGCGTTCCCGCCTTCAACGTCAACAACCTCGAGCAGGTTCAGGCCATCATGGCCGCGGCCTCCGAAGTCGGTGCTCCCGTGATCATGCAGGCCTCGGCCGGCGCCCGCAAGTATGCTGGCGAAGCCTTCCTGCGCCACCTCATCGAAGCCGCCGTCGAAGCCTATCCTGACGTCCCCGTGTGCATGCACCAGGACCACGGTCAGAGCCCGGCCGTCTGCCAGGGCGCCATCCGCTCGGGCTTCACGTCCGTCATGATGGACGGCTCGCTCATGAGCGACGGCAAGACCATCTCCTCCTACGAATACAACGTCGACGTCACCCGTCGCGTCGTTGAAATGGCCCACTGCATCGGCGTTTCCGTCGAAGGCGAACTCGGCTGCCTCGGCTCGCTCGAAACGATGCGCGGCGACAAGGAAGACGGTCACGGCACCGACGCCACGATGACCCGCGAACAGCTCCTCACGGACCCCGACCAGGCGGCCGAATTCGTGAAGGCCACGCAGATCGACGCGCTCGCCATCGCCATCGGCACCTCGCACGGCGCCTACAAGTTCACGCGCAAGCCCACCGGCGAAACGCTCTCGATCCAGCGCGTGAAGGAAATCCACGAACGCCTCCCGAACACCCACCTCGTGATGCACGGCTCCTCGTCGGTTCCCCAGGAATACCTCGCCGTCATCCGCGAATTCGGCGGCGAAATGCGCGAAACGTACGGCGTTCCCGTCGAGGAAATCCAGAAGGCGATCCAGCACGGCGTTCGCAAGGTCAACATCGACACCGACATCCGCCTCGCCATGACCGCCGCGGTTCGTCGCTTCCTCGTCGAAAATCCCTCGAAGTTCGACCCGCGCGAATTCATGAAGGCCGCCCGCAAGGCTTCGATCGAACTGTGCAAGCAGCGCTACCTCGAATTCGGCTGCGAAGGCCAGGGGGCGAAAATCAAGCCCGTCGCCCTCGACAAGATGGCGGCCCTCTACGCCGACGGCACGCTCGCTCAGAAGGTTTGCTGATGCACTCCCGATAAAAGCGAATGAAAAACGCGCGTCCTCCTCGAAGGGCGCGCGTTTTTTGACTTTACCGAGGCCCGTGCGCATCGACGCCCGGACTCGCGACGACCCCCACCGGACCCACGAACGCGGCCGACCGACGCCGCCCGCCCGCCATGACAGAACCCGCCGACGCCACCCAACTCAAAGGCAAAAAAGGCCTCAAGCGCCTCCTCAACGCCACGCGCTACTCGATGCAGGGCTTTGCCGCCGCCTGGAAAAAGGAAGCCGCCTTCCGCGAAGAGGTGCTCCTTTGCGCGGTGCTCGTTCCGCTCGCGGTTTGCCTTCCGGTCTCCGCCTTCGAGAAGCTCGTTCTCGTACAGGCGACCCTCTTCGTGCCGCTCGTCGAGATTCTCAACAGCGCCGTCGAAGCCGCGGTCGACCGCTTCGGCCCCGAGATCCACCCGTTGGCCGGTTACGCCAAGGACCTCGGAAGCGCCGCGGTCTTCATGGCGCTCTGTATGGCGGCCTTGGCCTGGATCGTCGTCGCGGGCCCCGTCGCGTGCTCGTTCTTCGCCTGAGCGCAATACAATCTCAGAGATTTCCGAAAACGTCGTTCGATACAGAATTTCCATCCCCTTCACATTTCCAACTTGGGAGTACACACATGGCCGGTCTTTCGAAGACAAACATCACGTCGCTGGAAAAGGTCTACAGCGGCAAGGTTCGCGAAAGCTACGCGGTTGGCGAGGACAAGCTCCTCATCGTCGCCACGGACCGCATTTCCGCCTTTGACGTCATCCTCGACGACCCGATCCCCGGGAAGGGCAAGGTTCTGACGGCTCTCACGAACTTCTGGTTCGACAAGCTCGACGGCGTTCTGCCGAATCACCTCACGGGCATCGACCCCGAAACGGTCGTCAAGCCCGAAGAAGTCGAACAGGTGCGCGGCCGTGCGGTCGTCGCGATGCGCCTGAAGCCCATCCTCGTCGAATGCGTGGCCCGCGGCTACCTGATCGGCGGCGGCTGGAAGGACTACTGCGCGACGGGTTCCGTCTGCGGCGTGAAGCTGCCCGAAGGCCTCAAGATGGCCCAGAAGCTCCCCGAACCGATCTTCACGCCCGCCGCGAAGGCCGAAGTCGGCACGCATGACGAAAACATCTCGTTCGAACGCGTGGTCGAACTCTACGGTGAAGAAATCGCCAACACGATCCGCAACGCCACCCTCGAGCTCTACCGCCGCGCGGCCGACTACGCGCTCACGAAGGGCATCATCATCGCCGACACGAAGTTCGAATTCGGCATCGACGCCGAAGGGAACGTGCGCCTCATGGACGAAGTCCTCACGCCCGACTCGAGCCGCTTCTGGCCGGCCGACACGTACGAAGTGGGCACCTCCCCGATGAGCTACGACAAGCAGTTCATCCGCGACTGGCTCGAAGCCCAGCCCTGGGACAAGACCCCGCCTGCTCCGAAGGTCCCCGAAGACGTCATTGAAAAGACGGCCGACAAGTACCGCGAAGCGCTGCGTCGCCTCGCGGGCACGGACATCGAGTAATTCGAGCCGCACGCGTCGCTCGGGCGGGTTCCCGGTCCTTCCGGGGCCCCGCCCCGAAAACCTCTCCCTCGGTTTCCGCGACGCTTTTTCCAAAGTCCAGGAGAAAAGTTCTCCCGCCGCGAGGCCCGGAGAACTTTTCTCTTCGACTTTTACCCTTCACCGTTTCTCCCTATTTTCGTGAGGTTTTTGCAATGACCAACAACGACACCCGTCCCCTCGTCGGCATCGTCATGGGCAGCAATTCGGACTGGGACGTCATGTCCCACGCCGCCCGCATGCTCAAGGACTTCGGCGTTCCCTTCGAGGCCCGCGTCGTCTCCGCGCACCGCATGCCCGATGAAATGTTCGAGTACGCTTCGAGCGCCCGCTCGCGCGGTCTGCGCGTTATCATTGCCGGCGCGGGCGGCGCCGCGCACCTGCCCGGCATGATCGCCGCCAAGTGCACGTTGCCCGTCTGCGGCGTTCCCGTTCCCTCCAAGTACCTGCGCGGCGTCGACAGCCTGCACTCGATCGTGCAGATGCCCAAGGGCGTGCCCGTCGCCACGTTCGCGATCGGCGAAGCCGGTGCCGCCAACGCCGCCCTCTACGCCGTGCAGATCCTCTCGGTCGAAGACGCCGCGCTCGAAGAAAAGCTCGCCGAATTCCGCGTCGCTCAGAACGCGAAGGCCCGAGCCATGACGCTGCCCGTCGAAACGCTCTGAGGAAACCGAACGATGACCGAAACGAAGCCGATTCTTCCGGGCGCCACGCTCGGCCTCATGGGCGGCGGCCAGTTGGGCCGCATGTTCGCGCAGGCCGCGGCCGCGATGGGCTACCGCGTCGCGGTACTCGAACCCCAGCACGGCGCCCCCGCCGCCGAAGTGTCCGCCGAGCACATCGAAGCGCCCTACAACGACGCCGACGGCCTCGACCGTCTCGCCGAGCGTTGCCCGTGCGCCACGACCGAATTCGAAAACGTTCCCGCCGAGAGCCTTCGCCGTCTTGCCGCGAAGGGCACCCTCACGGCGCCGCCCGCGCACGCCGTGGCCGTCACGCAGGACCGCAACGTCGAGAAGCATTTCGTCGAATCCGTCGCGGGCGTACCCGTGGCGCCCCACTGCGCGGTACTCTCCGAAGAGGATGCGGCGGGCGTGGACGAAGCGCTCTTCCCCGGCATTCTCAAGACCGCCCGCCTCGGTTACGACGGCAAGGGCCAGTACCGCGTCAAGAACCGCGACGAACTCCTGCAGGCCTTCCGCAGCACGAACGGGGTCGAGTGCGTGTTCGAAAAGATGCTTCCCCTCAAGCTCGAGCTCTCCGTCATCGTGTGCCGCTCGCTTACGGGCGAAACGAAGACCTTCGACGCCGCTGAAAATTACCACCGCAACGGCATTCTTGCCGTGTCGGTGTTGCCCGCGCGCATTTCCGAGGCGATCGCCGAAAAGGCGCGCGCCCATGCGGTGCGCATCGCCGACGCGCTGGAGTACGTGGGCGTTCTTTGCGTCGAATTCTTCCTCCTTGAAGATGACACGCTCCTTGTGAACGAACTCGCGCCTCGCCCCCACAATTCGGGCCACGCCACGATCGACGCGTGCGTGACGAGCCAGTACGAGGAACAGGTCCGCGCGATGACCGGCATGCCTCTCGGCGACACGAGCCGCCACTCCTCGGCGGTCATGCTCAACATCCTCGGCGACGAGTGGTTCGACGCCGAAAACCGCTTCCGCGACCCCGACTGGCAGGCCGTGCTCGCCGTTCCGGGGGCGAAACTTCATCTCTACGGGAAAAAGGAAGCCCGTCGCGCGCGCAAAATGGGGCACGTCACGTGCGTGGCTCCGACGCTCGACGAAGCCTTCGAGCGTGCGCGCGCCGTCGCCCGCATTCTCGGCCTTCCCGATCCCGAGTAACCAACAAGGATTTCCATGACGACTCCTCCCGTCGACCTTCAAGCCGTCGAGCGCGCCCGTGCCATTCTCGAAGCGGGCGGCCTCGTGGCCCTTCCCACCGAAACGGTGTACGGCCTTGCGGCCGACGCCGACAACGAAGCGGCCGTGACGGCCACGTTCGAGGCCAAGGGACGCCCCAAGGATCATCCGCTCATCGTGCACGTGTGCGGTCCCGAGGCGATCGACGCCTGGGCCGAAGACGTGCCGGAGAGCGCCCGGGTGCTCGCGCGCGCCTACTGGCCGGGTCCGCTCACGCTCGTTCTGAAGAAAAAGCCCCGTTGCGGCCTTTTCGTCACGGGCGGTCAGGATACGGTCGCGCTGCGTTGTCCGTCGCACCCCTGGGCGCACGCCCTTCTGAAGGCCTTTGCGGGCCCGACGATGAAGGGGCTCACGGCCCCCTCGTGCAACACGTTCGGTCGGATCAGCCCGTCGTGCGCGGAGCACGTGCGCGAGGACCTCGGCGTCAAACCCGAGGGGAAGCTCGACATGATCCTCGACGGGGGACCGTGCGAATTCGGGATCGAGTCGACCATGGTGAATCTTTCCTCGGGCGAGCCGACGATTCTTCGTCACGGCGTCGTGACGCGCGCGATGCTCGAAGAAACGCTCGGCTGCCCCGTGCCCGACGCGGGCTCGAACGCGCCGCGCGCTTCCGGGCGTCTGAAGAGCCACTACGCGCCGCGCACGAAGCTCGAACTCGTCGCCCCAGAAGCCTTGGCGGAGCGTGTCGCCGCCTGGACGCAGGAAGGCCGCACCGCGGCCGTCATGGCCCGCGCGTCGACCCTTGAAGCGCTCGAGGCACTTGATGCGCCCGTGCGCCTCAAGCTCGTCTCCCCCGAGACGCACCTCGAGTACGGCGCCCGCCTCTACGAAGCGCTCCACGAGCTCGACCACGCAGGCGCCGACCGGATCTTCATCGAGATGCCGCCCGAAGCGCCCGAATGGACCGCCGTGCACGACCGACTCGGTCGGGCGGCCGCCTGAGGTACGCAGCATGACCGCGCCCGCCGCTCCGACCCTTCTTCCGGTGCTCGCGCTCGTCCTGGCGACTTTCTTTTGGGGAAGTTCCTTTCTGACGATCTCGACCGCCCTTGAAGAGACCAATCCGTTGACGCTCGTTCTGTGTCGATTCGGAACGGCCGCGTTCCTGCTTGCGCTCGCTCTCAGGGGACGCATCCGTGCGATCCCTGCGTCGACCTGGAAAGGGGGCGCGTGGTGCGGTCTTGCGATCTACTGCTGCTACACGGCCAACACGGCGGGCCTCATGACGATCGAAAGCTCGATGTCGGGCTTTCTCACGGCGCTTTACGTGCCGCTCACGCCCTTTCTCTACTGGATCGTCTACGGACGCACACCGAGCAAGGCGGCCTTTGCGGGCGCGGGGCTTGCGTTTGCGGGGCTCGTGCTCCTTGCGAACCCCTTCACCCTGAGTCTCTCCAATAACTGGGGCGAATGGGTGACGATCCTCTCCGCGCTCCTTTCGGCCGCGGAAATTCTCATCGTCGGGAAGTTCGCTCCGCAGGCAAAGCCCGCCGAACTCGCGTTCGCGCAGCTCGTCTTCGTCACCCTTTTTGCGGCGCTGGGGCTCGGCGTTGCCATGGCGGCGGGCGTTCCCCTCAAGGAAACCGTCTGGTCGCCCGTCGTCCTCGGCAGCATCGCGTGGCTTGCGGTGATCGTAGCCTTCGTGCAGGTGCTTCTCGCCTACGGGCAGCGCTATGTTCCGCCAGGACGCGCCTGCGTCATCTTCGCCATGGAGAGCGTCTTTGCGGCCGCGCTCGGCTGGCTCGTCGGCGAACGGCTCGGCGTCGGGGGCCTCGCGGGCGGCCTTTGCATCGTGGGCGGCATTCTCCTCTCCGAACTTCCCGCACTCTTCAAACGGACACGCAAATGACCGCTCGCTGCGACACGACTTCGGCTCCCGTAGGACTTTTGGACTCGGGCTGGGGAGGACTCTCCGTGGCGCTTGAAGTGCGACGGGCGCTCCCCGGAGAAGACCTCATTTTCGCCGCGGACTGCGGCTTTGCGCCCTGGGGCGAGAAGCCCGACGCGTTCGTTCTGGAGCGTATCGACGCCGTCGTCGACTTTCTGCTTTCGCGCGGCATCAAGGCGCTCGTCGTCGCCTGCAACACCGCGACGTCGCTTGCCGTCGTGCGCCTGCGGGAGCGGTTGGCGATCCCCGTCGTCGGGATCGAGCCCGCCGTCTTTCCGGCCGTTCGGGAAACCGTCACGGGCACCGTGGCCGTTTTGGCCACGCCCAAGACGATCGAAGGACTCAAATACCGGACGTTGCGCGACGAAGCGCTCGGCTGGGCGCGCGAGCACCGGTCCGTCCCCGTCGACGTGATCGACGTGCCGGCCCCGGGCCTCATGCAGTGCGTGGAACGGGGCGACTTCACAACGCCCGAAACCCGAGCGCTCGTTCGGCACTTTCTCGAGCCCGCTGCGGCCCGAAGCGCCGACCGAATCGTGCTCGGCTGCACCCACTATCCGTTCCTTACCGAAGCGATCCGCGAGAGCGTGCCGGGCGCCGAGCCGATCGACCCCGCACCCGCCGTCGCGCGTCAATTGGTTCGACGCCTCCGGGAAGAAGGGCTCGCAAGCTCCCGCACCGCGGGCGGAACCTCCCGCTTTTTCGCGACCGACCCCACGCCCGAGCGCGAAGCCGTGCTCCGCACGCTCTGGCGCGCGTCGGGCGAGGCGGAACCCCGCCTCGAAGCGCTCGTTTGAGGATGCAATCGCCTCAGGCGCGCAGGCGCAGGGGCGGCGTCGTTTCGTCCGCCGCGTAGGGCGCGAGCTTCGCTCGAAGCTCATCGGGAATCGGCGTCGAGACGAGACGCCCGTTTTCGAGCTTCACGCACACGACCGTCTCGATGCACTGAAGTCGCAGCTCCTCGCCGCAGTGCATCGTGATCGCAAAGCGAATCGACTTCTCGCCGACATGCTCCGCCCAGAGGCGCGCCGTACAGACGTCGCCCACGCGACCGGGCGCGGCGAAGTCGCAGCGCACGCCCGCAACGGGCAAGCCCACGCCGACGGTTTCGACGTCGTTGAAGGTGATCCCGAGCACGTCGCGGAAAAAGTCCTCCATCACGTAGTTGAGGATCGCAAAGTACTGGGGGTGGTAGACGATCCCCGCGGGATCGCAGTGTCCGAAACGGATGCGGACGACGGATTCGTAGATCTGGGTCATGCTTGAAAATCGGGTTTATTGAAGTCGGATGGTCGGAGTCGGGCTCTCATGCGAGCGGACCGAGCGGTCCGCGAAGCACGGCGCGAACGGGCGCCGCATCGAGGCCTACCAACGCCGTCGGGAGCGCCCAAAGCTCGTAGCGCCCTTCGGGGACGCCCTCGAGCACCAGGTTTTCCAGAACGACCGTCCCCGCGGCAAGCGCCGCGCGATGCGCAGGCAACGTCTCGGCTTCGGGTCCCGTTTCGGGGTCGATGCTCGACAATTCCAACCCTATGAGCCGCACGCCCCGTTCGCAAAGCGCCCGCACGAATTGGGAATCGAGTCCCGTGACGGGACGCCCTCCCGTTTTGAAAAGGAGCCGAACGACGGGGCCCGTCCCAGCCGCCTCAACCGCCTCAAACGCATGTTGCAGTGCGCCGGTCGCGTCCTCGAGTCGAACTGAAAAGGGCGCTTCGGGCTCGACACCTTCGGGCGCACGGGAAAGATCGACGACGACGCACTCGCCCGTCAGCACCTCCAGGGGAATCGCGTCCGCGTCGCCCTCGAATCCGAGGTGACTCGGCGCGTCGACGTGGGTGCCCGCATGAACGCTCATCGAAAAAGCCGACACGTTCGCCGCGTCGCCCCGGTCGATCGACGCCGTGCGTCGGAAACGAACGGGTTCGTCCCCGGGATAGACGGGCGTCTCGGGCGAAAGCGGCGCGGTAATGTCCCAAAGCGGCATCTTGGACGGTCCTCCGAAAGGAATCAAGCTTAGCGGAGATCGCACGGAAAAAACGACCTCGAAACGGCGACTTCGACGCCGCCTCTCGGGCCGGACCCCCGCGAATTCCCCGAATTCCCGATTTCCCGCGCGATTCGGCCCGATTCATCTCGAATGCGGCGGACTATACTCGTTCGCAGGGCCCGGGGCGAAAGACGCCCGACCGAAGCCGTCCCGTCCGGGCCGCGTTCACATGCATAGGAGAGAGACCGTGTCGTCGCTTCACAACCTCATCATGCACCGCACCTCGACGGGTGCCAAATACCTCACCGAACCCGCTCCGGGCGAAGCCGAACTGACCCGCGCCGTGACCTGCGCGATGCGCGCCCCCTGTCACGACGCCGAGTTCCCCGTGCGCTTCGTGCGCATCGATTCGCGCGAACGTCTCGCCGACCTCTTCGAAGCGCGCCTTCCCGCCGAGGCGACGCCCGAAGAGCGCGCCAAGGCCCGGTCCAAAGCGACGAAGGGACCGGGGCTCATTGCCCTCGTGATTCGCCGCACCGCCGACAACGCCCGGCTGGAGCGCGAAAACCTCATGACGGCGGGCGCCGCCCTCATGAATTTCCTTCTGAGTCTCGAAGCGGACGGCTTTGCCGCAAAGACCGTGTCGGCTCCCGAATTCGCGGACCCGAAAGGCCTCTACGACCCGGCGACGGAATTGCTTCCGGCCTTCATCCTCTGCGGCACGCCCCGGGAGGACCGCCCCGAAGCCGACGTCGACGAAGTGGACTGGATCGGTCACTGGTGATCGACGGGAAGCGCAAGACGCCGATCGCGCGCCGCGGCTTCGAGTTCCGTACGCCGTTCGCGCTCGAGCCTCCGATCGTTCATCGCCACCACGGCTTGCGCGACCGCCCGAACGGTTTCGGGCGCACAGCCTTCGGCCTTGTTGTTGACTGCCATGAAGGTGGGAGCACCGCTTGCGTGCGCCCGCACGATGAGGCCCGCAAGCGCCGCGCGCGTGGCGGGGTCGGGGGCGGCGACCGCGTTGAAGGGCGACCAGTCGGCCTTCGCGGTGTCGTAGAAGCGGTTGGCCGCAAGCGACCACCGAACGACCAGAGGCCCCGTAATCGGCCAGTCGCCTCTCGGGTCGGCGGCGCGCTCGCCCGTTTCGTAAAAGCGCAGCGCCGTCATCTGCCGCACGAGCGGCGGCATCGCGGGGTGGAGCCCTATCACGGGTCGAATGCCCGCCCGACGCATCGCGCCGTAAAGGCGCGGCGTGACGAATTCGTAATTGCGAAATTCCGCCGCGACGAGGCGTCCGCTCGTGTTGGCTTGCGCGACGGCGTCGAAAAACCGCACGAGCGCGTCGGTCGCGCGTTCGCGATCCTCGGGTCGTCGCAGGGCTTCGTGCGGGAAAGGTGAGAACTGCAGCACCTGCACGCCCGTCTTGTCACCGAGCCCCGCTTCGACGGGTGCGAAATAGGTGCTCTTGAGGCGCTCGACGTTGAGGTAATTGGGATTGGCCCGAAGCGGCCGCCCCGTGGGGGCGCGCAGGTACGGGTCCGTCAGATCGCGCGGCGCCTTGACGATGAAGCGAAAGTCTTCGGGCACCTGAGCGGCGAAGTTCGCGAGCTCCTCGACCGCGTAAGGGCGGTAGAAATTCCGGTCGAGCCCCACCGTGCGAAAGAGCGGCCAGGCCGCGTAGGCTTTGAGCCCTTCGGCGTGCAGGCGCCTCTCCCCCGAGCCCGCTCCGTAGACGAGGCCGAGCCATCCGGGGAAATTCCAGCTCGACGAGCCGAGCCGCACGTCCCGCGGCAGCTGCCGCCCGAGCAGTGCGAGCGCTTCGCCGACGGGTGCGGGCGTCACGCCTCCCGAGCGCGAGGGCAGGTCCTCGAAGAGGTTGCCCGTCGATGCGTTGGCGGCGCCGTACCCGGCGCCATTCGTCGAGAACGTCATAGGGTTGTCTCCGATGGGGCCCGCGCAAAACGCCTCGGGACGCTCGCCCGGCCGGTCCCGCGTTTCGAGCCCCGATTCTCCGATGCGATTTCTGAGAGAATGTCTTTTAAGTCATTATGAGGCAATACGCCCGAAACCGCCGTCCGCACTCCGTGCGGTCGACTCGCCCAGGAACATGACCACTCCCACGCTTTTCCCCGAACTCGTTCCGCCCGAAGTCGCCAAAAACGCCGCCTCGGGGCCCGTCTGGATCATCGACAGCGAAGAAGTCCGCTTTTCGCTCACGTTCGCGCTTTCCCGCAACTACAACGTCATCCCGTTCATGACGCACGACGCGTTCTTCGACTCGGTGGCGCTCGACCGTCCGGGCTGTCTCATCACGGACATCGGCACGCCCGAACTCGAAGATGGTCTGGCGCTCCAGCGCGAGCTTGCGGCCTTGAAAAGCCCGATTTCGATCATCTTTCTCTCGAACGACGATCAGGTCGAAACGGCGGTCGAAGCCATGGCGGGCGGAGCCGTCGACTACCTGCTCAAACCCGTCGACCCCGCGCGACTGCAGCACTCGGTCGACCGCGCGCTGGCGCTCAGCAATCAGAAAGCCCGCAAGCGGCGCATCTACGACCTGCTCAACAGCTTCACGCCGCGCGAGCGTCAGATTTTCGAAAAGCTCTGTCGGGGTCTGCGCAACAGCGAAATCGCCGAGCAGCTCTATCTCTCGCAGCGCACGGTGGAAGTGCACCGCGCGCACTTCAGCCGCAAGATGAACGCGAAACCCGTGAGCGCGCTCCTCTACGAGCTGTGCCTTGCGAACGGCGACGAGATTCTTTGAGGCTCGAACGAAGCCCGAAAGAGACCGACAGAAGGCTCGCAACAAACCGACGAAGAAACAGGCACCGCGCTCGAACGAGCCGCGGCGCCCTTTTTTCGGGGGCTTGGGGCGAAAGGACGCCCGGGGCCGCTTAGCGGCCGAACGCCTTCGTGAGGTCGATCGGCAGCGCGCGGTAGCCGAACGTGCCGTGGAGCTTCATTTCAAAGGCGGGTTCCTTCTCGCCGTAACGGAACTCGGTGAGGACCGGGTTGGGGCCCTGGGCCTTCGGGTCCGTCAGGTCGATCGAAGCCCAGTAGACCACGAACGAATTCTTGTCCTTCTTGTATTCGACCGAGCTCGTCACGGGGCTGTAGAGCTCGTGACCGCGTTCGCGACCGTAGTCCCAAACCTGCTCGACCGTCATCGCCTTCTGGTCGATCTTGTAGAGAACGGCACGGCTGTACTTTTCCTTCGGATCGTCAGGCTGACGGAAGGCGCGCCCGTCGCCGTTGTCGAAGACCGAGAGGTAGAGGATGTCGCCCTTGCTCAGTTCGTCGACCTTCCAGCCCGTGTGCTGCGTCCAGGTCCAGTCGAAGTCGCCTTCGCAGCGGCCGAGTCGGCACTCGAGCTTCTTGCCGTTTTTGTCGACGGGCGTGAGCACCTTGCCGCGCAGCGCTTCGTTCCAGCCGTTCGGGGCGGCGAGGATCCACTTCACCTGCTTGTCGCGACCGATCTTGACGACCGCCGACTGGTGGCGCGAGGAGAGGATGATCGAATCGTCCGCTTCGTCGTAGTCGATCGAATTGACGTGCGCCCAGTTGCGGCCCATGCCCGTACCGGTGATGTCACCGAAGGCGTGCTGGGCTTCGAGCTTGGCGATCTGCGCGGCCGTGAGCGTCTTGCCCGACTGCGACACGTCGACGTTGAGGCACACCGCCCCCTGGTCGATCGACTTCAGGACGATGTTGCGCTGCGGATCGAGAATGTCCCAGAGGCGCCATTCGTCGGTCACGCGGCCGTTGGCGTCGACCTCGATGATGAGGTCGCGCACGGTGCGAACGCGCGTGTCGTCCGCACGGCGCACGTCCGCGCCCGCGACGCGCAGGAAGTAGCGGCCGTCGGGACCGAGCGCCATGGCGTGGCTGAAGTCGGCGTAGCCGTCGGGGAGGCGCCGGTTGAAGACTTCACGGCCCATGAGGTCGTACTTCGCGTAGCGCTGGCCGTAGCCCCACGAGAGCGCGCCGTCCTCGTTCTGATGGAACCCCATCATGATGCCGCTCTTCAACATGTCGCGCGGATCGTAGATCGACTGCGGCTGCATGTACCAACGCACTTCGCCCGTCGTGTCGACGATGGCGTTTTGCGGATAGAAATTCCACTCGAGCGCGCCGCCCGTGGGATTGTTCCAAACGGCGCGCACGCCCTTCGGAGAAGCGGGCAGGAGGTTGTTGATGAAGTAGAGGCGGTCGGCGAATTCCTTCGACGGCTTTTTCGTCACTTCGACGTCGAAGGTCTTGTAGGGGCGGCCGTTCCCCCAGGTGGGTTCGAGCCACACGGGCGGCGTCCAGATGGAATAGGTTTCTTTCTTTTCTTCCTTCACGCCGTGCGCGACGCGGGTGTAGGAAACTTCGACCTTGTTGAGGTAGTCGGCGTAGAGGCCGAAGACCGGGATCCCGCCGTAGGTGCGAAGCGCCGTCGGACCGACGTCGTAGGCGATTTCAACGCCGCCCGTCTTCGGAAGCACGCGCACGTGCGCCTTCAGGAGTTCGTACCCCCCGTTTCGAATCACGGACGTCAGAGGGGCGATGTCGTAGGGGTTGTTCACCACCTCGCCCAATTCGCCCTGGGTTTCAAACGTCACCTTGGTGCCGCTCGCACCGCCGCTCGCCCAGGCGGGCAGGGCGCAAAGCGCCAAAACACAGTGAGCCGCAATCAGGGTTCTTTTCAGCATTCCTCTCTCCACTAGATCGACGGATTCGACGGGAACAGAGCCCGCCGCATTGAATTTCGTTGCAATCATACGGTCTTGCGCCCTGCGTGCGGTAGCGAAAAAACGCTTGGGTTCTCCTGAAATCCCGCAAAAACCGCCGATGCGTCTCAGGTCGGCCTATCGGTCCGATCGGTTCGCGCTTTTCGTTAAAATAGCGAGTTTTCCGATTTTTCGATCGTCCGCTTCGCGGCTTCGGCCCCGGCCGCCCTTTCGCTTTCGCGCCCCGCCGAAGCGCACGATCCGACCGATTTTTTCGTCTTTTCAACTTCAATTTGAGGAACCCGGAACATGGCTCTCAATCCTCTCACCGCGCTCTCTCCGATCGACGGCCGCTACGCCTCGCAGACCGACGTGCTGCGCGACATCTTCTCCGAATGCGCCTTCATGAACGCCCGCGTTCGCGTCGAAGTCGAATGGCTCATCGCCCTTTCCGAAGCGGGCTTCGAAGAGCTGCCCCACCTCTCCGACCACGGCAAGGCCTTCCTTCGCGGCCTCGCCGACAACTTCTCGCTCGAAGACTGCGAAGCGGTGAAGGCGATCGAACGCACGACCAACCACGACGTCAAGGCCGTCGAATACTGGATCAAGGACCGCGTCGCGCACGACGAAGAACTCAAGAGCGCCGCCGAGTTCGTTCACTTCGCCTGCACGAGCGAAGACATCAACAACACCTCGCACGCCCTCATGCTCACGAAGGGCCGCGCCGAGCTCGTCGCTTACCTCAAGCGCATCCACGCGACGATCGCCGACTTTGCCAAGCAGTGGGCCGACATTCCGATGCTCTCCCGCACGCACGGCCAGACCGCTTCCCCCACGACCGTCGGCAAGGAGTTCGCCAACGTCGCCGTGCGCCTCAACCGCGTGATCGAAGCCATCGAAGCCGTGAAGATCTACGCCAAGATGAACGGCGCCGTCGGCAACTACAACGCCCACCTGATCGCCTACCCCGACTTCGACTGGGAAAGCTTCTCGCGCAAGGTCGTCGAAGAACGCCTCGGCGTCGTCTTCAACACGCACACGATCCAGATCGAACCGCACGACTACATGGCCGAACTCTTCCATGAGATCGAACGCGCCAACACGATCCTGCTCGACTTCGACCGCGACGTCTGGGGCTACATCTCGCTCGGCTTCTTCCGTCAGAAGCTCAAGGAAGGCGAAGTCGGCTCCTCGACGATGCCCCACAAGGTGAACCCCATCGACTTCGAAAACTCCGAAGGCAACCTCGGCATCGCCAACGCCCTGCTCGGCCACCTCGCCGGCAAGCTCCCCGTTTCCCGCTGGCAGCGCGACCTCACGGACTCGACCGTGCTGCGCAACCTCGGCGTCGCGTTCGGCTACTGCTTCATCGGCTACAACGCGCTCACGCGCGGCCTTGGGAAGCTCCAGGTGAACGAAGCCCGTATCGCCGAAGACCTCGATCACGCCTGGGAAGTGCTCGCCGAAGCCGTCCAGACCGTCATGCGTCGCTACGGCGTGCCGCACCCCTACGAGCAGCTCAAGGCTCTCACGCGCGGCAAGGGCATCACGCCCGAAACGATGCGCACCTTCATCGAAGGCCTTGAGATCCCCGCCGACGCCAAGGCGCGCCTCATGGAACTCACCCCCGCCACCTACATCGGCAAGGCCCCCGAGCTCGCCCGCCGCTGCTGATCGGCTTGAGGTCCGAGCGTCCCGACGCACATTGAGCGCATTGAGCACATTGAAAGCGTCGGACGCCCCGGATCGACCGGTACCGGTCGGCTTCGACCGGCACCGAAAGCCCTGAAAAAAAAGGCCGCACGATTCCGTGCGGCCTTTTCCGTTTTTTTTCGCGGGATTCGGCTCGGGCGCTCAGAGGACGACGCCGGCCGACTTCACCTGCGCCCAGAGGGTCATGCCCCGCACGAGGCCGAGCTCGTCGACCGAGTGCGCGAGAAGGCGCGCGAGCATCCGTCGGCCGCCCGTTTCCTCTTCGAGTACGACGTGCACGTACGGGTCGTCCGGCCGCTCGGCCGGCACGAACTCCGCAATGCGAACGTGAAGAACGTTGCGAATCGACGTGCGTTCGGGCTTCTCCAGCACAAGACTCACGTCCCGCGCGAGAACGCGAAGGCGAACGCGGCCGCCGGGTCGAAGCGCCCCCGCGGGCACTTCGAAGGTCCAGTCGCCCGCCGCCACCGAGGCCGTATGCCACGCGTCGGAAATCGAGCGCACCTCGCCCTCCAGGACGACCCCGCGGCCGTCGCCCGCGGGAACGGAAACCCTCGGGTCGGCGAGAACGTCGCGAAGCGCCCCTTGGGCAAGCACGCGCCCTTGCGAAAGCACAACGAGGCGGTCCGCCAAGCGCGTCATCTCCTCGGTCGAGTGGGTGACGTAGAGAATGGGGATGCTCAGTTCGTCCTTGAGCTTTTCAAGCCACGGGAGGAATTCGCGCTTTCGCGCCCAGTCGAGGGCCGAGAGCGGCTCGTCCATGAGGAGAATGTCGGGGCGAAGAGCCAGAGCGCGCGCAATGGCGCAACGCTGCTTTTCGCCGCCCGAAAGTTCGTCAACCGACCGATCCAGGAGTCCGCCGATGCCGAGCAACTCCACGGCCTCGGCAAGACGCGCTTCGCCGTCCGTCGTTCGGGCGCGCTTCAGGCCGAAGCGCAGATTCTCCCGAACGTTCAGGTGCTCGAAAAGGCTCGCTTCTTGAAAGACGTACCCGAGGTTGCGCCCGTGGGTGGGAACGAAAACACCCGAAGCGTCGTCCTGCCAGAGGTTCCCGCCCGCAAAGACGCGGCCGCGCGCCCGTTCGAGCCCCGCCACGCAGCGAAGCACGGTCGTCTTGCCGCAGCCCGACGGGCCGAAAAGCACCGTAATGCCTTTTTCGGGAATCATAAAGTCGACGTCGAGCTCAAAGCCCGTCGAGCGCTCGAGCGTGAGGCGCACGCTCCCCGAGGCGTCGCTTGCGCCGTGCGCGGGATGCGCCGAGGGGCGCTTCCCCGTAAAGAAATCGAAAAACGTCATGCCGCACCCCTCAAGAAGCCGCCCGCCGGCGGTTCAGCAGATTGAGCCCCGCCAACACCAGGAAACTGAAAACGAGCATGCCGCCCGCGAGGACGTGCGCCTTGTCGTATTCCATCGCTTCGACGTACGTGAAGATCTCGGTCGAGACGACCTGCGTTTCGCCCGGGATGTTGCCGCCGATCATCAGCACGACGCCGAATTCGCCGATCGTGTGCGCGAAGGTCATCAGCACGCCCGTGACGATGCCATGCCGCGCGAGCGGCATCACGACGCACCAGAAGGCTTCGAAAGGCGGACAGCGCAACGTGGCGGCCGCTTCGATCGGGCGACGCCCGACGGATTCGAAAGCGGTCTGCAGAGGCTGCACCATGAAGGGGAGCGAATAGATGACGGAGCCGATCACAAGCCCCGTGAACGTGAAATTGAGAATGCCGAGCCCGATCGTCTGGGTGACCCACCCGAGCGGGCCCGCGGGCCCCAGGGCGACGAGGATGTAAAACCCCAGGACGGAGGGCGGCAACACGAGGGGGAGCGTGACGATCGCACCCACGATCGCACGCCCCGTTCCCCGCCCGCGGGCGAGCCACCACGCGATCGGCAGCCCGACGAGCAGCAGCACCGCCGTCGTCACCGCGGCGAGTTTGAGGCTCAGGAGAATCGGCTCGAAGTCCGCCGCGGTGAACATGACCGCGCCTTACTTGGCCGTGCCGTAGCCGTACGCTTCGCGAACGCGGGCGGCTTCGGGGCTCGACTTCAGGAATTCGAGGAAGCGCTTCGCACCCTCGTTCTTTTCACCCTTCTTCAGAAGGACCGCGTCCTGAGCGATGGGGTTGTAGAGGTCGCCCGGGATGATCCAGCCCGAACCCGACGTGAAGGCGCCGTCCTTGTAGCACTGCGAGAGCGCCACGAAGCCGGCCTGGGCGTTGCCCGTCTTCACGAACTGGAAGGTCTTGCCGATGTTGTCGCCTTCGACGATCTTGGGGGTCACCGCGGCTTCGATGCCGAGCTTCTGCATCGCTTCGTGGGCGGCGAGGCCGTAGGGCGCGAGCTTCGGGTTCGCAACGGCCACGTGCTTCACGGCGTCCGTCGTGAGAACGGCGGCGTCGCCCTTCACGAGGTTCGCGTCGGACGACCAGAGCACGAGCTTGCCGATCGCGTAGGTGAAGGTCGTACCGGCCACACCGTGGTTTTCCTTCACGGCCTTGGCGGGCGTTTCGTCGTCGGCGGCAAGAAGCACGTCGAAGGGCGCGCCGTTTTTGATCTGCGCGTAGAAAGCCCCCGTCGAACCGAAGGAAAGAAGGAGCTTGTCGCCCGTCGCCTTTTCGTAAATCGGCGCGAGTTCCTGAGCGGGCGCCGCAAAGTTGGCGGCCACCGCCACGCGCACTTCTTCGGCGTTGACGGCCGTGCACGCCACTGCGGCAAGCACCGCACCGAACAGAATGTTTTTCGTCTTCATGCTGAAATCCTCCGACGCAATGACTCCGCCCGTCGCGTTCGGAGCCCGGAATTCGGGGTTCGCCAACGCGCGGTCGGTCTACAATTTCACCCGAGACTTGCCCCGAGCGCTATTCCGAAAAAGAATAGCGAAAGCGTTTTGCTTTCGCAATACGCCGAAAGGGAGGCTCCCGCTACCTCTTACACCCTACCCAAGACCGAACGCTTTTCGAGGTGATCATGGCAACCGACGAAGCCCGAACCGCCAACCCGATCCTTCTCGCGGATCTTCTCAACGAGCAAATCGACAAGCGCATCGACATTTTGCGGCGCATCGACGACGTGGGCTCGATTTCCCAGGCCGCCCGCGGCGCGGGCGTAAGTTACAAAGCGGCCTGGCAGGCGATCGAGACGCTCGGGAACCTCGCGGGCGGTCCACTCGTCGAAAAAGTGGTGGGCGGCGCCCGAGGGGGCGGTACGAAGCTCTCGGCCACGGGCCGCGAAGTGCTGGAGTTGGCCGACGAACTCGCGCGCGCCCGGGCCGAGGTGCTCGCACGCTTCCGAGCGCGCGGCTCGAGCGCCTTCGAGCGTATCGGGAGCACGACGCTCCAAACATCGCTTCGGAATCAGTTCCCCGCCACGATCGTCAAGATGAAGATCGGCTCGGCGCTCGTGCGACTTACGCTGCGCATCGACGACACGCACCTCTTGCGCGCCTCCGTCACGAAGGAGTCCGCCCAACTTCTCGGGCTTGCCGAAGGGAAGTCGGTCCTTGCGCTTACGAAGGCGACCGGCGTCGAAATCACGGCGGATTTTCCAAAAGAGACGCACGGGGGCGAAAACCCCTCGGGCGAAAAGCGCCCCGAAAATCAGTTGGTCGGCGAGGTGATCCGAAGCGAGCGCGCCGCGAAGGGCGGCGAGTGTTCGCTGCGCCTTCCCTCGGGTCTTATCATCGTCGGGTTTGCGAAACGCAACCACGGTCTGCATATGAATCAGAAGGCCGTCGCCTCCATTTCTCCGTCGGCCATCGTCATCGGCCTTACCTCCTGAACTCTTGAAGTCGGTCCTCGGAGCCGAAAAATCTGAGTACTCTTCCTTATTTTGCGGTAGGTATTCGGTTTTTCTTAACGAGTTTTCATCTTTCGATTGATTTCGATCAATCTGCTGTTTCCCTTCTTTACACATTTGCCCATAATATTGCACCTTGCCTTGTGGTCGCTTCTTTGAAGCCCGACCGCAGAATCCTCAGAAAAACAGACCCCGCCTCCACGCGCCTCGCCGGTCCGCTCCGGTTGCAAGCCCGGAGGTTATTCATGAAGGTTCATCCAAATGGAAAAGAACAGCAAATGGTATCTCGCCGGCATCTGCCTGATCGGCGTCGTGGTCGGCATCGTGTTTGTCGGCGTTCTGACGAGCGTCGTGCATTGGGCCGGCACGCCGAAGTTCTGCGGCGAATTCTGCCACTCGATGACGGTGACCTACCAGGCCTACCAGAAGGGCCAGCACTTCCGTACGGCTTCCGGCGCCACGGCCGGCTGCTCGGACTGCCACCTGAAGAACCACTCGAATGAACACGTCGGCCCGATCGACTACGTGGCTCTCCTCCTCGACAAGGCTCACGCCGGTTCCGTCTCGCTCATCGGTCAGATCCAGGGCTCGCTCAGCACGGTCGAAAAGCAGATCGAAAAGCGTCCCCACATGGCCGAAGCCGTTCATCAGCAGATGATCGACCGCAACTTCTCCGCCTGCCGCGGCTGCCACGAAGTTGAAAAGATGTACAACCCGAAGAAGCCGATGGTTGCCGCCATCCACAAGGGCATGGGCCCCGACTCCGAAAAGAAGGTCGACTGCCTTGCCTGCCATCCGACGGCCGGCCATGACTACACGGGCCTCGGCATGGAAGACCTCGTCGCCAAGACGGAAGAACCCGCCAAGAAGTGATTCTCGGCCCGTTCGGAACATTTCCTGAAAAATCCCGAAGCGGAAACGCTTCGGGATTTTTTGTTTTCGTCCCCTTCGGTCGAAGTCGGCGGGCGGTACTCGGTCTAAAATCGAGAAACCGCACGCCCGGCCGACGTTGCGCCGGGCCACTTCCACGAATCTCTTACGCCATGGCCAAGACTACGATTCATCGTTCCGACTACCGCGTCCCGACGCACCTCATCGACACCGTCAAACTCGAGTTCGATCTCGACCCGGAGAGCACCGGCGTCACCAACACGATGCACGTCGTGCCCAACCCCCAGAGCACCGAAAAGGGCGCGCCCCTGGTGCTCAACGGCGAAGAACTCACGCTCGTGAGCGTGACGGTGAACGGGCGCCTCCTGAGCGAAACGGAATACGACGTGTCGCCGACGGCGCTCACGATTCCGAACATCGTGGGCGAAAGCACGATTTCGATCGTCAACCGCTTCAGCCCCGTGCAGAACACCGCCCTCTCGGGCATCTACGTCTCGGGCGGCAACCTCATGAGCCAGTGCGAGTCGGAAGGTTTCCGCCGCATCACGTACTTCCTCGACCGCCCCGACGTGCTCGCCCGCTACACCGTGGCGATTCGCGCGCCGAAGGACCTCTACCCGATTCTTCTCTCGAACGGCAACCGCATGGAAGAGAAGGACCTCGGCGACGGGCGTCACTACGCCCTCTGGGTCGACCCGTTTCCGAAACCCTCGTACCTCTTCGCGCTCGTGGCGGGCAAGCTCGTGTGCCGCAGCGAAATCTTCCCGCTCAAGGACGGCCGCCAGGCTTCGCTTGAAATCTGGGTCGAACCGCAGGATCTCGAAAAGACCGCGCACACGCTTGAAAGTCTGAAGAAGTCCATCCGTTGGGACGAAGAACGCTGGGGGCTCGAACTCGACCTCGAGGGCTTTCGCATCGTCGCGACGAACGACTTCAATTTCGGCGCCATGGAGAATAAGGGCCTCAACATCTTCAACGCCCGTTGCGCCCTCGCCAACCCGAAGGTTGCTACCGACGACGACTATCTGCGGGTCGAATCCGTGGTGGGTCACGAGTACTTCCACAACTGGACGGGCAACCGCGTGACGCTGCGCGACTGGTTCCAGCTCGCCCTGAAGGAAGGTCTCACGGTCTTCCGCGACCAGGAATTCTCCGCCGACATGCTCGGAGAAGCCTCCGCGCGCGCCGTGCAGCGCATCAAGGACGTGCGCTTCCTGCGCACGAACCAGTTCCCGGAAGACGCGAGCCCGATGGCGCACCCGATTCGCCCCGAGAGCTACCTCGACATCAACAACTTCTACACCATGACCGTTTACGAGAAGGGTGCGGAAGTGATCCGCATGCTTCAGACGCTGCTCGGTCGCGAGACGTTCCGTCGCGGGTTCGATCTCTACATCGCGAAAAACGACGGCGGCGCCGCCACGCTCGAAGCGTTCCTCGAAGCCATGCAGGAAGCCGCAGGGCGCGACCTCGGTCAGTTCGCCCTCTGGTTCTCGCAGGCGGGTACGCCGCGCCTGAAGGTCGAAACCCGTTGGGACGACGTGAACCACACCTTCACGCTGAGCGCGACGCAGACGACGCCCGCCACGCCCGGGCAGCCCATCAAGCGTCCGTTCCTGATCCCGTTCCCCGTGGCGCTTCTCGACCCGACGACGGGTGCGGAAATGCCCGTGCAGCTCATTGAAGAAGACGAAGCGCCCGCCCCCGGAACGCGCATGCTCGAACTTCGCGAAACGCATCACGAATGGGTGTTTGCGGGCCTTCCCGCCTGCCCGGTGTCCTCGCTCAACCGCGGTTTTGCGGCCCCCGTCATTCTCGAGGCCGACTACGACGACGCGACGCTCGCCTTCCTCGCCACGCGCGACGGCGACCCCTTCAACCGTTGGGACGCGATGAACGAGCTGATGCTGCGCACGCTGCACGCGCAGGTGCGCGCGAAGCTTACGCACGAACCGAAGGACGTCGACCCGCTCTTCCTCAATGTCGTGGGCGAACTGCTCTCGGCTCCGGACCTCTCGCCCGCCTTCAAGGCCGTGGCGTTAGAGCTCCCGAGCGAACGGCTCGTTTCCGAGCGCGAACCCCTCATCGACCCTCAGGCCGTGCACTACGCGCGCGAATACGTTCGCGCGGCGATCGGCAAGCGCTGGATCACGAAGTTCCTTGAAACGGTCGACGCGAACCGCACGCCCGGCGCCTACTCGCCCGATCCTGAAAGCGCCGGCCGACGCGCGCTCAAGAATCTCGCGCTCGGCTACGCCCACGCCTCCGGGAACCCGCGTGCGACCATCGCGCTGCGCGACCAGTTCAACACGGCCGACAACCTTACCGACAAGCTCGCCGCTCTGCAGCACATGGTGAATTCGCAGTCGCCCGCGAAGCAGGACATGGCGGTCGAGGCGCTGCGCGAGTGGTACGCCGAGCCCTTGCTCATCAACAAGTGGCTCACGATCCAGGCGACGGCTTCGCTCTTCCCGGGCGAAGAACCCGTGCTCGAGCGCGTTCGCGAGCTGATGCAGACGAACTTCTTCTCGATCAAGAACCCGAACAACGTCTATGCGTTGCTCCTTGCGTTCTTCACGCAGAACGCGGCCGAATTCCACGCCGTCGACGGGTCGGGCTACCGCTTCTGGTCCGAGATCGTTCTCGAACTCAACCGCATCAACCCGCACGTGGCGGCCCGCGTCGCCCGCGCGCTTGAGAACTGGCGCCGCTACACGCCTGCACTCTCGCGCCAGATGTACGACGCGTTGCAGTTCGTTTATTCGCGCAAGGACGAGCTCTCCCCGAACGTCCTCGAAGTGATCGAAAAGACGCTCGGCAACCCCGTCTGAGTCGGCTCGCTCTCGGGGAGGCACGCCTCCCCTACCCCCGCTTCGAAGGAATCGCCTCGTACGACGGCGAAGCGATTCCTCAAAACCATCGTCGGCATTCCAACAGCATCCCAAGCATCAAAAGGAATCTTCATCGTGTCCATGTCGCTCCATCAGTACCTCGCCCGCGAAGAGTCGCTTCACGACCTCGATCCGGTCCTCTCGCGTCTCATCGTGAGCGTGTCGGAAGCCTGCAAGGAAATCAGCTTCAAAGTCCGCAACGGCGCCCTGGCGGGCGTGCTCGGTCTGGCCGGGACGGAAAACGTTCAGGGCGAAGACCAGAAGAAGCTCGACGTCATCAGCAACGACATCTTCGTTGACGCCGTGGCCCGCTCGGGTTCGGTCTGCGGCATGGTGAGCGAAGAAATCGACCACGTGATGTCCGTGCCCGAAGAGCTTCCGCTCGGCCCCTACCTCATCTGCTTCGACCCGCTCGACGGCTCGAGCAACATCGACATCAACGTGTCGATCGGTTCGATCTTCTCGGTCCTTCCCGCCGTGCGTCCGAAGCGCGTCGCCGCGGACGAAGACTTCCTCATGTCGGGCCGCAACCAGGTGGCGGCGGGCTACTGCATGTACGGCCCGCAGACGCAGCTCGTTCTTACGTTCGGCCGCGGCGTCGTGATGTTCACGCTCGACCCGACCACGGGCACGTTCCTCCTCACGCAGGAAAACGTGAGCGTTGCGCGCGAAGCGAAGGAATTCGCCATCAACTGCTCGAACATGCGTCACTGGGAAGCCCCCGTGAAGCGCTACATTGCCGAACTCCTCGAAGGCAAGACGGGCGTTCGCGGCAAGGACTTCAACATGCGCTGGATCGCCGCCATGGTGGCCGAAGTGCACCGCATCCTGCAGCGCGGCGGCATCTTCATGTACCCGCGCGACCACCGCGACCTCTCGAAGCCCGGGAAACTGCGCCTCATGTACGAAGCCAACCCGATGGCCATGCTCATGGAAAACGCGGGCGGCGCCGCCACGACGGGCCGCATGCCGATTCTCGACGTCGTGCCGCAGAAGATTCACGAACGCGTGGCGGTCTTCCTCGGCGCGGCCGACGAAGTCGAACTCGTGACGGGCTACCACCGCGAAGCCGACGCGGCCGAAGCGAAGTAACGCCCGAACGTTTCCCTCGGCAAAAGGGACGGCCGTGCGTCGCCCCCTTGCCGAGAACGCCCGAACGAAAAAGCCCCGGACCGTCGACGTCCGGGGCTTTTCGTTCGTTATTCGGGCTTTCAGAAGAGGTCTTCGAAGATTTCCTTCTTCTTCGCTTCTTCAACCACTTCCGCGCGCGGCGCGGGGAGCGCGGCGAGCACGCGCTTTTCAAGTTCGCCGAGCGTGTCGGAAAGCTTCGTCTGCGCTTCCGTCTGACGGCGCTCCTGCGCTTCCGCAAGCGCGTCGAGGCGCTTTTCGAAGGCGGCGTTGCGATCGCGCGTCATCTGCAGAAGTTCGTCCGTGCGATCCGTGAGAAGCGTTTCGAGCTTATCCAGACGGGCGGCGAACTCCGTACGAATTTCCGCCACGCGGCTCTTGTCGGCGTCTTCGGCCACCTGACGGGCGGCGCGGGCTTCTTTGTAGGCCGCGCGCAACTCCATCATCATGCTCGCCTGCTGCCAGACGGTATAGACGGCGAGAAGCAGAACCACGATGCCGAAGCCGCCCACGACCAGGATGCCGAGCGGAGCCTGAATCTCGGTATAGACGAGGTTCACGGTCGTCACTTGGGAGAGCGCTCCCCAGTTGATGATGAGGAACACGGCAAGAACGATGAGGACGAGCAACATCCCAACGGTTCGGAACTTCAATTTTCTCTCCTAAAACTAAACGCACGGCCCTTCGGGCATTCGGCGCACGACGATAGTGCTCCCGAGGTGACAAATCTATAATAACAGGCCGTATCGGTTTCCTTTGGACGCTTCTGGGAGATTCTCACTCATGCAGACCGACTTCCGCTTTCCCCGTCTTCACATCGTCGACCATCCGCTCGTGCAGCACAAGCTCTCGCTCATGCGCGACAAAAACACGTCGACGCGCGACTTCCGCGAACTTCTGAAGGAAATCGCCATGCTGATGGGGTTCGAGCTCACGCGCGACTTCCCGATCGACTACGAAGAAATCGAAACGCCGCTCACCTCGTTCAAGGCCCCCTTCATGAAGGGCAAGAAGTGCGTGATCGTCCCGGTGCTGCGCGCCGGTCTCGGCATGACCGACGGACTGCTCCTTCTCATGCCCTCGGCCCGCGTCGGTCACATCGGTCTTTACCGCGACGAGAACAAGATGCCGGTCGAATACCTCGTGCGCCTCCCCGAACTCGAAGACCGCACGTTCATCCTCGTCGATCCGATGCTTGCGACCGGCAACTCCGCCGCTCACGCCGTCGACGTCCTCAAGAAGCGCGGCGTCCCCGGCGACCACATCCGCTTCATGGCGCTCGTGGCCGCCCCCGAAGGCGTCGGCGTCTTCCAGGAACTTCACCCCGACGTCGACCTCTACGTGGCCGCCCTCGACGACCACCTCGACGAGAACGCCTACATCGTTCCGGGGCTCGGCGACGCGGGCGACCGCATCTTCGGCACCAAGTAAGCCCGCGCTCTCCCGACGAGCGCCCCGACTTCGAACGAGCCCCCGAGGGAGAACCCTTCGGGGGTTTCATTTTGTTCGGTCGTTCGTTTATTTCGTACGCCCCTGCGCGCGGCCCGCGGTCCCGCCCCGTAAAAATTACGTATTTATACTTATTTCCAGAATCGATTTTTCACGGCATTTTTGCAACCACAGATTTAAGGGTTTTTACCCAGTGTCCGCTTACATTTTAAGCAAATTCTGACAATTTCTACTCACTTCAGGGTATTTTTCGCGCTCTTCTCCGAAAAATTTTCGGCTTCTGCGCCTTGCTTCCGGCGCTTTGCTCTTCTTATCCGCAACTTAAAGGAGCATCATTACTCCCGAACGAATTACGCGCATTCCCGGAGCTTTCCTTGTTGCGCGACCTTTTTCCCTTTACCGACCAAACCTTCTAGGACCAGTCATCATGACGACCCCTGATTCCGTCAAGTACAGCAACACCCCGACCGCGACCGAAAACGTCTGGGGCGTCGGCCTCAAGGATGCGAAGCGCCGCAGCAAGTACCTCGCCTACTGCGACGTCGCTCAGTCCGTCACCGGCCTCATCCTCGGTCTCTTCCTCTTCTGCCACATGGCGTTCACGAGCTCCGTGAACTTCGGCAAGGACCTCTTCGCGAACCTCATCGAAACCTCGGGCGGCGCCTTCATCAACGGTGAAGAACACCTCTGGATGCACGTCGTTTTCGTCGGCTTCATCTTCGTTTGTGTCGTGATTCACGCCCTGTGCGCCCTGCGTCGCTTCCCGACCTCCTACCGTCAGTGCCGTGACATCAAGGCTCACTATCGCCTCCTCCGTCACGAAGACACGACCCTCTGGATGGTTCAGCTCGTCACGGCCTTCCTCCTCTTCCTCCTGGTGTTCCCGCATCTCATGAGCATGCTCACGAACCCGGGCGGTTTCGACCCGAACCTCATCGGCGTGCACACCTACCACAACGGTCTGCTCTACACGTTCATCTTCCTCGTCGTGACGGAACTCCACGGTATGATCGGTCTCTACCGTCTCGCCGTTAAGTGGGACATCTTCGCGAAGAACCCCGAACGCGACATCATCGACCAGCGTCAGGGCGACCGTGCCGGCCTTCGCAAGACCATGCTCGGCGTTGCTCTCCTCATGATCGTCATGGGTTCGATCACGATCTGGACGAACTACTCGATTGGCGCCGAACAGGTGGCCAACGGTCAGGAGGCCCAGCGCTACGAACTCCCCGCCGACAAGGCCTGGTTCCACTAAGAACCCACCTCGTTCTCCTCTCGCGGAGGGTTGCCCCGCAACGCTCCGCGCGCGAACAAACAAAGCCCGCCGACTTCGGTCGTGCGGGCTTTGTCTTTTTCAACGCCGCTCAGAGGGGCTTTGCGGCGCGGCTCAGCCACCGGCGTGCGCGCTCCGAGAGGTGCGGGCGCAGACGGCGCGCGCACGCGGCGTTGAAGCGGTTGAGCGCCTCGCGCATCGGGAAGTCCTTGGGAAGCGTGCGAACGTCGACGGGAAGGCACGTGAGGGGTTCCGTGCGCAGGAAGCGCCCGAAGGGCGTCGTGCCGCCCTCGACGACGGCGATGAGGTTTTCGACCCGCACGCCCCAGTGACCCGGTCGGTAGAGCCCTGGTTCGTCCGAAATTACGTTCCCGAGCGCAAGCGGCTCCGAAACGCGCGGCGAAATGCCGCAGGGGCCTTCGTGCACGTTGAGGACGTAGCCTACGCCGTGGCCCGTACCGTGACCGAAGTCGCACCCCGCCTGCCAGAGGTCGTAGCGCGCGAGAGCGTCGATTTGCGAACCCTTCGTCCCCTCGGGGAAGCGGCAGCCGAGCAGTCGAAGCATCCCCGCCGTCACGAGGGCGACGTCGGCCTTCATCGCGGCGCTCGGTTCGCCAACGGCGGTCATGCGCGTGATGTCGGTGGTACCGCACTCGTACTGAGCGCCCGAGTCGATCAAAAGCAGGCCGTTTCCTTCGATGCGCGCGTCTTCGCCGCGATGCGGCTGGTAGTGGGGAAGCGCCGCGTTCGGGCCGAAGGCGCAAATCGTCTCGAAGCTCTCTTCAAGAAATTCCGGATCCTTCGCGCGCCACGCGTGCAGCATCTCGACGACGTCGCATTCGGTCGGGCGTTCGCCCGCGTCGAGCCGCTCTTCGAGTTCGGCGTAAAACTCCGCAAGCGCGATGCCGTCCTTCAGCATTGCTTCGCGAATGAGTTCGAGCTCGGCCGGGGACTTGTGGCTCTTCATCGCGGCAACGGGCGAAGCGCCGTACCGCACGCGGGCACGCTCGGCCGCGCGGGCGTAGGCGCGCGACGTCCGGCGCGGGTCGAGTAGGAGCGTCGTCCCTTCCAGTGCTTCGAGCGCCGTCCCGAGCGCCTCGGGTTCGCGCAGATCGATCCCCGAAGCCGCAAGCGCGGCTCGGGCCGTCTCGTCAAAGCGCACGCCTTCGCTGAAGAGCTCCGCACGGTCGGCGCAAACGAGCATCGCGGCGCCGAACACCGGATTGCAGGGGACGTCCCGCCCGCGCAGGTTCGTAAGCCACGCAATATCGTCGAGCGACGTCAGAAGCACCGCATCCGTCGCCTCCGACGCGAGCGTCTGGCGCAGTACGGCAAGCTTCACCCGCGCATCGACCCCCGGGCGCTTCATGGGACGAACGGCCGACACGACGGGACTCGGCCGATCGGGCCAGATTTCCGGATGCCCCGCGAAGAGGTCGCTCCCGAGGAGTTCGATCCCGACCCCGGCCAGCACGGACGAAATCTCCTCGAAAGCCTCGTGCGAAACGAGTCGCGCGTCGATCGCGACGCGCGCCCCAGCGGGCAGTGTCTTCAGAAGACGCGCCGTCGCTTCCTTCAGAGGATCGCGCTCGGCGCGAAGGAGTTCGACCCCATCGAAGAGCGTTTTTTCGGCCTGCACCCAATAGCGGCTGTCGACCGCGAGCACCGCAAAGTCCGTCGCGACGCAGAGCACGCCCGCGCTGCCTTCGAACCCCGAGAGGTGCGCTCGAAGCGCCCAACTGGGCGCCACGTATTCGGAAAGATAAGGGTCCGCCGTCGGAACGATCACGGCATCGAACGCTTCGCTGCGAAGCGCCTTGCGGGTAAGTTGAAGGGCGTCCATGGTGGTGAAACGGTATGAAAAAAGAGGAAAAGGCGGCCCGAACGGGCCGCCTTCGTTATGGAATTTCGGCGCGCGTCAGAAGAGCTTTCGTACGACGATCGTCACGGGAAAGCCGACGTGGTTGTCACTTTCGGAGTCTTCGCCGATGTCGAGGCTCACGATGCGCCAGCCCGCATCTCGGATTTCGTCGATCGTCGCCGAAACGCCGAGATCGGCGCAGGCAAAGGGCACTTCCTTGATGCGCTGCAGAACCGTCACGGGTTTTTCCGAGGCGCAGCTCGTTTCCGCACGATAAGGCGCGTCGATGAGCGGGTCGTGTCCGCCGCGCGACGCGTCTTCGCGCGCCGTCGTGTCGGGGCCGCCGACGACGTCGCCCGTGTAGTAGCCCGTCCCCGTCGAGCACCCCGCAAGAAGCAGAGCGGCGAGAGTTGCACCCCAAAGAGCGCGCGAGGCACGGATCGGGCGCAAGCCCCGAGAGAAAAACGATGTGGTCACGATACGCAAAGCCAAAACGAGAGGTAAAGCGGCATTCATTGTAGTCGGCAAAGCCCGCCGGGCTTTGCCGCTTCAATTTTTCGTTACGGTTTCCGCGCGAAAGCTCAGTCCTTCGAGGGGCCGCCCCGACGCCCGCCCTTGCGCGCGCGATCGGAGGCGCCCTTCCCGGGGGCGTTCCCCTTGGGGTTCGCACTCGCTTTCGAGGGCTGTCGGGACTTTTGTCCCTTCGAGGACGAGCCGCGTTTCCCCGAAGGCGCCTTGTCGCGCATCGGCGGAATGCGGGCGCCCGAATAGGGGTCGGTGCCGGAGCCGAAGACGTGCACGGACGGCGTCCTTCCGGTCAACCCCGGCATCGTCTGCGGCAGACTGAGCGAACCGTACGGATCGGGCGTGTAGATCCCGAACGAGGTCGCAAGCGGCGACGGGATGCCGTCCGAGGTGCGGGCGTTCTTCGGTCGGGCCTTCGCCGCCTGACGCTCGGCGATCGTTCGGTAGTGAATCGAATTGCCGAAGTCGTCGTCGAGGAACTCCTCTTTCGGTTCGGGCAAAGCGCGGTTGCCGTTCACGTCCCCGGCTTCGTCGCGCTCGGGACGATTCTGCGCTCGGGCAGGCTTTTTCGGACGAGCATCGCGCCGCCCTTTGGCGCCGCGGTTTTTGTCGCTTCGCTCCGAGGGCTTCTCCGCGCTCTTCGCGCGCTTGCCGGAGGAGGATTTCGACCCTTCCGCACGACGGGGTGCTTTCGCGCCGTCCTCTTCGACGGCGGAGGTCGGCAGGTCGGCGGACTTCGGAGCGTTCGGTACCGGGGCTTGCGGAGCGCTCTCGACGCCCTTCGTTTCCTTCGCGACGTCGGTCGGGGCGGAGGTCGCAAGAGCGGCCGAATCGACCGCATCGGTCGCAGCGGCGACATGGCCCGTACGGGCTCCGCGGCCTCGTTTTCCGGGGCGCTGCGTCTTCTTTTTCGCATTCTCGCGACGAGCGGGCTGCGCTTCGGCGGCTTCTGGAGCGATAGGAGCAGCCGGAGCCGACGTTTCGATGGGCTCAGCGGTGCTCTCCGAGGCCCGAGCGGCATTTTTTTTCGCCTGTTCGAGCTTCCAGGCGACGTGAGCCGCGATCGTCTCCTCGGTGACGCCGTAGTTCGAGCGCAACTCTTCGGGCACGTCGCCCGCATAACGCATTTCGGTCTTCGCCTTCGCATAGTACGCCTGGCGGTGGTTGCGACGCGCGAGCTCCAGGTCGATGCGCGCGTTGTGCGCGCGCACGATCGCCTCTTCGATGTTCGTTCCGGTCGGGGATACGATCTTGCTTCGGACGATCTTCTTTGAACGATCGTGGTTTTCTTCGAACCGGCGCAGTTCGTCGCCGACCGCTTCCGGATTGTGCACGCGCAGGGCTTCGAGTTCGGCTTCGGCGCTCGCCGAGTCGCGCTCCGCCTTGGAGAGCTGACGGCTCCGTCGCGCGAGATCGCGCGTCGCGAAGTACACCTTGAAAGCGCCGCGCGAGGCGCTCGTCGCGGGAGGCAAGACGGCTTTTTCGTTGAACCGCACGAGGAGCACGGCTTCGTCGTTCTCGGCGCGGCGCGCGCTGTCGTTTGCCGTCTTGTTCTCGGTCCGTTCGACGCGCTCCGCGCGTTCGGCATTGCGTTCCTTACGTTCCGTACGCACGACGTGCGCGATCGGCCCGGAAGCAGAGGTTTCGGTTTTTTCCGCGCGCTCGCGACGACGCTCGTTTCGCGCCTTTTTCTCATTCCGACGTTCGGACGCTTCAACCTCTTTGCGTCGCGCGACCTTCGACTGCTCGGCGCGCGTTTTCTGCTTTTCGGTTTTGAGACGTTCGCGACAGTCGGGCTCTTTGCGGTCGCGGGCTTTTTTACGTTCCGTCTTTTCCGACATCAGGCCCGTCGAATCGGACGGCAGGTGCGGCATGCGACGCGTACGACGGTTTTTCCCCTGCTCGGCCACGAGCTGATGCGTGAGACGTTCGCTCGTCGCATGGCGACGTTCCGACGCGCGCAGGGCGGCCGAGGACGAGGAGAGCGGCTCCGTGATGACGATTTCCGTTTCGGGCGCGTGCGCCTTCGCCTTTTCTGCAACGTAGTCCGCACGAATCGTCAGCGTGCGACGATGAGGTTCTTCGGCGTGAAGATGTTCTTCGTGCTCGTCGTCGGAGACTTCGGCCCCGTCCGCGCGGTTGGCGTCGCTCGAAACATCGTCCGAGCTTTCCCCGGCGGCTTCGCCTTCCGGGACGGGCGCTTCGAGCGACTCAAGCGGCTCGACATCCTCAATCGGCTCGATCGCCTCGACCGGTTCGGCCTCCTCGTTTTTCACCTCGCTCGTGCGGACCGGCTCGAACGCTTCGTCCGCACGGGTAAAGTCGGTCGAGCGGAGAAATTCGAGCGCGTTGTCGGTTGCCGATTCGCTCTTCGTCGCATTCGATGCGATCGGTTCGACGCTTTCGGGCGACTTCGCCGATTCGGACTTTTCAAGCGGGACGGCCGATGCGGTCCCGACCGGAACGTCGTACTGCGGCCCCTGGTAGAAGGGGTGCAAGGCAGTCCATCGGCGTGCCATCTCGCCCACGGAGAGCTCGTAGGGGAACGCAAACTGCGCGCCGATGGGATTGACGATCTTAAGCTTTCGGTCGAGGTGGAGAGCCAGCCGCTTGCAGGCGGCAAGCTTCTCGGAGATCACCAGGGCCACCGTCACGGGCGCCGCATCGGCCGTTCCCCGACAAGCGGCGCGGGCGTTATCCTCGGGCGAAAGCAGGCTCGGCCACAGGAAGGAGACCTCATAGTCTGACGGCCAAACACTGCGCGACTCGATCTCCTGCAGCGTAGCGGTCGCGATGCGGCCTTTCCACGGACCTTCGCCGAGCAAAAAGCGGTCGCGCTCCTTGTCGTCTTTGGTCACGAGCAGGATTTTTCGGAAACCGTTTTCTTCACTCCAGTGCCACAGGAAGTCGTACATCGAGTACGGGAAGCGGAAGTTCGCTGCCAGGAAGTAGTCGACGGTCCCCGGTACCGGACCCGGATACGAGTCGAACCACTCTTCCGCGCGCGGCATGGCGTCGCGGGCAGTTTTTTCATGGGCTCCTTCCTCGAGCGTTCCGACCGCAGCGGCCTCGGGGAAGATGTTCGTCCACAATGCGTAAGGCTTCGCGGTCTCTTCGGCCACCGACCGATCGAGACGCGGGTAAATGATCGCCTCGATGTGCGAGACGTCGCTGATGCGGGCGAACTCGACCATGCGCGCGAGCGATCCGACCAGGATGTCGGGGCGATGCTTCTCAAGGTGCGCTCGCAGTTTCGCTTCGCTGCGCTGATACGTTAGGTTGAGGATGCGAAGGTCCGTATCCGCCGCAAGGATTTTGAAGCGTTCGACCACCTCGTGTCCCACGCTCAGGCCCACGGGCGGCGTCACGATGACGGCGCGCACGGGCCGCCCCTCCGGAGGCGGCTCCTTCTGCAGGCGTGCGATCAGAGCCACGATCAGAGCCGTGGTTTTCCCCGCGCCGTTCGGCGCGCAAATCAGGACGCGCCGATTGCGCATCACCGACTCGATGATTCTGTTCTGCAGAGGCGTTGCCTCGTGCAGACCGAGCGACTCAAGCGTTCGGAGGACTTTTTTCGTCAAACCGAATTTTTCAAAGGTCACGATGGTTCGCTGTGTTTTTGCAGAGCCGCGTTCCCCGGGCGGATAATAGACCGACGCCGAACGATTCACGATCGACGCGTACGATCGAGCCGCGAACGATGCGAACCGGCATCGATCGGGACGATCCCCGTAAAGAAGGGCAAAATTAACGGAAAGTCCGGGCGGCGTCCGGATCGGGTCGACGGACGCGCATGCAACGGGCGGGACGAAGTCGACCGCCCGAAACGCAGAGAAGGAGCTCCGTCGGCGGAGCTCGTTGCGTTTGAAATTCAGTGTTCCCTTCTCGGACCGGAGTCCGACTCCCGTCATCGTTGACAAAGCGACAAGCCGTCGCACGAGCCGGGAATAGCCTCGGGAACCACAGGGGTAAATTTATCATATCGGTTAGAGCGTCGCCCGCCCTCCGACACGATTCCCGGCGCTTTTTCCGGGGCGCCGTTCGCGCCCCCGAGAGCGCGAACCGTGCTTCGCTACAATGTGTCTGCCCCGACCGGGGTTTCGTCACCCGAACCTACATAAGGATTCTTCATGACCGCCTTCACCGAACTTCTCGTCGAAGAACTTTCTCCGGGCTCCGAACTGCGCGTCGCCGCGGGCGACACCGTCGCCGTTCACTACACGGGGCGCCTTACCGACGGCACCGTCTTCGACTCGAGCTACGAGCGCGGCGAACCGATCGAACTGCCCGTCGGCGTCGGCATGGTGATCGAGGGCTGGGACAAGGGCCTCGTCGGTCTCGCCGAAGGGGGCAAGTACCGCCTCTCGATTCCGTCCGCCATGGGCTACGGCGCTCACGGCGCGGGCGACGTCATTCCGCCCGATGCCGACCTCGTCTTCGAAGTCGAAATCGTCAAGATCGTCAAGGCCGACGCCCGACGGGCTTCGGCGGGCTTTACCGAACTCGGCGTCGAAGAACTCGCTCCGGGCTCGGGCCTGACGGTTGCCGCGGGCGACACCGTTTCCGTTCACTACACGGGGCGCCTCACCGACGGCACCGTCTTCGATTCGAGCTACGATCGCGGCGAACCCATCGAACTTCCCGTCGGCGCGGGCATGGTGATCGAAGGCTGGGACAAGGGCCTCGTCGGCCTCGTCGAAGGGGGCAAATACCGCCTCTCGATTCCGTCCGCCATGGGCTACGGCCCCTACGGCGCGGGCGGCGTCATTCCCCCCAACGCCGACCTCGTCTTCGACGTTGAAATCGTCAAGGTCGCCAAGCCCGAAGCGCGTCCGACCGCGCCCGCCTTCACCGAGCTCGGCGTCGAAGAACTCGCTCCCGGTACGGGCCGCACCGTTGCCGCAGGCGACACGGTCGCCGTCCACTACACGGGCAGCCTCACCGACGGCACCGTCTTCGATTCGAGCTACAACCGCGGCGAACCGATCGAAGTCAAGGTCGGTGCGGGCATGGTGATCGAAGGCTGGGACAAGGGCCTCGTCGGCCTCGTCGAAGGCGGCAAGTACCGTCTCTCCATCCCCTCTGCCATGGGCTACGGCCCCTACGGTGCGGGCGGCGTCATTCCCCCCAACGCCGACCTCGTCTTCGAAGTCGAAATCGTCGGCATCCGCTGACCGGCCGGGCGCCTCCGTCGTGCGACGGAGGGCTTTCCCAAAAAGGGCCGCCCTTCCGGGCGGCCTTTTCTTTGTGCGGGGCGAAGCGGTGCAGTTTCGCGCACCGAGAAGCCCTCAGGAGAAGACCGGACGGCCCGCCCGAGCGAGCACTTCGGCCGCTTCGCGCACCGGAAGGCCCATGATCCCCGTGAAGCTTCCGTCGATGCGCTCGACGAAAACACCGGCCAGGCCCTGAATCCCGTAGCCGCCCGCCTTGTCGAAGGGCTCGCCCGTCGCCACGTAGGCGTCGATTTCTTCGTCGGATAACGCCCGGAAGACGACGCTCGACGTGCTCGTGCGCTCTTGGGCATCCTCAAACGACGTTCCCGCCACCACCGTCGTTTGCACGAGGTGGACTCGCCCCGAAAGGCGATGCAAAAACGCCTTGGCTTCTTCGGCGTCGGCGGGCTTGCCGAGCACCTCGTCGCCGAGACTCACGACCGTATCGGCGGCGAGCACCGGTCCCGCGGGCAGTCCGAGCGCGTCGCGACGCGCCAGGCCTTCGGCAAACTTCGTGCGGGCGGTGCGGCGAACGTACGCTTCGGGCGACTCGCCCGCGAGGCGCTCTTCGTCGCCCGGGAAGTAGCCCGCCGTATGCGCGTTGCCGGCAATCACCGTCACGCGGTAGCCCAACTGCTCGAGAAGCGCCTTGCGGCGGGGGCTCTTGCTCGCGAGGTAAATGTCTTTCTCAGCCATCGTGCGCTCCCTTTTCTCAAGCACGGTGATAGGGGTGGCCGGCGAGAATCGACCAGGCCCGGTAGATCTGCTCGGCAAGGAGCACCCTCGCCATGGCATGCGGAAGCGTCATGGCGGAAAGTCGGATTGTGGCTTTCGCCCGCGCCTTGATCTCGGGCGAAAGTCCGTCGGGACCGCCGATCACGAAGACGATCGCATCGCCTTCGTCGCGCCAGCGAACGAGCGACTTCGCAAAATCGACCGTCGTCAGATCGCGTCCGTGCTCGTCGAGAACCACGACGAAATCGTTCTCGTTGAGGGCGGCGAGGATGCGCTCGCCCTCGGCCGCCATCAGGCGCGCGGGCGTTTGTCCGGCGCGGGGCTCGGTGCGGATTTCTTTCAATTCGACCGAAAAGCCGCGCGGGAAACGCCCGAGATAGTCCTTGACGGCCGAAGCCGCCCAGTCGGCGATGTGTTGCCCGACCGCAATGATCCGGATGCGCATCGCGTCAGTTGTCCGACGGCGCGTGCGTGCGGTTGGGCATCAGGTGCGGGGTGCACTCGGCCTGAGCCTTCATGAAGACTTCCTTGCCGCCCCAAATTTCTTCGAGGTTGTAGTACTCGCGCACGGCGGGCTGCAGAACGTGGCAGACGACCGAGCCGCAGTCGACGAGCACCCATTCGCCCGTGTCTTCGCCTTCCATGCCGATCACGTCGCCGCCCGCCTGCTTGACGCTCGACGAGACGGAGAACGCGAGCGCGCGCGTCTGACGGTTCGACGAGCCCGAAGCGATGACGACGCGTTCGAACTGGTCGGTGAGCTTTTCCGTGTTGAAAACCTTGATGTCCTTGGCCTTGACGTCTTCAAGCGCCTCGACGACGATGCGGGTGAGTTCTTCCGTATTCATACTCAAAACGATGGTGCGGCCCGCCGATGCGGGCCGAAATGAAACTGTTTCTGCAACGAACGCCTCGCGGGCGTCCGAAAAATCCGTGCATTCTAGCGGACTTCAGGGCCGAACCGCCCGCACGTACAGACGGTTTTCTCGAATGTAGCGCGCAACCGGATATGGGAGCCACCCGTCCGTTTCCCGCATCGCATCGGGAAAGGCCGACCGCGCGAAGATGCGCCGCAGGGCGGTGCTCGAAGCGGCGTGCGGGGGCATGTCGAAAAAGGCGACGCGCCCGAAGGCGCCCGCGTCGACGAGCTCGTTCGCCGCGACGGTGCGCGGGGCCGCATGCGCTTCGACGGCGGGCTCGGCCCGGGGCGTTTCGCCCGCACGACGGCAAACGGCCACGTGCGCGTAGTCCGTAAGCCGCTCCCAGTCGTACCACGTGTGGAGGTTTCGCCACTGATCGCTCCCCATGAGGAGTACGAGCGGCACCGAGGGTCCGTAGCGGCGGCGCAGCTTTTCGAGCGTGCGCACCGTGTAGGTGGGACCCGTCTCCAGGAGCTCCGTCGTGTCGACCGAGATGCGCTCCTCCCCTTCCAGGGCCGAGCGCAGCATTGCGAGCCGATGGTGCCCCGGCGTCACCCAGGTTTTCTGCCAGGGGTTGCCGGCGGGGAGCAGCTCGACCCGCATCACCCTCAGAACGCGCAGGGCCTCGCGTGCGAGCGCCAGATGGCCGGAATGGACGGGGTCGAACGTGCCGCCGAGAAACGCGACACCGCGCGGAATCTCAATCGTCATCAGGGGTTCTTCACCAACGAAATGAAGGCCTGCGCGACACGCCCCTTCTCGAAGCGCACGGCGAGCCAGTTGAGTTCAAGCTCCTGGAGGTTGCGGGCGTTGCGCAAAAAGCGCTGACTGAACCAGTAGCTCCAGCCCTGGGCGTCGCGGTAGGAGGGCTTGCCCGCGAGCTCGAGCACTTCCTTTTCCGTCATGCCGAGGCCGACCGGACCGAGACGAACGGGGAGTCGTTCGGGAGCGAGCTTGCGGCAGAAAACGGGCGGCGTATCGTTCTCGGCCCATTCGAGCTGCACCTCCGTCACGTGTACGGTGTCGCTTGCAATCATCCAGACGCGCACCGGACGGCCGGCTTCCGTACCCGCCAGACAGGCAATATCGCGGGCGAAGTCGCCGTGACCGTCGCGAATGCGAGGCGCGCCCGTAAAGGCCGCCGCTTCTTCGAGCGTCGTCACTTCAAGAACGATCTTCGGTTTGCCGAGTCGCACGAAGTCGGCGGGCGGCTCGGTCAACGTGGCGGGTGCCTCAAGGAGCGAACTCGGGTAGGCAAAGGGCAGATTCTGGGCGCCCGCGCAGACCGCGGACAGGAGTCCTGCAGCAAGACATGCGAGCTCTCTCAGGCGGAACATGGACAGTCACCTCGGGTAATCGTGTTCAAGCCTCAACATAACACCGTTTCCGATCGGAAAACGGGGTTTGCAACCCTTCGTAACGGGTTTTTGCCGCAGCGGCTTGATCCGCGCCGACGCATTCTCCCCGCAACCACGGAACGCGCAAACGGAAAAGGGCCGTCCGGCTGCGGCCGGGCGACCCTTTCGTTCGAGCGTTCGAGCGCTTGAGCGGCGCACGCCGCGCGGAAAGTCCCGGGCGTGCGTCAAACTTCGCAATTATTCGGTGAGACGCGCAATCGCACGGTAACCGATGTCGGAGCGCATCTGCATGCCGTCGAACACCACCTCGCAGGCGGCTTCGTAGGCCGTCTGTTGCGCGACGCGGATGTCGTCACCGAGCCCCACGACGCAGAGCACGCGACCGCCCGAGACGACCGTGAGGCCTTTTTCGAACTTCGTGCCCGCGTGGAAGACCATGCGGTCGGCGGTGTTTTCGGGGAGCTTCTCGATCACGGCGCCGCGTTCGGGCTTGGCGGGATAGCCGCGCGCCGCGCACACGACGCCGAGCGCCGTGCGCTCGTCCCATTCGATCGAGGCTTCGTCGAGCTTGCCGTCGATCGCCGCTTCGACCACCGTCGCGAAGTCGCTCTTGATGCGGGCCATGATGGGTTGCGTTTCCGGGTCGCCCATGCGGCAGTTGAATTCGAGCGTCTTCACCGACGTGGTGCCGTCGGCGAGCTGCTTGATCATGAGGCCGGCGTAGAGGAACCCGGTGTAACGGATCCCGTCGGCGGCCATGCCGCGCACCGTCGGGAGAATGATTTCGCGCATCACCTGCTCGTGCACGGCGGGCGTGACGACGGGAGCGGGCGAGTAGGCGCCCATGCCGCCCGTGTTGGGGCCCTGGTCGCGGTCGAGAAGACGCTTGTGGTCCTGCGAGGTCGCCATCGGGAGCACGTGTTCGCCGTCGACCATCACGATGAAGGAGGCTTCTTCGCCGTCGAGGAAGTCTTCGATCACGACGCGGGCACCCGCCTGGCCGAACTCGTGCCCTTCGAGCATCATGTCGACGGCGGCGTGCGCTTCGTCGGCCGTCATCGCCACGACGACGCCCTTGCCCGCGGCAAGACCGTCGGCCTTGATGACGATCGGAGCGCCCTTGCGGTCGATGTAATCGTGAGCGGCCTTCGGATCCGTGAAGCTTTCGTATTCGGCCGTCGGAATGCCGTGACGCTTCATGAACGCCTTGGCGAAGTCCTTCGAGCTTTCAAGTTGAGCCGCGGCCTTCGTCGGCCCGAAAATGCGCAGCCCTTCGGCGCGGAAACGGTCGACGATCCCGGCAGCGAGGGGAGCTTCGGGGCCCACGACCGTGAAGGCCACGTTTTCGCGGCGAACGAAGTCGACGAGTTCGCCGATATCGGTGAGGGGAACGTTTTCAAGGCCGCTTGCAAGTGCCGTGCCGGCGTTGCCCGGAGCGACGAACACTTTCTCAACGCGGCTGCTCTGAGCAAGACGCCAGGCGAGGGCGTGTTCGCGGCCGCCGTTGCCGACAACAAGGACGTTCATGGAAAACCTCTTGAATGCTAGGGGTGGATGGAGGGAGATGTCTGCGGATACGGTCCGCAGGACCGTTCGAATCGGGCTTCGGACGCGTCCGGAGCCATTCTAATCGAAGGCCGCGGCGAGTCCCGAAAATGAAAACGCCGTCCGAGTGCTGGCGCATCCGGGCGGCGTTTCCTCCGTCGGCGAGCTTATTCCTCGTCGAAGACGGCGGAGGTGTAGACCTGCTGAACGTCGTCAAGGTCTTCGAGGGCGTCGATGAGCTTCTGCATCTTTTCGGCGTCGGCCCCGGAGAGCTGCGTTTCGTTGAGCGGGCGGTAGGTGATTTCGGCCATTTCGGGTTCGAGACCGGCCGCTTCGAAGGCCTTGGAGACCGCATCGAAGGCCGAAGGATCGCACGTCACTTCGATCGAGCCGTCTTCGTCCGCCACCACGTCGTCGGCACCGGCTTCAAGGGCGACTTCCATGACGGCGTCTTCAGTGGCCTTGCCCGGCGCGAAGAAGAATTCGCCTTCGTGCTTGAACATGAAGGAAACGGACCCTTCCGTACCCATGTTGCCGCCGTGCTTCGAGAGGAGATGACGAACGTCGGCCACGGTGCGCACGCGGTTGTCGGTCGTGCAGTCGATGATGAGGGCGGCGCCGCCGATGCCGTAGCCTTCGTAGCGGACTTCTTCGTAGGAGACGCCCGGGAGCTGACCCGTGCCCTTCAGGATCGCATTCTGAATCGTGTCCTTCGGCACGTTGCCGCCGCGGGCCTTCACGAGAGCAAGGCGCAGACGGCTGTTCGTGTCGGGGTCGCCCCCGCCCATGCGAGCGGCAACGATGATTTCACGAACGAGCTTCGTCCAGAGGTTGGAGCGCTTGGCGTCCTGGCGCCCTTTGCGATGTTGGATGTTGGCCCACTTGGAATGACCCGCCATGATGGAATCCTTCTTTCTCTGCAAATTGTGAACGCAAGGTCCCGACCGGCCGGAAGGGTGCCGCCCGGAGGCGGTACGGACCGTTGCGGCGAGACCTCGAAAACGGGCCTTTCTCCAGGACCCCTCCGATACGCTCGGGCGAGCCTTGGAAAAAAGGAGCGGTTATTTTAGTCCAAACGAGGGAAATCCTGCTGTTGTTCGGAATTCCCGACGAACAAAAAAACGGACGGCCGAAAAGCCGCCCGCTTTCCTCGAGCCGGAGCGCGGCCCGAAAGCCGCGCCCGAACGCTCGAAATCCGGGATGCGCGTTACCCGAGGATGCGACCGATGACGTTCGCCCAAACGGCGA
This sequence comes from Sutterella megalosphaeroides, assembly GCF_003609995.1. Classification (NCBI taxonomy): domain Bacteria; kingdom Pseudomonadati; phylum Pseudomonadota; class Betaproteobacteria; order Burkholderiales; family Sutterellaceae; genus Sutterella; species Sutterella megalosphaeroides. The sequence continues at coordinate 2,681,958 of NZ_AP018786.1, forward strand.
GACCCGTGTCGAGATCCTTTTCCTGAATGTCGAAGCGCGCCGTGTGGTGGCCCGACGGACGGTCGGAGCCGAGCACGAAGAACGCGGCCTTGCCGCCGTGCGCCTGGACGCGGCGGGCGAGAATCGTCGCGTCTTCGGAGCCGCCGAAGTTCATCGGTTCTTCGCAGACCTTGAGGCCCGGAACCGCTTCGCCCGCGTCCTTCAGCACGGCGACGAGTTCGGGGTCGTTCGTGAGGTCGACGGCTTCGCCCATCTTTTCGATGGTGTACTCGCACCCCTGCGCCAGGGCGCAGCCCTTGATGATCGCGACGGCGCTGTCGTACATGTACTGGTTGATTTCGCCCGTTTCACCGCGCACTTCCATCTTCATGACGGCCTTGCTCGGAATGACGTTGCGGCCTTCGCCGGCGTTGAGCTGGCCCACGTTGATGCGGGTCATGCCGGAGCCGTGGCGCGCGATGCCGAGAAGCTGCACGAACGCATTGCAGGCGGCGGCCATGGCGTTGCGGCCGGCATTGGGTTCGACGCCCGCGTGGGCGGGACGACCCGTGTAGGTGACGTCGAGCTTCGTCGTGCAGAGGAACCCGTACGGGTTGATCGACATTTCACCGGACTTGCACATCATGGCGATGTGGGAGCTCAGGAAGAAGTCCGCGTCGTCGACGACGCCCGAGGCGGCCATGCCGGCCGCGCCGCGCACGCCTTCTTCGGCGGGCTGGAAAAGGATCTTGATGCGACCCTTCATCTGGTCCTTGTTGTCGGCGAACCAGTGCGCGACGGCCAGACCCGTCGAGGTGTGGGCGTCGTGGCCGCAGGCGTGCATCAGACCCGGACGCGTGGAAACGAAGCCTTCCTTGGCGGGCAGGTGATCGCCTTCGGTCGATTCGGTCACGGGCACGCAGTCGATGTCGAAGCGAACGGCGAGCGTGGGACCGGGGCGACCCGTGTCGAGCACGCCGACGCAACCCGTGTAGCCTTCCATTTCGGCGAGGAGCTCTTCGGAGACGCCGTTGGCGCGGGCGTACGCAAGACCGGCCTCGACCACCTTCGGATTGCGACCGAGGCAGTTGTCGGGATTGATGACCTTCGTGCCCGTCAGCACTTCGTAGCCGTATTCGCGCAACTTGCCGATCACGAAGGCCGTGGTCGTAAATTCGCTCCACCCTTCTTCGGGCATCGTATGCAGATGACGACGAACTTCGATCAGCTGGTCATGATAGGCGGACGTGCATGTCATTGTCTTTTCTCCTAGGGGTGTGGCTCCCGTTTCCGTTCGGAAGCTTCTGCACGAATCATTATGGTTGGCTAACCACAAAGGATCATTAGTAGAAACCTTATGTCTTCTAGCCATTCGCGGGGTTTCATGTGAAATGACGTCCGCATTCCCTGATCCGTCGGCGCTCGTTGCGTCCGCGCGCAATGTGAAGACCGTCGTTTTCCTTGCGGTTCGTCACGCCTCGGGCTTTATCCCTACCTATCTCGGGGAGAAGGATCTATATCATAAGGAGTACTTTTCCCCGGAACGATCTTGCGCGAACCCGAGCGCCTTTCGTCCGCCCGCCCCATACCTTCAGGAGTGTTTTCCATGAGAGAAGCCTGTCGCATCGAGGCCGAAGGCCTTGCCTACGCCGAACGGATTTTCAACACCGTGCGGGACATGTCGAAGGACGGTCCCGGGGTCACCCGTCAAGGTTACGGGCCGGTGGAAAGCCGCGTGCTCGATTACCTCGAAGGCCTCGGTCGGGAGCTCGATCTCGAAATCGAAAAGGATCCTGCCGGGAACGTCTGGATGACGCTTCCGGGCGCGGACCGCACGCTCCCCGCCTTCGTTGCGGGCAGCCACGCCGACAGCGTTCCGGAAGGGGGTAATTTCGACGGCCTTGCGGGGATCGTCGCGGCGCTCACCGTTCTCTGGTGGATGCGCCGCACGAACTTCACCCCGAAGCGCGACGTGCGCGCGCTCCTTTTGCGCTGCGAAGAAAGCTCGTTCTTCGGCAAGGCCTACGTGGGTTCGCTCGGCATGATGGGGCGCCTCACCGAAGCGGACCTGCAACTCAAGCACCGCACGACGGGCGAAACGCTCGAGGCGGCCATGCGCTCGCAGGGCGTCGACCCAAGCGCGCTCGTGACGGGTCGCCCCGTCGTCGACACGTTGAAAATAGCCGCTTTCGTCGAACTCCACATCGAACAGGGTCCAATGCTCGATCGCGACCCCGAAGTTCGCACCGCCGTGGTGACGGGCATTCGCGGCAACATCCGACACAAGCGCGTCGTCTGCCGCGGCGAAACCGCGCACTCGGGGGCGCTCGACCGCATTTACCGCCACGACGCGGTGATGGCGACCGCGCGGCTTCTCTCCCGCATGGAAGACCGCTGGACCGAATGGAACGAAGCCGGCAAAGACCTCGTCTTCACAACGGGCGTGCTGACGACCGCGCCGACCGCCGCGATTTCCGTCATTCCAGGCGAAACCGCTTTCACGATCGACATGCGCAGCCTCTCAACCGAGGTGCTCGAAGACTTCCACGCACTGCTTCTTGAAGAAGCGAAGCGCATCGAAGCCGAGCGCGGCGTTCGTTTCGAGTTCGACAACGCCCTGCGTACGGCCCCCGCCGTCGTCGACGCCGCGTTGTCGGATCGACTTGTCGAAAGCGCCCGCCACGCGGGCGTTCCCGCGATGCGCCTTGCTTCGGGCGCGGGTCACGACACGGCCGTTCTCGCCAATGCCGGCATTCCCGTCGCCATGATTTTCATTGCCAACCAGAACGGCTCCCACAACCCGCACGAAGCCATGAAGCTCGAAGACTTCATGGCAGGCACGGCGGTGCTTTGGAACACCATCAAGCGTTTCGACGAATAAGACCAACAAAAAAAGGAGGTGCGGCGTCGGAACCCGGCGTCGCACGGTTTTCCCATGGACTCTCCACGCAAACCCTGCGTCATCGTCGTCGATGACTATCCGCTCTTTCGCCAGGCGATCGCCTCGGTGCTTCACGACTCCGGCGAATTCGAACTCCTCGGCCTCACCGGGGACGGCACGACCGCACTCAGTCTGACGAGCCTTCGTCCCGACATCGCCCTGATCGACCTCGACGCCGAGGGGTTCGATCCGATCGAGCTCCTGCGCGAGATCAAGTACCGTCAACCGAGCTGCAAGGTCGTGATGTTCATGGGGTCCGCGCAGAAGAATTCGAAAATGCTCATGGAAGCCATTCGCTCGGAAGCGAACGGCTACCTCTTGCGCAACATTGAGATTTCCGAATTCCTGGAGCAGATGCGCAACGTCGCCAAGGGCGGCATGGCCGCTTCGGAGAAAATCACCTCGGTGCTTGCCGAGCAGCTTCGCGACGGGGCATTCCCCACGGAGGATTCCGCGCTCCTGCAACAGCTCACGAAGCGCGAATTCGACGTGCTCTGCTGCATTGCCTCGGGCCTCACGAACCATGACATCGGAGAGCGCCTCAACATCTCGGACGGCACCGTGAAGGTGCACGTGAAGCACCTTCTCAAGAAGCTGCGCTTCCGCTCCCGCGTAGAGGTGGCGGTCTGGGCGTCCGAGCGCGGACACCGCATTGCGAAGGATCAGCGTCCTTAACCCGGGCGGCCAGGAGGGCGGTCGCCCTCTCCGCACCCGATAGAAAGCGGGAGCCGGTTCGTCCGGGCTCCCGCTTTCTTTTGTCCGTTCGCTCGGAGGGGTTCGACCCTCGTCCTCGGGAACCGCAAGCTCCAAGTGCGCGATCCGTCACGAAAGGACTCCCCGGCATCCTCTCCCGCACCGAGTCCGGAATAACGGAAAGGGCGCCCTCTCGGAGCGCCCTTTTCGGGTGTTTCGGGAGGCGCTTCGGCAGCGCCTCCCCGACATCTAATTGTCCTCTGAAATGGTTTTCTATTAGATGTAGCCGTAAGCCAGGCCGAGGAAGTAACCCACGATCGAGGCCGTGATCACGCCGATCAAACCCGGAAGGATGAAGGAGTGATTGATCACGAAGCGGCCGATGTGCGTCGTACCCGAGCGGTCGAACTGAATGGCCGCGAGGTCGGACGGATAGGTCGGCAGGATGTAGTAGCCGTAGCAAGCCGACGAGAAGGCGACGACGAGTCCCGGAGGCGTACCGATGGCCAGCGCCACAGGAACGATGGTCGCAATGGCGGCGGCCTGCGAGTTCACGAGCTTCGAGACGAGCAGGAGCACGATGGCGTAGGTCCACGGCATTTCACGCACCCACTCCGTCAGGACTTCCTTCAGGTTGGCCAAGTGCGAAGCGAACATCGTGTCGGCCATCCAGGCCACGCCGTACACGGCCACGATGGCGACCATACCGGCGTTGAAGACGTTGGTCTTCGCAACGGACGAAGCGCGCGTCTTGCAGAAGGCGACCATGAGAGCGCCGGCCGTCAGCATGAACATCTGAATGGCGAGCGTCATCGAGAGGGCCTTGCCGCCCACGACCGGGCGCAAACTCGGGAACATGCCGAGCAGAGCCACCACGACCACGGTGCCGAGGAAGATCCAGAGCGAAGCCCACTGTTCGGGACGGAACTTGACGCCGATGAGGGTCGTCGTTTCGCCGTAGACGTACTTGCGCTGTTCGGGATCCGAGATAAGACGCTGGAACTCTTCGTCCTTGTCGAGGTCCTTGCCGCGGAAGACCGAATAGGTCGCTTCGGCAAAGAGGCCCACGATGGCCGACGGGATCACGATCGCGAAGAGCTGCGTGAAGCCGAAGGGCTTGCCGCCCACTTCATAGCCGTCAAGGAGCGAAATCATTGACACGGCGGCCACGGCGGCCGGCGAGCAGATCACGCCCATCTGAGCGGCAATGGTCGAAGCCGCCATCGGACGTTCCGGACGAATGCCGTTCTTGATCGCCACGTCGTAGATAATCGGGAGCATCGTGTAGACCACGTGACCCGTACCGCAGAGAACCGTCAGGAACCAGCAGATGTACGGAGCCAGGTAGCAGACGAAGCGCGGATGACGACGGAGCATCTTTTCCGCAATCTGCAGAAGGCAGTCGAGACCGCCCGCGGCCTGCAGGGTCGCCGAAGCGCACACCACGGAGAGAATCGTCAGAATGACGTCGACCGGAGGTTTGCCGGGCTTGAGGTGGAAGACGAAGATAAGGATGACGAGGCCCACGCCGCCGATCAGGCCAAGCCCCATGCCGCCCTTGCGGGCACCGTAGAACAGCGCGGCGAGAACCACCAGCAGCTGAATCCAAAAGTCAAAACCGAGAGTCATGTCTAATCTCGCAATGAAGTGAGGACAGGCGAAATGTACCTCCTCGACCACTCCTTTAGAAGTAGGGAATGCCTGATCTTTTGACTCAATACAAATTGTTTCCACAAGGGTAGGCAACCTTTACATTCCCGAGGACGGACCGTCCCGGGAATGCCGACGGAGCAAGCAGAAGTTCCTTATTTTTCAGGAAAAAACTAAAGTAAATTACCTAGCACGAGGCTCTGTAGGCACCCCTTCGATCCTTCGCTTTTTGTTACACCATCAGTGACAACCCCTACCTATATCTGTGTAGATTCTTCCGATTCCGCCTACCCTCGGGACGGACGCAAAAAAGCTCCGTCCGGCTTGGATCGGACGGAGCTTCCGAGAGGGGCGCACTCCCGATGGGGAGGCGCCCGGAGCGCTTTTCGCGATTACTTCGCGCAGGGCTTCACTTCAATCGTACGGGGCTTCAACTGCTTGAAGAAGTCGTTGCCCTTGTCGTCGACGAGGATGAAGGCCGGGAAGTCCTCGACTTCGATCTTGTAGACCGCTTCCATGCCGAGTTCGGCGAATTCGACGCATTCGATGCTCTTGATGCTGTCGCTCGAGAGCACCGCAGCCACGCCGCCGATCGTGCCGAGGTAGAAGCCGCCGTGCTTCTTGCAGGCTTCGGTGACGACGTCGGTGCGGTTGCCCTTGGCGATCATCACCATCGAACCGCCGTGGCTCTGGAAGAGGTCCACGTACGGATCCATGCGGTTGGCGGTCGTCGGCCCCATCGAGCCGCAGGCGTAGCCTTCGGGGGTCTTCGCCGGGCCCGCGTAAAGCACCGGGTGGTTCTTCATGTAGTCGGGCAGGTCTTCGCCGCGGTCGAGCCGTTCCTTCAACTTGGCGTGCGCGATGTCGCGCGCGACGATGATCGTGCCCGAGAGCTGCACGCGGGTCGAAACCGGATACTTCGTCAGATCGGCGAGCACGTCCTTCATCGGACGGTTGAGATCGATGCGGATGCCGCCCGCTTCGCCCGGATTGCGCAGCGCTTCGGGAATGAGGCGGCCGGGATTGTCGTCGAGCGTTTCAACCCAGAGACCGTCCTTGTCGATCTTGCACTTGACGTTGCGGTCCGCAGCGCAGGAAACACCCATGCCGACCGGGCAGCTCGCGCCGTGGCGCGGCAGACGAATGACGCGCACGTCGTGCGCCATGTACTTGCCGCCGAACTGAGCGCCGAGGCCGATCTTCCAGGCTTCTTCGAGGAGGGTCCGTTCGAGTTCGACGTCGCGGAAGGCGCGACCCGTTTCGTCGCCCGTGGTCGGCAGGTCGTCGTAGTAGTGGCAGGAAGCGAGCTTCACGGTGAGCATCGTGCGTTCGACCGACGTGCCGCCGATCACGAACGCGATGTGATAGGGCGGGCAGGCGGCCGTGCCGAGCGTCTTCATCTTTTCGATGAGGTACGGAACAAGCTTCTGGGGATTGAGAATCGCCTTCGTTTCCTGGAAGAGGTACGACTTGTTGGCAGAGCCGCCGCCCTTCACGACGCAGAGGAACTTGTATTCCATGCCTTCCGTCGCTTCGATGTCAATCTGGGCGGGAAGGTTGCACTTCGTGTTCACTTCTTCGTACATCGAGAGCGGAGCGTTCTGCGAGTAGCGCAACGCCTCTTCGGTATAGGTCTTGTAGACCCCCTTCGAGATCGCTTCTTCGTCGCAGAAACCCGTCCAGACGTTCTGACCCTTTTCACCGTGAACGATGGCCGTACCCGTGTCCTGGCAGTAGGGGAGCACGCCCTTGGCGGCGGCTTCGCCGTTGCGCAAAAGCGTCAGCGCCACGTACTTGTCGTTTTCGCTCGCTTCGGGGTCGGTGAGGATCTTGGCCACCTGTTCGTTGTGCTCGCGGCGCAGTTTGTAGTTCACGTCCGTGAAAGCGCGGTTCATGAGGAGCGTGAGACCCTCGGCCTCGACCTTGAGAACGGGGTGTCCTTCGAACTCGGAAACCGACACGTAGTCCTTCGAAACGAGCGTGTATTCGGTTTCGTCCTTGCCGTGCTGGAACATGGGCGCGTACTTGAATGCGGGAGTCTGAGCCATGGTTGATGCCTTTGTCGTATTTCGCTCATCCCTTGCGGGAAGCTTTCTCTGTAGGTTGGGTCCTCGGCCTCGAGGGCCGGTTCGGTCGCATTCGGGGTGTCCTTTGCGGCCTCAACTGTCCTGATTATCTACCTACAGAGGGAGTGTGACAATGAAACCTTCGTTCAAGACTTCTACAAACATCGTTTTGTTTGATAAGGGTTCAATCCTCGAAAAAAGCTTACGTTCAGCAATGCCCGGCTTCGATCGGGCACGCACCCCGCAGCGCGGTTTTGCATAAATATTGGGGTTATTACTCTACCCCTTTCGTGGTGGTTATTTTTTTTCGATTCGAGGCCTGAACGAACCCGAAACCGACGCGACGGAACCTTCCCTTTCGACACATTTTGATACAGGGCTTTACGCGACCTTGATTTTCAGGCGGGCAGGCCGCCTTGAGGGCTCGGCGGGGCTCGTCCATACTTTTCCCTGTTTTTTTCCTCACGCGAAGGCGTTCGCCTCCGCTGCATTGCCTGCCTCATGTTTTCAAAGATCCTCTTCGCCCTGACGTCCGCCGGCCTGCTCCTTGCCGGATGCTCCAAAGAAGCCCCCGCTCCCGCAGCACCCGCGCCGCTGCCCGTTGAAACCGTCGTAGCCGAATCCACGGACGAGCCGCGCTGGATCGAACAGCTCGGGCAGGCCGAAAGCGGCCAGGGCGTGGAAGTTCGGGCTCAGGTGGGCGGGATCCTCAAGGAGCTGCACTACCGCGAGGGTGAAGCAGTGAAGGCGGGCGACGTGCTCTTTACGATCGATGAGGCGCCCTACCGGGCCCGACTCAATGCGGCCGCCTCGGCGCGCCGCAAAGCCGAGGTGGATCTCTCGCAGGCCGAACGCGAACTGCGCCGCACCGCGGCGCTCTTCAAATCGGGAGCGGCGAGCGCCAAAGAGCGCGACGACGCGCTCTCGGCGCGCGATCAGGCAAAGAGCCTCCTCGCCGAAGCCGAAGCGACGGAGAAGGACGCCGCCATCAACCTCGAATGGACGAAGGTGCGCGCACCCGCTTCGGGCATCGCCGCACGGTCCGTGCTCAACCCCGGCGCCCTCGTCGCCGCTTCGACCACACTTCTGACGACGATCACGCAGCTCGACCGTGTGCGCGTCTCCTTCGCGCCCTCGGACCGCGACTTGAAGGGGGCGAACGTCACGCTCGAGAACCGCGTCGTACTCCTCAACGCCGACGGTACGGAAACCCCTGTCGCGCTCGACTACGTCGCGCAGGAAATCGACCCCGCGCTCGGCACGCGTCTCATGCGCGTGCGGCTCCCCGAAACGAGCCGCGTGCTACCCGGCGAATTCGTTCGCGTGCGTCTCATGGTCGACACCGACCGCAACGTATTTCGAATTCCTCAGAAGGCCGTCGTGCAGCTTCCCGACGGCTCCTACGCGGTGTACGTTGCCGAGAACGGCAAAGCGGTGCGGCGCGTCGTCACCGTCGGTCTTTGGAGCGGAAGCGACTGGATCGTGCGCACGGGGCTCAAAACGGGCGACCGCGTGATTACGAATCAGTTGCTCAAACTTCAAGACGGCGCGGCCGTTCGCCCGTCGAACGCCGAAGGCACCGAAACCCAAGCCCGTCCCGAGTAAGCCGGAAGGAAAACCGACATGTTGAGTCAGTTCTGCATCCGCCGGCCGATCTTTGCGACGGTCCTCTCGATTCTGATCGTGCTCGCGGGGCTTCTCGCCCTGCGGGTGCTCCCGCTTTCCCAGTACCCGAACATCACGCCCCCGACCGTGCGCATCTCCGCCACGTACGAAGGGGCCGACAGCCGCACGATGGCCCGTACGGTCGCTCAACCGATCGAGGACCAACTCTCGGGGATCGAAGGGCTTCTCTACTACACGACGAGCATTCGCAGTAACGGCGAAATTTCGATTGCCTGCGTCTTCGACGTCGGCACCGACGCCAACGACGCCATGCTCGAAATCAACAACCGCGTGCGTACCGCCGAACGACGTCTGCCCGACACGGTGCGCAATCAGGGCGTCTCAGTGCGAAAGCGCAACGAAGAAAGCCTTCTCATGATGGCGCTCTGGTCGCCCGACGGCTCGATGCAGGCCACCGACCTCGCCGACTACGCGAACCTCAACATCGTCGACGAACTGAAGCGTCTGCCCGGAATCGGTGACGTGTCCGTGTTCGGCAACGCCCAGTCCGCGATGCGCATCTGGCTCGACCCCGAACGGATGGGCCGCTACGGCATCACCACAGCCGACGTTGAGCAGGCGATCGAAAACCAGAACAAGCAGCGTACGGCGGGCCGCGTCGGTACGATGCCGACCGTCGACGACCAACAGATCTACTACACGATCAACGCTCCGGGGCAACTGCTCACGCCCGAGCAGTTCGGCAACATCGTCGTTAAGGCCGACGGCGCGAACGGCTTCATCCGCATCCGCGACCTCGCCACGACCGAAATCGGCAAGCGGTCCTACGACTTCCGCGTCGACCTCAACGGCAAGCCCGGCGTCAATATCGGCGTCTACCTGCAGACGGGCGCGAACGCCATGGCCGCGGCGAGTGCCGTCAAGGCGAAAATCACCGAAATCGCCTCGCACTTCCCCGAAGGCAAGATCGACTACCTCATCACGGACGACACGACGGTGTTCGTGAGCGCCTCGCTCAACGAGGTCTACAAGACGCTCGTCGAAGCAGGCATCCTCGTTCTGATCGTCGTTTTCCTCTTCCTGCAGAGCTGGCGCGCCACGCTCATTCCGATGCTCGCCGTGCCCGTGTCGCTCATCGGGACGATGGCGGGCCTCTGGCTTCTCGGCTTTTCGCTCAACACGCTCACGCTCTTTGCGATGACGCTCTCGATCGGGATCGTGGTCGACGACGCCATCGTGGTTCTGGAGAACATCGAACGCCTCATGCGCACCGAGGGGCTCTCCCCCTTCAAGGCCGCTCAAAAGGCCATGAAGGAAGTCTCGGGGGCGCTCGTTGCGATCGTACTCGTGCTTTCCGCCGTCTTCATTCCCGTCGCTTTCCTCGGCGGGATTGCGGGCGAACTCTACCGTCAGTTCGCGGTGACCGTGACCGTGTCGGTGGCGATTTCGGGCTTCGTCGCGTTGACGCTCACCCCCGCACTCTGCGCGCTCATTCTGAAGCCCGAAGCACCCGAGGAGCGCCCCGCCGTCTTTCGTGCTTTCAACCGCTTCCTCGCGGCCTTCACGATGCGCTTTTTGCAACTCGTGCGCATTGCGCTTCAACACCGCGTGATCTCCGCCCTGACTCTCGTCGTCGTGTCGGCGGCGAGCTGGCAGCTCTTCGTGCGCACCCCGACCTCCTTCGTCCCGACGGAAGACCAGGGGCTCGTGCGCATGGCCGTGCAACTTCCCGAAGGCGCGGCCTTCCCGCGCACCGAAGCCGTGTCGGAGGGTTTTCTCAAGGAAATCCGCTCGATCGATGCCGTTCGCTCGGTTGTTACCATGATGGGCTTTGACACGATGTCGAGCGACGTGCGCTCGAACGCGGCCACCTTCATCGTACAGCTCAAGCCTTGGGAAGAGCGCACCGAATCCGCCCGCGACGTGCAGACGAAGCTCCAGCAGCTCGTACGTTCGAGCCCCGACGCGCGCGGTGTCTCGTCGACTCCCGCTCCGATTCCCGGCCTCGGGAGCACGAACGGCTTCTCGGGCTACGTGCTCGCGCACGGCAACGACGACCCGCTCGTCCTGCAGGAAGTGGTCGACCGCTTCCTCGCCGAACTCGGCCGGCGTTCCGAGCTGACGGGGCTTCGCAGCTTCCTCACGGCCGACACGCCGCAACTCAAACTCACGCTCGACGAAGACCACGCGTTCGCGCTCGGCGTCGACGTCGCCGACGTCTACGACACGATCTCCACCATGATGGGGGGCACCTACGTCAACGACTTCACGCGCAACGGCAAGACCTATCGCGTCGTCATGCAGGCCGACGCCAAGTTCCGCCGCACGCCCGAAGACATCGGCCGAGCCTACGTGCGCTCCTCGAGCGGCGCCATGATCCCGATTTCGACCCTTGCCCGAATCGAACGCGTCTCGGGGGCCGAATCGATCGGGCGCATGAACGGGTACCTCGCCGCGCAGTTCATGGGGGCGGCCGCAGGCGGCGTCTCCTCGGGCGACGCCATCCGGATCGTCGAAGAAACGGCCGCTCAGGTCCTTCCCGAGGGCTATACGATCGAGTGGACCGGTCAGGCCTACCACGAAAAGCGCATCGGCGCTTCGTCCGCCGCGGCGCTCGGTTTCGGCGTTCTCATGATGTTCCTCATCCTCGCCGCCCTCTACGAACGCTGGTCGCTGCCGATCGCCGTCGTGCTTGCGGTTCCCTATGCGTTCCTCGGCGCCATGACGGCGGTTTGGATTCGCGGTACGCCCAACGACATCTACTTCCAGATCGGGCTCCTCGTGCTCATCGGCCTCACCGCTAAAAACGCCATTCTGATCGTCGAATTCGCCGCTCAAAAGATGGCCGAAGGGAAGGGCCCGTTCGACGCCGCCATCGAGGCCGCGGGCCTGCGATTCCGTCCGATTCTGATGACGTCGCTCGCGTTCGTGCTCGGCGTCGTGCCCCTCCTTCTTGCGACAGGCGCGGGCGCTGCGGCGCGCCACTCGATGGGCACGGGCGTCTTCGGCGGCATGATCGCGGCGACCTTCGTTTCGACGATTTTCGTCCCGGTCTTCTTCACGTGGTTTGCGAGCCGCAAGGCACATCGCAGCTGACCGGCGTTCGCCGACTCCGAGCCCGGGCGTCCCGGGCTTCGGAAAAGGGCCGTTTCCCCGTACGGGAAACGGCCCTTTTCACATGCTCTCTTTCGAACCGATGTCGGACTCAGTCCGAATCGCTTCGGAAGAAGTTTTTCATGCGGTCGAGGAACGATTCGGCACGCGGATTGTGCTTTTCGCCCCCTTCCTTCAACGACGCTTCGAAGTCGCGCAGGAGCTGCTTTTGCTTGGCGGAGAGGTTCACCGGCGTTTCTATCGCCACGTGAATGTAGAGATCCCCCTTGTCGCCCGTACGGACGTTCGCGACGCCCTTGCCGCGCAGACGGAATGTCTTGCCGCTTTGCGTACCTTCGGGCAGCGTGATACGCGTGTCGCCTTCGAGCGTGGGCACGCGGATTTCGCCGCCGAGCGCCGCCGTCGTGAAGGAAATCGGCAGGTCGGTGTGCAAATCGTCCCCGTCGCGCTCGAAGATTTCGTGCGGACGGATGCGGATTTCGACGTAGAGGTCGCCCGGTTCTCCGCCGTTCGTCCCGGGTTCGCCCTTGCCGGACAAGCGGATGCGCTGCCCGTCGTTGATACCGGCCGGAATGCGAACCTGAAGCACCTTCGTCGTGCGCACGTGGCCCGTGCCGTGACAGTCGCTGCACGGTTCGGCGATCACCTGACCCGCGCCGTGGCAGTGCGGGCAGGTCTGCTGCACGTGGAAGAGCCCGTTCGACATGCGAACGACGCCCGCGCCCTGGCAGGTCGGGCACGTCTTCTTCGACGTCCCCGGACGGCACCCGGTGCCGTGGCAGGTCTTGCATTCGTCCCAGGCGGGCACGCGAATGTCCATTTCACGGCCGCGCGCGGCGTCTTCAAGCGAAATCTCCAGATCGAACCGCATGTCGTTACCGCGATACGCCTGGGGACCGGCCGCCTGACGGCCCTGAGCGCGACCGCCCCCGAAGAGGTCGGAGAAGATGTCGCCGAACGCTTCGCTGAAGTCCGCGCCGCCCATGTTGCCGAAGCCCCCGAAGCCACCTCGACCGCCGAAACCGCCCGCCGCCGACGGATCCACGCCCGCTTTGCCGTAGCGGTCGTAGGCCGCACGCTTTTGATCGTCGGAAAGCACCGCGTAGGCTTCGCCGATCTGCTTGAACTTCTCTTCGGCCTGCTTGTCGCCCTGATTGCGGTCGGGGTGGTACTTCATCGCCAGGCGACGGTACGCCTTCTTGATTTCGTCGGCCGTGGCGGTGCGGGATACGCCGAGTACCTCGTAATAGTCCTGATCAGCCATGTCGTCCTCGTAAAAATAAATCGGACAAAGGGTCGGCCGACGAATCGACCGACCCTTGCCTCGAGCTTTTTGAAGGGTTCTTCAGAACCCCTCAGCGCTCCGAGCGGTTCCGGTTACTTGCGTTCCGTGAAGTCGGCGTCGACGACGTCGTCGTCCTTGCCCTGAGCCTGCTGCTGGGCGCCCTGGGCGGCCTCGGCGCTCTGAGCGGCCTTGTTCATCTTTTCACCGATCTTCTGGGCGGCGTCCATGAGGCGTTCGACGGCCTTGTCGATCGCTTCCTTGTCTGCGCCCTTCACCTTTTCTTCGACGTCCTTGATGGCGTCTTCGCAGGCGATGCGGTCGGCGCTTTCGATCTTGTCGCCGTATTCCTTCAGGGTCTTCTGGACCTGGTTGACGGCTGCGTCGGCGGTATTGCGGGCCTGAGCGAGTTCGAAGCGACGGTGGTCTTCGGCCTTGTTGGCTTCGGCGTCCTGAACCATGCGTTCGATTTCGTCTTCGGAAAGACCCGAGCTCGCCTTGATGGTGATCGTGTTTTCCTTGCCGGTGGCCTTGTCCTTGGCAGCCACGTGCAGGATGCCGTTGGCGTCGATGTCGAACGTCACTTCAATCTGCGGGAGACCGCGCGGAGCGGCCGGGATCCCTTCGAGGTTGAATTCGCCGAGGAGCTTGTTGCTCTGCGCCATCTCGCGTTCGCCCTGGTAGACCTTGATCGTGACGGCCGGCTGGTTGTCTTCGGCCGTCGAGAAGACCTGCGAGTGCTTCGTCGGGATGGTCGTGTTGCGCTTGATCATCGGGGTCATGACGCCGCCGAGCGTTTCAATGCCGAGCGTAAGCGGCGTGACGTCAAGCAGGAGCACGTCGTGGCGTTCGCCCGTCAGGACCGAACCCTGAATGGCCGCACCGATGGCAACGGCTTCGTCGGGATTGACGTCCTTGCGCGGATCCTTGCCGAAGAATTCCTTCACGACGGCCTGAACGCGCGGCATGCGGGACTGACCACCCACGAGAATCACGTCGGTGATTTCCGAGACCGAGGCGCCGGCATCGCGCAGAGCCTTGCGGCAGGGTTCGATCGTGCGCTGAACGAGGTCTTCGACGAGCGCTTCGAACTTGGCGCGCGTGATGTTGATGTTGAGGTGCTTCGGACCCGTAGCATCGGCCGTGATGTAGGGCAGGTTGACTTCCGTTTCCTGACGGCTCGAGAGTTCGATCTTCGCCTTTTCGGCAGCATCCTTCAGGCGCTGCAAAGCGAGGATGTCCTTCGAGAGGTCGACGCCCGTATCCTTGCGGAATTCGGTGATGATGTAGTCGACGAGGCGCTGGTCGAAGTCTTCGCCGCCGAGGAACGTGTCGCCGTTGGTCGAGAGCACTTCGAACTGCTTGTCGCCGTCGACGTTCGCGAGGTCGATGATCGAGATGTCGAACGTGCCGCCGCCGAGGTCGTACACGGCGATCTTGCGGTCGCCCGAGCCGCCCTTGTCAAGGCCGAAGGCCAGAGCCGCGGCGGTCGGTTCGTTGATGATGCGCTTCACTTCGAGACCGGCGATGCGGCCGGCGTCCTTCGTAGCCTGACGCTGGCTGTCGTTGAAGTAGGCCGGAACCGTGATCACGGCTTCCGTGACGGGTTCGCCGAGGTAGTCTTCGGCGGTCTTCTTCATCTTGCGGAGCACTTCCGCGCTCACCTGCTGCGGAGCGAGCTTCTTGCCCGACACTTCAACCCAGGCGTCGCCGTTGTCGGCACGCGTGATCGTGAAGGGCATCAGATCGAGGTCCTTCTGAACTTCGGCGTCGTCGAAGCGACGACCGATGAGGCGCTTCACCGCAAAGAGGGTGTTCTTCGGGTTCGTCACGGCCTGACGCTTGGCGGGCGCACCGACGAGGATCTCGCCGTTGTCCATGTACGCGATGATCGAGGGCGTCGTACGGGCGCCTTCGCTGTTCTCAATCACCTTGACGTTGTCGCCTTCCATGACCGCGACGGCGGAGTTGGTCGTGCCGAGGTCGATACCGATGATCTTAGCCATAGTTCCTTGTTCCTCATGTCAGCCGCTCCCTCAAGGCCCGTGCGATCGCCTTCCGGAGACGTTGCGGGGGGAAGCGGGTTCCTGAAATCCTTGTTCCGACACCCCCGAAGGGCCTCGGAACGCTCTTTAATCCGTATATGGGGACGGGGTTTTTCTTTTCAAGGGGCGAGCCCGAAAAAAGTCCCCGTTTTGCATCTCGTTACGTCTCGCGACGTTCGCCGCGTTTTCCGGGGCGTCTTTCGAGGCGCCCGAAAAAGAAAAAAGGGAACGCCCTTTCGACGGACGCTCCCTTCGGGCGCACGAGGCGCCGGGCGGGCGACAAGCCTCAACCCTGAGCCACGCTCACCATGGCCGGACGCAACACGCGATCGGCGATCGTCCAGCCGCGCTGGAAGACTTCGACCACGACGCCGGGCTCGACCCCTTCGGGGGCGGGAACCATGGCAATCGCCTGGTGGTGATGCGGGTCGAACTTTTCACCCTTCGGATCGATCGGCTTCATGCCGGAAATGTCGAGGGCGTGAACGAGCTGACGGTAGGTGGCGAGCATGCCTTCGCGCATCGGGTTCTCGCCGTCGGCCTTCGTGAGTTCGAGCGCCTTTTCGAGGCTGTCGACCACGGGAAGCAGATTTTCGGCGAACTTTTCGATGCCGAACTTGTGAGCCTTCTGCACTTCTTCGCTCGCGCGGCGACGCGTGTTCTCGAGTTCGGCCATCGCGCGGACGTAGAGGTCGTAGTGTTCGATCACCTTGGCCTCGGCCAGCTTCAGGGCCGTCTGGAGATTTTCAACGGTCGCTTCGGGCGTTTCTTCGCCCTTGTCGCACTCGCCGCACGCGCCTTCACCGCACGCACAGCCGCCGGCGGGCTCCTGCGCGCCGCAGCAGGTCGCGGGCGCTTCGGCCGTCGTTTCTTCGGGCTTCGTTTCGTTCTGGTTCTGCGTCGTCATTGCTGAAATTTCCTCCGAAGCCGGCCCGAACGGACGGGCTCGGCTGCGATTGATAGATGCGTTTTTCTTTATATGGGGACGGGAGGTCGGAAAGTCAAGCCTTGTCCGACCACAATTCGCGCTCGAGAATTTCGACGTAGGCGTCGATCGCCTCGGCGCTCGCGTTGAGAGCGGGGATATAGCGGAATCGCCCTTCGTCGCCCGCGGGGCGCGCCGCGAGGAAGGCTTCGCGCAACTCGTCGTCGATCTCTTCGATCGTCTCCAGGCAGTCGGCGGCAAAGCCCGGGCACACGACGTCGAGCCGCTTAACGCCCGAGCGGGCGAGCTCCTCGGCGAGCGGCAGCGTATAGGGCTTCAACCACTCGTCGCGCCCGAAGCGGCTCTGGAACGACATCACCCACTGATCGTCCGCGAGGCCGAGCGCGTCGGCAAGCGCACGCGCCGTTTCACGGCACTCCTTCTCGTACGGGTCGCCGAGGTCGGAACTTGCCTGCGGGATGCCGTGGAAGCTGACCATGAGCTTTCCGTCGCCCGCGTCGAAGGGACGCCCTTCCCGCGCCCAGAAGTCTTCGACGTGACGCGCGACGGCGCGAACGTATGCGGGCTCGCGGTGGTAGCCGCGAACGACGCGCAGCGCGGGGACGCGCCGCTCCTTCATGAGCGCGCGAAAGACCGCATCGCACGCGGCCGCATTCGTCTGCGCGGCGTACTGCGCGAACATGGGCAGAACGAGCAGCCGCTCGACGCCCGATTCGACGAGTTCGCGAACGACCGACTCGATCGACGGCTTCCCGTAGCACATCGCCCAGGCGACCCGAACGCCTTCGAGCCTCAAACCGAGCGCCTCGGCCGTGCGTCGCGTGTGAACGATCAGGGGCGAACCCTCGTCGGTCCACACGCCCCGATAGCGTGCCGCGGACTTGGCGGGACGCGTGCGCAGGATGATGCCGTGCAAAATCGGCAGCCACTTCGTGGGCGGAAGCTCCACGACGCGGCGGTCCGAGAGGAACTGCGCGAGGTAGTCGCGAACGGCCGGCGCCGTCGGCGCCTCGGGCGAACCCGTATTGATCAGCAGGACCGCGGTGCGGCTCGGCTCCGGGGTGTGAGCGGCTTGGTTCGTCATAACGAATTGGGGGCGAAAATGGAAAAACGACGCATTTTCGCTCGATAAACTTAATGAGTGCTTTAGAAAAGCGGCCCGAACTCAACTTCCGGTTTCGAAAAAGCGCCAAACGCGCCCGGGAAGATAGGTGAGTTCACCCGGGAACCGGTGCCCGGCCGGGAACCCCACGTGACCGCCCTCCTTCGGGTAGTCGAGCGTGACGGAGGACGAGACCTCGTTTTCCTTCGGCAGCGACCAGGCGGGCAGGAACGGATCGTTCTGAGCGTTGAGCACGAGAAGCGGCACGCGCACGTTCGCGAGGACGTTTTTGGCGGAACACTTCTGCCAGTACTCCATCGCCGAGCGGAACCCGTGCACCCGCGACGTGTAGATTTCGTCGAAATCGAACATGTTGCGGCATCGCGCGACGTCGGCCGCACGGATCACGTCGGGAAACATGCGGGCCTTGGCCTCAAGCTTCTTTTTGAGGGTATCGAGGAACATGTTCGCGTAGAGGATGTTCATCCCCTTGCTGATGCGCTCGCTCCCCGCCACGAGGTCGAGCGGCGCGCAGACGGACACGCCGCCCGCGACGAGCCCCGACGCTTCGTGACCGATGTCGCCCAGGCACTTCGAGAGCTGATTGCCCCCGAGGCTCACGCCCACCGCGTAGCGGGGCGCTTCGGGGTAGCGGTCGCGCACCGTCTTCAAGACCCACAGATTGTCCTCGGTGTCGCCCGCGAAGTACGCACGGGGTTTGCGGTTCATGAGGCCGCCGCACGTGCGGTAGTGCGCCACCACGCCGCGCCAGCCGCGCCGAACGCACTCGTGCATGAACGCTTCGGCGTAGTGACTGTCGCTTGCCCCTTCGAGACCGTGAAAATGAATCAGCACGGGGGCGCGCGGGTCGGCGGGCTCGGGCGTTACCCAATCCCAGGCCACGATGTCGTCGTCGGGCGTCTCCACGATCTCTCGCCGGTAGGTGACCTTCGGGCGCGGCGTCACGCGGGCGGGAATGACCGTCTGAAGATGAGACCCCGGGCACCAGCCCGGCGCCTTGTAGTCGGAAACGGTAAGCGGCATGAGATCGACCTTTCGTTGTGAGGCGGGCGCCGTTCGGCGCCCGAGGAAGAAAAAATATAGCACTCGGCGGCGGGCGGCTTTTCGTCCCCGCCCGTATATCCGCGCACCCTCGGGCTTACGTCAGGCGCGCTCGGGGCCGTCCGTTTCGAAAACCGTACGCCAGAGCGAGCGCACGGCCCGAATTTCGTCCGCGACGAGTTCGCGCGGAACCCGCGCGGGCATGCCTTCCCCGGCGTTGAGGCGGATTTCGTGCTGCAGCATGCGATAGCGCCGGTAGGCGGCCACCGCTTCGAGCGCCGACTGCTCGTCGACCAACCCCGAGCGGGCTGCCATCTCCAAAAGCAGGATGTTGCCGAAATTGTTCATGAGCTCGGGGTGCGTCGCGGCGTGCGTCAGAACGAGGCACTGCACCGCAAACTCCACGTCCACCATGCCGCCCCGATCGTGCTTCAGGTCGAACGCTTCGGAGCGGTTGGGGTGCCCTTCGAGCATTTTCTCGCGCATGGAAAGGACGTCCGCGCGCACGCTCTCGGGCGTGCGGGGCATTCGAAGCACTTCGCACCGTTCGCGTTCGAACCGTTCGCCGAGCGCGGCGTCGCCCGCCACGAAGCGCGCGCGGGTAAGGGCCTGATGCTCCCAGAACCAGGCGCCGTTCCCGTCGGCGTTGCGCTGGTAGCGCGAAAACGCGTCGAAGGAGCAGACCGCAAGGCCGTTTTCCCCGTTCGGGCGCAGGCGCAGGTCGACGTCGAAGAGCTTGCCGGACGAGGTCTGCACCGTGAGCCAACTCATCATGCGCCGCACGAGCCGGCTGTAGAGCCGGTCGGCGTCCGGATCCGGATCGTCGTAGACGAACACCAGATCGAGGTCGCTCTGGTAGCCGAGCTCTTTGCCGCCGAGCTTCCCGTAGCCGATCACCGCAAAGCGCGCGGGACGCACTTCCGGGTCGTCGACGACGCTCGCCCAGGCGAGTTCGACCGTTTCGGCAACCGTTGCGTCCGCCAAGGCCGAGAGCTGATCGGCGAGGCGCTCCACCGTGAAGTGCCCGTCGAGGTCGGCGATGAGAAGCCGGAAGACGGCCGCGTGGTGCGCGTCGCGCAAAAGGTTCATCTGACGTTCGACGTCGCCCTCGGCCGCGCGCAGCGACCGGTGCAGCTCGTCGCGCCACGCGCTCCAGTCGACGGGCGAAAAATCGTCCATCTCGCGAATGCGCCCGTCGACGAGTTCGTCGAGTACGATCGGATGGCGCACCATGTAGTCGGCGCTCCAACGGCTTGCCGCGAGCACGCGCCCGACGCGCTCGGCCGCCCGCGGGTACTGGTAGAGAAGCGCCACGTAGGTCGAGCGCCCCGCAATCGCTTCGAGGAGCTTCAGGTAGCGCCCGAGCACTTCGGCGGGCGGCAGAATCCGGGCGCTTGCGGCGCCGCACCAGGAGGGCGCTTTCTCAACGACGAATTCGACGAGTCGGCGCATGCGTCCCTGCGCCTCTTCGGAGCGCAGAGCCATGCGGGAGGTGACGAGCGCGGCGATGCGCTCGGAGAGTTCCGCGAGGTGCTCTTCGGGGTAACCGAGTTCGAGCAGTCGCGCGCCGAGCGCCGAGCGCGCGGTACTCGTTCCCGTGTACCAACCGACGGGCCAGCCCGAGGTGCCCGAGGCTTTTTCGGCCCCGACCTGAAAGACGCTGTCAAACGCACGCGCGACGAATTCCCGAACGGATTCGATCCGCTCCCAGAGCGCTTCGGGGGTAAGGCCCAGGAGCCCCGCCGCTCGTTCGAGGACCTCCCCCGAGCGGGGCAGCCACTGCGTTTGTTGGTCGTCGACGTACTGCAGCGCGTGCTCCACGTCGCGCAAAAAGACGTACTCCTCCCGCAGGCGTCGCGCCGTTTCGCGGGGAACAACCCCTTCGTCGGCAAGGGCCGAAAGCATGGCGAGCGTTTCCTTGCCGCGCAGCCGTTCGTCGCGACCGCCGCGGATCACCTGCTGCGTTTGGGTGATGAATTCGATTTCGCGGATCCCGCCGCGGCCGAGCTTCACGTTGACGCCTTCGAGGCCGCGCGCGAGTTCCCGCCGGTCCGTTTCCGCACGGACCATTTCATGGAGTTTCGTGAGCGACGCGATCGCGCCGAAGTCGAGGTACTTCCGGAAAACGAAGGGCCGCACGATCGAGGCGACGGTCGCCGCGTGCCGCGCAAAGACGTCGGGACTTGAGAAGACGGGCCGATTGACGATGCGGCCTTTGAGCCACGCGAAGCGCTCCCAGTCGCGCCCCTGCGCGTAGAGGTATTCCTCCAGCATGTCGCTTGAGCCCACGATGGGACCCGATTCGCCGTTGGGCCTCAAGCGCATGTCGACGCGAAACACGAAGCCCGGCCCCTCGATGTCGTTGAGCGCGGGGATGATCCGTCGGGCCGCGCGCTCGTAGAACTCCTGCACGCTCAGCGTGCGGCGCGCGTCGGAAAATTCCTCCGTCGGCCGCGTTTCGCCGTCTTCGTTGTAGAGAAAAATGAGGTCGATGTCGGAAGAGACGTTGAGCTCCCGGCCGCCGAGCTTGCCCATGCCGACCACGAGCAGGTCGGCGGGCTCGCCCGAGGCGCCGAAGGGAACGCCGTAACGCGCGGCCGCTTCCCGCACGTGAACCGCCACCGTGCGCGCGACCGCCTCTTCGGCGAAGTCGCTCATCGTTCGGACCACCTCGAAATAGTCGGCCGCGCCGGTGGCGTTGCGCACGACGAGCGCGGCCATGAGGTCGCGACGCACTTCGCGAAGTAGCCTCGCGAGCGCCTCGGACGTTTCGGCCCGATCGAGCCGCTCGGCCAACGCTTCGCGCGTCACTGGCGAGGCGGCCCAGGCTTCGAGTCGGGCGCGGCGGCGGGGCTCGTCGACGAGCCCTTCGGCCGAGAGCGTACGCTCCACGAATCGGGAAAGTTTCGGAATGTCGTCGAGCGTCGGACGAGCCATCGCTGCACCTCCTGCCGAAAGCACGCGGGACGGCCTCCCGGGCGAATCGGTGAAAACAATCGGTTACCGGGCACGATCCAACTCCGAGCGACCGTTTTCCGCCGTTTTTCGCCGTCGCTCGTCACGCACCCCGTGAAAACCGTATCATTTCACATCCTTTGTGCATTTGTCGTCGCGGTGCGTGTTACCGTGTCCGCAGGCGGCACCTCCGTTTCCCCGGCACGCTTCGTTATGACTACTTACGACCGTCGAGATCGGGGCACCGCCGAACGCCGCGCGGAATCTTTCCCGAAGCGTTTCGGTCGCGTGCTCATTCAAGTCCTCGCAACGATTTACTTCATTGCGGGCTTTGTCATTCTCGGCGCGCGTTGGTTCGTTACGACGCAGCTCGACCACTACCGGGAAGACGTCACGGCGGCGATTTCCGCCTCGACCGGAATCACGCTCAACGCCTCGTCCGTCAAGGGCTCCTTCCGAACGATCCGTCCGGTGATCGAACTCGGAAACGTCACGCTCAGCCGCCCGGGCGGTCCCGTGTCGCTCGAGCTTCCGCGCATCGAAGCGGAACTCTCCTGGGCGTCCCTCTGGCACCTCGAACCGCGCTTTCATCGTCTGCTCGTCGCCGACCCGCAATTCACGGTGCGCCGTCTTTCGGACACCGAATACGACATCGGCGGCGTTCTCCTCGACGTTTCGGCCTTGCGCGGCAAGGAAGCGCGCACGGACGACTCGAGCACGAGCGCCTTTGCCGCGTGGCTTCTCGCGCAGAGCCGCCTGATTCTCAAAAACGGCACCTTCACCTACGTGGACGAGCGCCCCGGCGTAAGGCCGCTCCCCGTTCTCGTGCGCGAAACGAACGCCGTTTTCGACCAGGGACTTCTCGACTGGAAGGCGGCCCTCGAAGGCACCGTCGTCGAAGGGACGAACGAGCGCCACTTCGTCGTGCGCTCCCGCATCGAAAAGGGGCTCTTCTCGGTCGACGCCGACCCCGCCACCTGGAAGGGCGAAGCCTATGCGGCCTTCGACAGCATCGACATGGGGCGCCTCATGCGTCGCGTGGGCCTCTCGCAGTACCTGCGGCGCGGCTCGGGCGCGGCCCGCATCTGGGCGTCGTTCGACGCGGGAAGCATCCGTTCGGCCGCGGCCGACGTGCATCTGCGCGGCGTCGAGGCGCGCGTCGCCTCGAACCTTCAGCCCCTGCACCTCTCGACGCTCGTCGGGCGTCTTGCGTTCGCTCGCGAGGGCTCGGGCCCCTTCGTGTTTTCCGCCGATCAACTTGCCTTCACCACCGATTCGAACGTGAAGTTCGGACCGTCGAACCTGCGCTTTTCTCTGGAGCGCGACGAGGCGGGACGGCCCGTCGCGATCGAAACCTCCGCTTCGGCGCTTGGAATCGGCACGCTCACGTCGCTCTCGGGGGCGCTTCCGCTTTCCGACGACGTGCGTTCGTTTCTCACGCGGCACCCCCTCTCGGGATCGATTCGCGACTTGGAGCTCTCCGCCGAGGACGACCCGACCGATCCGAAGAACTGGCGGGGCTCGTTCGGCTTTTACCGTCTGACGCTCCCCGGCTCCCCGAAGGATTCGCTTCCCTCGTTTCGCAATCTCGGCGGGCTCGTGACCGCGCGCCCGAACGGCGACATCCTCGTCGACGTGAACGGGCCCGCGTCGACCTTCGTCTTCCCCGGCGTCTTTCGCAATCCGCGCTTTCAGCTCGACGAATTGAAGGGGCGCGTGCGCGTGGCGCTCGACGGGACGCCGACCCTTTATTTTGAAAACTTCCGGCTCGCCAACCGCGACGCAGCGCTGACGGCCTCGGGCTCCTGGAAGGCGACGGGCGGCGCCGGCACGCTCGACCTCTCGGGAAAGCTCCTTCGCGCCCAAGCCACCTCGGTCGTTCGGTACCTGCCGAATGTCGTCGGGCATTCGACGCTCGAGTATCTCGATGCCGCGCTGCTCGCGGGCGAGGCCAAAGGGGGCGACTTCGTCGTGCGCGGCGAACTCGCCAAATTCCCCTGGGTGAAAAAGAACGCGGGACAGGGGCTCTTTCGCATCCGCGCCGACGTAGAGCGCGGGAAGCTCGACTTCATGCCGAGCCACGAGAAAGACCGCTCGGGTCGCTACCGCACGGCGCGCCTCTGGCCCGTGCTCGACTCGATCCGCGCAACGCTTCTTTTCGAAGGCGAAAGCATGCGCATCAGCGGCGAGTCCGCCACCTCTCTCGGCCTCAAAGCGCGCAAAGTCCTCGTTGAAATCCCCGCCTTTTCCGCCGATACCGTGATGCTCAACGTGGGCGGCGAAATCTCCGGGCCCCTCACGCAGGCGCTCGACTACCTCAATACGAGCACGATGCTGCGCTCGGCGCTCGGCGACCTCTTTGCCGAAGCGCGCGGCTCGGGGAACGCAAGCGCCGCGCTTCGGCTCGGCATTCCGCTCGGCAACCCGTCGCACTTCACGATGACGATCGACGCGAAGGTCGACCGCGCGACGTTGCGGCTTTTCGACCGACTCCCCGAGGCGACCGACCTTACGGGGACGCTTCGCATCACGGAAAAAAGCATCGCGACACCCGAGCCGCTTCGCGGTCTCTCGGGCGGCGCGCCGCTCACGGTCGCCGCCGCGACCACGAACGGCGTGGCCGCGTTCGACGTCGCCCTTTCGGCCGCGCCTGCCGACCTCGATCGGCTCATGCGCCTCCCCGAAGCGACGGCGCTTCTGAAGAAAACTTCGGGCGCCGTCCCCGTGCGCGCCGCGGTCGAAGTGGGGCTTACCGAGGGCGCCCGTGCGGCCCTGGGCTCGTCCCTGCGCGTCACGGGCACGAGCACGCTCGAAGGGCTCTCGAGCACGCTGCCCATTCCGTTTGCGAAGGCCCCCGTCGAAAAGTGGGCGACCGACTTCCGGTTCGACCTTTCCGACGTGGAAAGCCGCCTGATCGTCCGTTCAGGCGAACGGGCCGCGCTCGACCTCAGCTTCCCCGCGGACGGCCCCGCGACGGGCGTCGTCGCGCTCGGGCGCAAGCTCCCCGGGAACATTCCCGACAAAGACCTGCACGTCCTCGTCGACGAGCCGTACCTCTCCTTCGACGACTGGCACCCCGTCGCAAGCGACTTGCTGCGCGCCTCGGCGCAGGCCGAAGCGACCGCCCCGTCCGGTTCCGCCGAAGCTCCCGGGAATACCGAAAACGCCGAAAAGCCCTCGCACGGCGCCGCGGACGCGCTTTCTCTCGTGCGCGTCCAAATCGGCGACCTCGTCGCGGACAACAAGCACCTCGCCGACATCGACGCGACGCTGCGCCGGTACGAGGGCGGCTGGCACATGCGGCTCGCCTCGAAAGAGGCGTCGGGCCAGGTTGAAATTCGCAACGCGACGCGCAACGCCCCTCCGGCGCTTTCCGTGAAACTCAATCGCCTCTACGTCCCGGAAAAGATCAACCAGCAGTTCGAGTCGATGCTTACCGAAGAAAAGCGCCCGTCCGTCACGGCGCTTCCCGACGTGACGCTCGTCGTCGACGATCTTCAAGTGGGCGAGCGACGCATCGGTAAGGTCGAACTGCGCGCTGCCAACGTGCGCCCGGGGAACACCTGGCGCATCGACACGCTCGCCGTACGCAACGCGGGCGGCACCGTCTCGGGCCGCGGCTTCTGGCGCCCGGACCCGAGCGGCGCCACGTCGGGCCGCACCTCGATCGACCTCACGGCCGACGTGAAGAGCATCGGGACCGTGCTGCAGTCGCTCGACATCAAGGACGCGATTCGTCGCGCGCCCGCCAAGGGCGAATTGAAGTTCGCCTGGACGGGTGCGCCCTACGCGCCCGAACTCGAAACCCTCACGGGGTCGATCGACCTTCTGGCGGGGGCCGGGCAAATTCTTCAGATCGAACCGGGCGCGGGACGACTTCTGAGCCTCATGTCGATGCAGCACCTCCTCAACCGTCTGCGGCTCGACTTCCGCGACGTGGTGAGCAAGGGCTTTGCCTTCGACACGATGCTTTTGCAGGCGAAACTTCAAAACGGCGTCATGCACGCCGACAAAGCCGCCGTCAACGGCTCGTCGGCCACCGTGCTCATGGCGGGCGACGCCGACTTCGTGCGCAACCGCCTTGACCTCAAGGCCGTGGTGCTCCCGAGCCTCAACGCCGAAGGCGCTTCGCTCGCGCTTGCGTTTGCAAACCCCGCGGTCGGTCTCGGCACGTTCCTCGCGCAACTCGTTCTGAAAGATCAGATTTCGGAGTTGTTGAAGAGCGAATACGTCGTCACGGGCAGCATGGACAATCCGACCGTCACGAAGCTCGAACGCGTCGAACTCGATCCCTTCGCCGCCCCGAAATCCGAAAACAACCGGACGACGCCCTGACGCGCGCGCCCTACAATGTGGTCTTTTGCGTGCGTCGTCCGAAGGAGCCTCCCACCATGCGCATTGCCGCCTGTCAGATGGTCTCCGGCCTCAATGCCGAAGAAAAC
Organism: Sutterella megalosphaeroides; assembly: GCF_003609995.1. Lineage (NCBI taxonomy): Bacteria > Pseudomonadati > Pseudomonadota > Betaproteobacteria > Burkholderiales > Sutterellaceae > Sutterella > Sutterella megalosphaeroides. The sequence continues at coordinate 2,707,861 of NZ_AP018786.1, forward strand.
GTCATCCGTGCCGTCACCCTGATCGGGGCCGGCGCCGAATCCGGTGCCGAACTCGTCGTTCTCCCGGAACACTTCGCCTTTTTGCCGCAGGACGATTTCGCGCTCCTCGGCGTGGCCGAAGCGTTCGGCGACGGGCCGATTCAGGAGGCCGTCCGCATGGCGGCCGTTCGCCACCGCGTGTGGGTGGCGGCGGGCTCGATCCCCTTGAAAACCGACGACCCGACCCGCATCACGAATTCGCTCCTCGTCTACGACCCGAAGGGCGAAGTGGTCGCGCGCTACGACCGCATCCACTGCTTCCGCTATGCGCGCGGCAACGAAGAGTTTTACGACGAAGCGCGCGTCATGAAGCCGGGCGAGAAGGCCGTCTCCTTCACGCTCACGACCTGGGACGGTCGGGAGCTTAAGGTGGGGCTTGCGCTTGGGTTCGATCTGCGCTTTCCGGAACTCTTCCGCGCGCTCGGGCCCGTCGACCTCCAACTCCTTCCCGCAACCTTTACGGAAACGACCGGACGCTCGCATTGGGCGACCCTTCTTGCCGCGCGGGCCGTCGAAAACCAGTGCTACGTCGCGGCGGCCGCTCAGGGCGGCACGCACGAATCGGGCCGCCGCACGTGGGGCCACAGCCGCATCGTCGACCCCTGGGGCAATCTCGTGGCGGAATTCCCCGCGGGCGAAGGGATCGTGATCGGCGACTTCGACGAGCGGCTCCTGCGGTCCGTTCGCGGCATGCTGCCCGCCCTCGACGCCCGGAGTTCGTTCGAATGAGCACCGAAATGCAAACCACCGCCTCCGCTTCGCCCCTCGTTCGTCTCTGGGACGAAAACGGGATCGACCGCAACGACGCCCGACGTCTGCTCTCGCGTCTCGCGCGCCCGGGCACCGACTGGGCGGACCTCTACTTTCAGGAAACGACGTGGCGCTCCTGGGGGTTTGAAGAAGGGATCCTCAAGGGCGGCGGCTTCTCGATCGACCGCGGCGTGGGACTGCGCTGCGTCTCGGGCGAAAAGTCCGCGCTCGCCTATACGAGCAACTTCGACCTCACGGCCCTCTCGGCCTGCGCCGATCGGGCGGGCTCGATCGCCTCGTCGGGCCGGTCGGCCGTGATCCCCTCGGAATTCCGTCCGCGCGTCGTCCCCGCCTTGAGCATGCCCGCACCCGACACCGACACCGCCGAGGAGCAAATTGCGATCATCGAGTACGCCGAAAAGAAAGCGCGATCGCTCGACCCCCGAGTCGAGGACGTTTGCGTTGCCTACCAAACCGAGTGCGACCGCGTGGTCGTGGCGGCGCTCGACGGTCGGCTTCTCGCCGACGAACGGCCCCTTTCCCTCCTCTCGATCACCGTTCGGGTGTGCTCGAACGGCCGTCGCGAACGCGCGACGGCGAGCGGCGGCGCACGTGCGGGCATCGGCTACTTCACGCGCGAGCGGATCGACCGCTGGGTACAGACGGCGCTTGACGACGCGCTCCACAACCTTGAGGCCGATCCCGCGCCCGCGGGCGTCATGCCCGTGGTGCTGGGTCCGGGCTGGCCGGGCATTCTGCTTCACGAAGCGGTCGGTCACGGACTTGAGGGCGACCTCATCCGCAAGGGCACGTCGGTCTTCACCGGCATGACGGGCGAACGGGTCGCGTCTCCGGGTGTCACGGTCGTCGACGACGGCACGCTCCCCGGGCGGCGCGGGTCGCTTCACTTCGACGACGAAGGGGAACCGACGCAGCGCACCGTACTCATCGAAGACGGCATCCTCACGGGCTTCATGCACGATCTTACGAACGCACGCCTTCTCGGCGCGGCCCCCACGGGCAACGGCCGACGGGAGAGTTACGCGACGCTTCCGCTTCCGCGCATGACCAACACCCTCATGCTCGCCGGTCCCTACGACCCGCGGGAAATCATCGCCTCGGTCGATCGCGGCATCTACGCTTCGCGCTTCCGGGGCGGTCAGGTCGACATCACCAACGGGCAGTTCGTCTTCAACATGAGCCGCGCCTGGTTGATCGAAAAAGGGCGCATCACCCGCCCCATCAAGGGCGCCATGCTGATCGGCTCGGGCTCGCAGGCACTTCGCCACATTCCCATGATCGGCAACGACTTCAGTCTCGACGAAGGGGCGGGGCAGTGCGGCAAGGACGGCCAGCACGTGCCGGTCGGGGTCGGCATGCCCACCGTGCGCATCGACTCGCTCACGGTCGGCGGCACCCGGGCGGCCTGAAATTTATAATGACAGTTTGTCGGCCGTAGACAGCGATCACGGCCGCTTTTTCCAACACTCGACAGGATCCGACGTGTTAAGCAATTTCAAGCTCATGACGCCCATCGTGTGGCTCACGCGCCTTTTGGTGGGCGCCTACCCGCACTGGCAGGGGTGCGCCCCGTCGTCGCGTCAGCGCATCTATTTCGCCAATCACACGAGCCATCTCGACACCATCGTCATCTGGGCCTCGTTGCCGCAGCAGCTCCGACGCCAGGTGCGCCCCGTGGCCGCCAAGGACTACTGGGAGCGCGGTCTCCTGCGCCGCCGCATCGCCCTCGAAGAACTCAACGTCGTTCTCGTCGACCGTCGCCGCAGCGACCACAACGCCAACCCGCTCGATCCGCTTCGTCAGGCGCTTCAGGAGGGTTCCTCCCTCATCATCTTCCCCGAAGGCACCCGCCGTCCGCAGCCCCTGCCGAGCGAATTCAAGTCCGGCATCTGGCGCCTGATGCGCGAATTCCCCGACGTCGAGCTGATTCCCGTCTATATCGAGAACCTGCACCGCGCCATGCCCAAGGGGGTGCTCATCCCGGTTCCCACCGTCTGCTCGGTGCGCTTCGGCGCGCCGCTGCCGCACAGTCCCGAAGACCTCAAGGAAGACTTCCTCGAGCGGGCCCGCAACGCAATCATTGAATTGGCACAAGCATGAGACTCGGATTCACCATTCAGGAGGCCTACCTCATTTTGCTCGTCGGCCTCTCGCTCCTTGCCGCCGTCGGAACGGCGTACGGCAGCTGGGCTCTCAAACGCACGACCACGGGCGAAAGCCGCAACCGGCTCCTTGCCGTCAACTCCCGCGCCCGCATGGCCTGGTGGTTGATTCTCGTTTTCACCATCGCGTTTCTCATGGGTCAGGCGGCGCTGATGGTCTTTTTCGCGTTCATCAGCTTTTTCCTGCTGCGCGAATTCATCGCGATCACGCCGACGAAGCCCACGGACCACAACGCGCTCGTGCTGGCTTTCTACGTCGCCATCCCGGCGCAGTACATCGCGGTGGGCTTTGACGTGCCGGAATTCTTCACGCTCTTCATTCCGGTTTATCTCTTCCTCGCGCTTCCCGTCATCATGGCGCTCTCGCGCGACACGGACCGCTATCTCGAGCGCGTGGCGAAGGTGCAGTGGGGCATCATGCTCTGCGTTTTCTGCCTCTCGCATGCGCCCGCCATCGCAACTCTGGACCTCACGCGCTACAACTCGTCGGGCCCCCTGCTGATGCTCTTTTTCCTTCTCGTCGTCTTCGTCTCCGACCTCGTTGCCACGATCGCGAGTTCGATGCTCGGCGGACGGAGCCTTCCCTTCAACCCGAACCGCACCCTGCGCGGTACGGCCGTGGGGTACCTGGGCGGGCTCGTCGCCGCGGGCTGCATGTACTGGATTACGCCCTTCCGATTCTGGCAGGCGCTCCTCATGGCGCTCGCCATCGTGCTCTCGGGCTCGATGGGCGACCTCGTCATCAACTCGGTCCGACGCAGCATGGGGGCCGAGCGCCTTGCGGGCGAAGGCGACATCTACATGACGCGCGGCACGCTCGCGCGCCTGGCGCCCCTCACCTTCGCCGCTCCGGTCTTCTTCCACCTGACGACGATCTTCTTCATCACGCTCAAGGACGCCTTCTGAGCGCCCGAGCAACCATGAAAAAAGCCCGCGTTTCGCGGGCTTTTTTCGTTCGAGCTCGGCCTCGGGCGATTCATGCGTCCGAGGCGCAACGCGCGCTCAGCGACGACGCGGCTGAGCCGCCGGCGAGGGACGGCCCTCGATGTGGCGGAACGTGATGCGGCCCTTCGTGAGGTCGTAGGGCGAAAGCTCGAGCGAAACGCGGTCGCCCGCGAGAATGCGGATGTGATGCTTGCGCATCTTGCCGTTCGTGTAGGCAATGAGTTCGTGTCCGTTGTCGAGCTTGACGCGATAGCGCGCGTCGGGCAGGACTTCGAGAACCTGCCCCGCCATCTCAATGAGGTCTTCCTTGGCCATAAGTATCCAGTGACTCGGGCGGGGATCGATCGCGCAAACGTACCGCAACGACGATGTTGCCGCCCTTCAAAATTCATCTTCGGCAACGCGTCTCATGAGGAAAATCACGGCGCTTGCCCTAGCTTGAGGTTTCGGATTGTATCACCGCACGGCTGCGACCGATGCCCGACGGGGCGGCTTTTCTTGGGCTCGAAAGTCCGCATCGGCGCGCTTTGCGTACAACTCTTAAGGCATGTTCAATCAAAGCTCATTATCATGACGGAGTTGTGGCGCAAGGTCCTTTTCGAAGACTCAACCGCCCGGCACGCAATCCGAAGAACCTCGAATACACAATCAAGGCGGCCATCGCCCGACCCGCAGGTCGCCTATGGAGATACACAATGAAGACGGTGCTCGTTCTTTATCAGAGCCGTTCCGGCCACACGGCTCGAATCGCCCGCCGCATTTGGGAAACGGTGGTTGCCGAAGGCAATCAGGCCGATCTCATGGACGTCGTTGAAGCCGACCGCGAGGGCGTCGACTGGAACAAGTACGACCTCGTCATCGCCGGCGCCCCGGTCCTCTACGGGAAGTTCCGCCGCGAATTCGTGGGCTTCGTCAACAAGTACAAGTCCGTGCTCGACGCCAAGGCGAACAGCTTCTTCTGCGTCTCGGTCGTGGCCCGCACGCCCGCCAAGTGCACGCCGGAAGGGAACGTCTACTGCCGCAAGTTCCTCGAAAACAACCCCTGGAAGCCGAAGGACGCCCACTGCTTCGCGGGCAAGGTCGACTACCCGAACTGGAACTGGCTCGACGTCAAGATGATCCAGATGATCATGAAGATGACGAAGGGCCCGACGGAACCCACGGCCGTGATCGACTACACGGACTGGGAAGACGTCAAGGAATACGCCCGTCACTGCCTCACGCTTCAGGCCTGAGCACGCGAGCGCATTCGCCCCGGGGAGCCCTGGCGGGCTCTCCGACGCCGACCGGCCGACCCCTGCGGGGGTTTCGGCCGGTTTTTTCGTTCGGCGGGCCCCGGTCGGATGCGCGACCCTCAGGAAAACACTGTATCCTGAGGACGATTTCGGAGAATTCCAACTCCTACACTTCATGTTACGAGAGGGGGCTTCGCCCCGCTGCCGGCGTTTCCGGCCCGAACATTCGCTCTGCATACATTACTCATGACCGATCGCATTTGGTACAACGCCTATCCTGAAGGCGTTCCGCACGAAATCGACCCCGACCGATTCGCCAGTCTTCCGGCCGTCCTCGACGAGTCGGCCCGCAAATTCCCCGACCGCGCGGGCTACTCCAACATGGGCGTGAACGTCACGTACAGCCAAATGAGCGCCCTCACCCGAGACTTCGCCGCCTACCTGCAAAGCCTCGGCCTCGTGCCCGGGGATCGCGTCGCGATCATGATGCCGAACCTCCTGCAGTACGTCGTGGCCGTCTTCGGCTGTCTGCGCGCGGGCATGGTCGTCGTGAACGTCAACCCGCTCTACACGGCCCGCGAAGTCAATCACACGCTTCGCGATTCGGGCGCGAAAGCGATCGTCATCATCGAAAACTTCGCCCGCACGCTCGAAAAGGCCCTTCCCGACACGCCCTGCCGTCACATCGTCACGACGGCCGTGGGGGACCTCTTTCCGTTCGTGAAGCGAACGCTCGTCAACTTCGTCGTGCGTCGCGTGAAGAAGATGGTGCCCCCTTACAACCTGCCGCAGGCCGTGCGTTTCAACGACGCGCTCGAGCGCGGGCGACAGGCGGGCTTCAAGCCGCACGACATCCGCAACACCGACATCGCCTTCCTGCAGTACACGGGCGGCACGACCGGCGTCTCGAAGGGGGCCGTGCTCACGCACCGCAACGTGATCGCGAACCTGCAGCAGGTGGGCGCCTGGATTTCGAGCACCTTCCGCGAAGGCGAAGAAGTCGTGATGACGGCGCTGCCCCTCTACCACATCTTCTCCCTCACGGCGACGCTCGTCTTCACGCAGTGGGCCGCCACGATGGTGCTCATTACGAATCCGCGCGACATCGACGGACTCGCCAAAGAGTGCGTAAAGTGGAACTTCTCCGTGATCATCGGGGTCAACACGCTCTTTGCGGCTCTGCTTCGCAACGAAATCTTCCGCTCGCACCGCTTCACGCGCCTCAAGATGACGGCGGGCGGCGGCACGCAGGTGCAGCGCACCGTGGCCGAAAACTGGAAGGCCCAGACGGGTTGCAACATTCTCGAAGCCTACGGCCTCACGGAATGCAGCCCGGGCGTGTGCGGCAACATTCCGAACGCCCCCTGGGACGGTTCGGTGGGCGTGCCGCTTCCCTCGACCGAAGTCTCCATCCGCGGCGAAGGCTTCCGCGATCTCGGCTGCTGCCCCGACGAAGCGCGGATCCCCGAATTCACGGGTGAAATCTGCGTGCGCGGTCCTCAGGTGATGCAGGGCTACTGGCAGAAGCCCGAAGAAACCGCCAACGTCATGCGCGACGGGTGGCTGCGTACGGGCGACGTCGGCTACATGAACGCGCGCGGCGTCATCACCATCACCGACCGCATGAAGGACATGATTCTCGTCTCGGGCTTCAACGTGTACCCGAACGAAGTCGAAAACGTCATCGCTTCGATGCCGGGCGTGCTCGAAGTGGGCGTGGTCGGCGTTCCCTCGGCCAAGTCGGGCGAAACGGTGAAGGCCGTCATCGTCCGCAAGGACCCCTCGATTACGGCCGACGACGTGAAGAAGTACTGCCGCACGCAGTTGACGGGCTACAAGATCCCGCACGTCATCGTCTTCGTCGATCAGCTCCCGAAGACCGCGGTCGGCAAGATTCTGCGACGCGAATTGAAGGACCTCCAATAACGCTCGCACCGCTCGAGGAAAAAGGGCGCCTCCCTCCCGGGAGGCGCCCTTTTCGTTGCGACTTCATGTCCGTGCGGCCTCCGCGCGCGCCCGCCTCGTCGGGTCGGGGCGCGCCCGCACGGGCAATCAGCCTTCGCGAACCGGCAGCACGGGCTTCACGCCGCAAGCGCCCACCAGGGCGGCCGCCGTAAGGAAGATGAGCTGGGGACCGAGGTGCGTGTCCACCATGTCGAAGTACTCGGTGAGCGAGTGGGCGTTGACGCCGATCCCGCCCGTCGAGAGGCAGGTCGAGGGAATGCCGAGGCTCATCGGCGCGTTCGCGTCGGTCGAAGAGCAGACATAGGACGTCAATTCGATCCCGAGCTGCGACTGCGCAGCGCGGGCCGTCTGGAGCACGGGGCAGCTGTCGGGGCGCATCCCCGCCGGGCGGTTGCCGATCTGCGTCGTCGTAAGCTTCAGTTCGTATTCGCCCCCGTCGATGCCCCAGCGGGCGTTTTCTTCGGCGACCGCTTCTTCAAAGGCCTTCAAAACGCGCGCTTCGAGCTTCAGGAGTTCGTCGTTGTCGACGCTTCGCATGTCGACGTCGACTTCGGCGTGCGCGGCGATCGTATTGACCGAGGTACCGCCCTTCATCGTACCGATCGTGAAGGTGGTCTTCGGATCCTTCGGCACTTCGAAGTCGGCGATCTTGGCGCCGGCGCGGCAGATGGCGTGCACGGCCGAGGGGCAGGCGCCGAACTTGGCGTAGGAGTGACCGCCGCGGCCGTCGACCGAAATGCGCCAGCGGTGCGAGCCCGTGGCGCCGCGCAGAATGCGACCCACGTCGGTCGAGTCGATCGCGATGAAGCCGTCGAGGTGACGCTTGCCGTTGCAAAGATCCTTGGAGCCGCGGATGTCGCCGTTGCCTTCTTCGCCGACGGTGCCGACAAAGAGAATGTCGCCTTCGGTTTCGATGCCGGCGATTTCAAACATGCGCAGAATCTGCAGGAGCGTGCGCAGCCCCGTGCAGTTGTCGCCGATCCCCGGGGCGATATAGCGGTTGCCTTCGCGGCGAACCTTTACGTTCGTACCGGCCGGGAAAACGCTGTCCATGTGCGCGCCGAGCGCGAGGACGGGACCGTTGCCGCGACCCGGACGACGACCGACGACGTTGCCGATCGGATCGATCACCACGTCCTTGAGCCCGTAGGCGCGCAGGAGTTCGGCAAGCCGTGCGGCGCGCTTTTCTTCGGCAAACGTGGGCGCTTCGATTTCGCAGAGCTCGATCTGTTCGAGCATGGCGCGATCGACTTCGTCGAGCGCGATCTGCAGAGCGCGTCGACCCTTTTCGCTCGCGGCCACCGCGGCGACGGCCTCGGTGATGATCGAATCGACGGCGGGAAGCTGAGGTACGGACATGTCTGTGGTCTCCTTCTGAACCCTGTGAAAGGACGTACGAGGAGCGGCGGGCCGCAGCCCGCCGCGCGTTTTCTCATCATAGGGACGCATGCGCCCCCGACGGAGAGGAAATCCCCGAACTCTTGGATTTTACAGAAGACAAGGGTTAACCCTTAGACATCGTTCTGCGAAAGGCTCGGCGCCTTACATCACCATGTGGAATTTTTCGCTCGAGCAGTAGGAGAGACGGTATTCGACGGGCTCGTTCCCGTAGGTGTAACCGACGCGGGTGAGCTCGAGATAGGGGGCGCCCACCTGGAAGCGTCCGATCGAGGCCTGCTTCCACGTGAAGCACTTCGCTTTGATGCAGTCGTGCGTGTCGACGATCGTCACACCGAGTTCCGTTTCGTAGTAGGAGTAGAGGCTCCCCTCGTGGTTGGCGAGGTTCTGCTGCGTCATGCGGGAGAAGCGTTCGGCGGGAAGCCACAACTCCGAGATGCCCACGTCCTCGTTCATCCACGAGTAGACGCGCAGGGCGTGAATGACGCGGGCCTCGGGCGAGAGCCCGAGCACCTCGGCGGCAACCCCCGCCTCTTCGGCCGCAACGGTTTCGTAGCGCACGAGCCGCATCGTGAAGGGGACGATGTCGTTCGTTTTGTCGTAGAAGAACCGGTGGAACTGGTTCGTGTAGGCGCTCATCCGGAAGCTCTGCACGAAGGTGCCGATCCCCTGCTTGCGGCAGAGCACCCCTTCGTCGGCGAGCGACGCGAACGCCTTGCGGACGGTGCCGAGCGAGACGCCGAGCTGTTGCGCCAGCTCTTTCTCGGCGGGGAGCATGTCGCCCGCGCGCCAGACGCCTCGGGCGAGCTCCTTCAGGAGGTGCTGACGCACCTGGCTGTAGAGCGGCTGACGGGCAAAACCTTCGGAGTAATTCGAGGGAGCGTGGGAGACGGCGGGTTCGAACATGGCGGATCGTACGGACGGACGTGAAACGAAGAGAGAGAGAAGTGTACCGAGGTCTCAGCCGGCGGACTTGACGGTCCAGCGCTCGGCGTCGACTTCGACCGTTTCGCCCCCGCGCAGTTTGCGGCCCCGGCGCAGCTCGACCTCGCCGTCGACCTTCACGTCGCCGGCCAAAACGCGTTCCTTGGCGTGAGCGCCCGAGTCGGCCGCTCCGGTCGCCTTCAAAAACGCGTCGAGCGTGATGTAGTCGCCGCGCACCTCAAAAACTTTGTTCATGGTCAATCCTTAGGGTCAAAACGGACGCCCGCAACGCGGGCGCAAAGCAAAAGTGCCACAATCGCATCTTCCCATTATCGCCCAGTCAATACGCTGACGTCATCGTTTTCCCCAGGCTCATGCTTTCATCCATCACGCTCGTTTTGTTGTTTCAAGTGGCAGGCGAGCTCGTCGCCCGCCTTTTCGGACTGCCGGTTCCCGGTCCGGTTCTCGGCATGGTGTTCATGCTTTTCGCCTTCCTGCTGAAGGACAACCTGATCGACTCCGTTCGCCCCACGGCGGGCGTGCTGCTCGCCAATCTGTCGCTTCTGTTCGTGCCCGCGGGCGTGGGCATCATGCGACACGTCGATCGCTTCCTCACGGAAGGCGTCGCAATCGCCGTCACGATCGTTCTCTCCACGATTCTCGCCATGCTCGCCACCGCCTGGACCATCCTCTGGGTTCAAAAGCGCATGCACCTCTCCGACGAGGACTGAACCATGCTTCAATCGCTCTACGACACGTTCGGGAAATTCAGCACGAATCCCGCATTCTGGCTCTCCATCACGCTCGTCTTTTACGTGATCGGGCAGCGCATCTTCACGCTGGCGCGCTTCAACCCGCTCCTTTCCCCCATCATCATCGCCGTGGCCGGGCTGATCGCCCTGCTTGAAGCGACGGGCGTTTCCTACGACACGTACTTCTCGAGCGCGAGCTTCATTCACTTTCTGCTCGGTCCTGCCACGGTCGCGCTTGCGGTGCCTCTTTACGAGCAGCGCGCGAAACTCGCGAAACTCTGGCTACCGCTTGCCTGCGGACTCCTCGTCGGCTGCGTCGTCGCCATTCTTTCCGTGATCGGCATCGGGCACGTGCTCGGGCTCTCGCACACGACCATGCTCTCGATGGTGCCCAAGTCCGTCACGACGCCGATTGCCATGGGCGTTTCCGAAACGATCGGCGGCATGCCCGACCTCACCGCGGCGCTCGTCGTCATCACGGGGATCCTCGGCTCCATCATCGGGAAGCCCCTCTTTCAGATCGTTCGCATCCGTTCCGAACCCGTGCGCGGCGTCGCGCTCGGTCTTGCCGCTCACGGCATGGGGACGGGCGCGGCCTTTCAGATCGGCAACCGCGCCGGGGCCTTTGCCGGCCTGGCGATGGGGCTCTCGGGCATCATCACGGCGTTTCTCGCGCCCGCCATTGCGGTTCCCGTGCTCGCCTGGCTCGGCGACTGACGCCGCGCCGCGCGCACATTGAAAAAAGGGAAGGCCTCGCGGTCTTCCCTTTTTCTTTTTCAGTTACGAGCCGACGCTTGTCAGGCCTGCGGAATCAAACCGCCCCCGAAGAGCATCGAGCAGAGAACGACCACCACGACGCCGATCAGGTTGAGGAAGAACCCCGCACGGACCATTTCGCCGATCTTGAGGCGCCCCGTACCGAAGACGATCGCGTTCGGGGGCGTCGCCACCGGCATCATGAAGGCGCACGACGCGGCGATCGCAGTCGCAAAGAGGAGCCCTTCGGGATGAATCTTGAGGCTTTCCGCTGCCGCGGCGATCAAGGGCATCATGGTCGCGGCAAGAGCCGTGTTCGAGGTGACTTCCGTCGCGAAGGTGACGAGCGCGGCGACCCCCGACATCATGACGACTTCGCTCGTGCCTGCGAGGAGCTGAGCCTGTGCGCCCACGAGAGCCGCCGCACCGGTCGACTGGATGACCGCAGCCATCGTGAGACCGCCGCCGAAGAGCAGAAGCACGTCCCAGGCGACGACGTCCTTGGCCGACGACCAGTCGAGCGCGTGAACGCCGCGACGCACGTCGATCGGAATCATGAAGAGGAGAAGCCCCGCGCCCATGGCGATCGCTTCGTCCGAGAGGAACTTGAGGGGCTTCGCGCCGTCGATTTCAAGACCGCGGAGGACCGGACCGAAAATCCACAAGCAGGCCGCGAGAAGGAAGACCGCGAGCACGACCTTTTCGCCCTTCGACATGGGGCCGAGCTTGGCGAGTTCGCGCTTCACCCATTCGCGACCGCCCGGGATGCCCGAAAGGTTCGTGCGGAAAAGCACCTTCGTCAGAAGCAGGTACGTGACGGGCAGCATGATCACCACCACCGGGACCGCCACCTTCATCCAAGCGAGGAACGTCACCGGCGTGTTGTAGGTCTGTTCGACGAAGCGGGCGAAAATCCCGTTCGGGGGCGAACCGATGAGCGTGGCCATACCGCCGATCGAAGCACCGTAGGCAATCGCCAGCAGGATGCAGACGCCGAAATTGTGTTCGTCCTTGCCGATCACTTCGCTTTCCTGCGTGGAACGAACGACGCCCATGACGGCCACCGCAATCGGCACCATCATCGCAGCGGTTGCCGTGTTCGACACCCAGGCCGAGAGGAACGCGGTCGCGAACATGAGGCCGAACACCATCTGCGAAGGCTTGGTGCCGAAAACCTTGAGCGTGAGAAGCGCGATGCGCCGGTCGAGGTGCCAGCGATGGATGGCCGCCGCAAGCAGGAAGCCCCCGAGGAAGAGGAAGATCGTGCCGTTGGCGTAGTTGAGGAACGTGGCCGCCGGCGTTGCGATCTGCAGGAGCGGATAGACCACGAGCGGCAACATGGCGGTCGCCGCAATGGGGAGCGCTTCGGTGAACCACCAAACCGCCATCCAGACGGTTACGCCGAGACAGGCTCGGCCCGCGTGTGCGAAGGCGACGGTTTCACCGGCGGCATTGACGTACTCGGTAGGAAGCAGGAAGTAGGTGAGCAGACCCAAGAGGGGACCCGCAATCAGCGCAAAAACCTTGCCTCGGTTCGTCATCGCGCCGATTTCAATGCTGGATTCGGACATGGGACCTCCGTTGTTTTTGTGGGAAGGCGAGCCCGTCTCCGAAAAGTGTAAAGCGGGCCTCACGCTTTTGAGAATAATCAAAAGTTCATGAGGTGCCCGCTTCAATAGGAAAAATTTTCAAAGACGGCCTTTACTTCCACCTGCGCCGTCAATGTTTCTAGGGTAATTGTCGTAATTTCCTTACATTTTCCAGGGTTTTATTGCGAGTTGCGCTCTGTTTTTCGAATGTTTGAGGCATGTCCTTCACTCGGATTCGGGCAGAAATCCCGCCCCGATCGCCCTCACCGCCTCGCCCACCGTATTCCAGGCGCTTCGCCCCGCGGACTGTCCGAGCGGAAGCGAAAGCAGGTCGTCGCGACCGAGTTCGCGCGCCCGCGCTTCGAGGGCGCGCATGAAAACGAGGGGCTGCGGCCACGGAGCGCTCGACGACTCCCGCTCGGCGAGCGCCTCCCAGAGGGCGGAGCGCAACACGCGACTCAAGCGCCCCGAAAAAAGACGCGTCGTCACGGTGTCGACGGCCGAGCCGTGGGCGGCAAACCACTTGTGCGCGTCGGTCGTGCGCGCTTCGCGGGTCGGAAGGAGTGCGGTGCCGAGCACGCACCCCGCGGCACCCGCCATCGCAAGCGCCGCGCCCTGGCGGGGCTCGGCAACGCCGCCCGCGGCGAGCACGGGAAGGCCCGTCGCCCGCACCGCGGCGGGAAGCAGCGCGGAAAGCCCCATCATCACGTCGTCGGGATCTTCGAAGGACATGCGCTCGCCCGCCGCTTCCGACCCCTGCACGATGAGGGCGTCGACTTCGGCCGAACGGAGCACTTTGGCTTCGCGAAGCGTCGTTGCGGTCCCGACGGAGAAAATGCCCGCCGCCCGCAGGCGATCGGCTTCGGGTTCGCGAAAGCCCCCGAAGGACGCGGTCACCGCCGCGGGAGCGACGTCAAGCACCGCGTCGAACTGCGCGGCAAAGTCGGGAAAGACGTCCGCGCCGCTCCAGTCGTACGCGTCGGGCACGGCCGGGAGGTCAAGGCTCTCCAACAGGGGCGAGAGCGCGTCGAAGAGTTCGAGCGCTTTCACCGTATCAAGGGGCCAGTCCTGCAGGGGACGAAGGTTCACGGCAAAGGGGCGGCTCGTTCGCGCGCGCACCTCGGCGGCAAAGCGGCGGATTTCTTCGGGCGCGAGATCCGCCGCGGGAACGACGCCGAGACCGCCCGCCTCGCAGACCGCCGCCACGAAGGCGGGGTCGACGATGCCGCTCATCGGTGCGTTGAGTACGGGCCGTTCGATGCCGATGCGTTCACAAAAACGTGCGGCTTCGACGCCGAAAGCGGAGAACTTGGACATAATGAATCCTCTTCGTCAACACAGCTATCACGCAACTTTATATGAACGGGAAGAAAAAAGTCGTCGTCGGCCTTTCGGGCGGGGTCGATTCCTCGGTGAGCGCCTACCTCCTGAAGCAGGCGGGCTACGAGGTTACGGGCCTCTTCATGAAGAACTGGGAGGATGACGACGACAGCGAATACTGCTCGTCGCGACAGGATTTCATCGACGCCACGAGCGTCGCGGACGTGATCGGCATCGACATCGAGGCCGTCAACTTCGCCAAGGAATACAAGGAACGCGTCTTCGCCGACTTCCTGCGCGAGTACAGCGCGGGCCGCACGCCGAATCCGGACGTGCTTTGCAACGCGGAAATCAAATTCCGAGCCTTCCTCGATCATGCGATGGCCATGGGGGCGGACTACATCGCCACGGGCCACTACGCACGCGTTCGCCGCGACGCCGACGGGCGCACCGAACTTTTGCGCGGCGCGGATCCGTCGAAGGACCAGAGCTACTTCCTGCACCGACTCACGCAGGAGCAGATCTCCCGGGTGCTCTTCCCCGTGGGCGACCTTCTGAAGACCGAAGTGCGTCGCATCGCCAAGGAAATCGGTTTGCCCAACGCGGCGAAGAAGGATTCGACCGGGATCTGCTTCATCGGCGAGCGGCCCTTCCGCGAATTTCTCTCGCGCTACCTGCCGAGCGAACCCGGCCCCATCCGCACGCCCGACGGGCGCGTGGTGGGCGAACACGTGGGGCTTTCCTTCTACACGCTCGGTCAGCGCAAAGGGATCGGCGTGGGCGGCATGCACGACTCCACCGGGGAACCCTGGTTCGTCGCCCGCAAGGACCTCAAGACGAACACGCTCTGGATCTGCCAGGGGCACGACCACCCGTGGCTCCTCTCGCACGAACTGAAGTCCGTCCACCCGAGTTGGATTTCGGGCGAAGCGCCCGAACTCGGCGACGACCTGACGGTCAAGACCCGCTACCGTCAGAAGGACGGCCCGTGTCGCCTTTCGTACGTCTCCGAAAAGAGCTTTTCGCTCGAATTCGACGAGCCGCAGTGGGCGGCGACGCCCGGGCAGAGCGCCGTCCTTTACCGGGGCGACGTGTGCTTGGGCGGGGGCTTCATCGACCGAATCTCCCCTTAAGCGCTTCGAAGGACGGTCCGACAACGCGCCGCCCGCAGCACGACGCCCTGCGACGCCCCGCAAGCAAAAGGGCCCGGAACTTCCGGGCCCTTCGTTTTTCAGGCTTTTGGCTAGGAGGCCGATCAGGCTTCCTTCGCGGCCTTCGCGGCGAGCATTTCTTCGTGCTCGCGGCGCTTCTTCTTCGCGATCAGATGACCGATCGCGATGACGATGCCCGCGCCGATCAAGGCGGCCGGGTAGTGCGCCGAGAAGCTGAATTCGGGCCAGTTCGTCGTCACGTAAGCGTCCGAAACCATCATGCCGCCCGCGATCCAGCCGAGGAGGCCGCCGCCGAAGTAGATGATGATCGGGAAACGGTCGAGAAGCTTGAGAACGACCTGGCTGCCGAACACGATGAAGGGCACCGACACGAGGAGACCGAAGATGATGAGCATCGTCTGATGCGCTTCGTGCGCCTGCTGCGCCGCGCCGGCGATGGCGATGACGTTGTCGAAGCTCATCACGAAGTCGGCGACGATGATCGTCTTGATGGCGCCGAGCAGTTTGTCGCTGCCCGCGATGTCTTCATGACCGTCGTACTCGGGAATGAGCAGCTTGATGCCGATCCAAAGCAGGAGAGCGCCGCCCACCACCTTGAGGAAGGGCAGATCGAGGAGCATGACGGCGAACGTGATGAGGACGACGCGCAGCGCGATGGCGCCGACCGTACCCCACAGAATGCCCTTGGCACGCTGTTTCGCGGGCAAATTGCGACACGCCATGGCGATGACGACCGCGTTGTCGCCGCCGAGCAGAATGTCGATCATGATGATCTGTCCCACAGCCGCCCAGTGCAGGTTGACGAGAAGATCGATGAGATACTCCAAGATAGCCTCCGAATTGGAAAAGCCCCCGGCGTCGGTGCGTCGAGGGAAACGTCGGGCAAAAATGCCGGTCTTCCGTTCGGAGCGGAGCGGAGCCGCTCCGAACGCACGCGCCCGTCGAAGAACGGGCGCAAAGTGCGGTTATTTTAACAGCCGTCGCAGCGGCTCCGACCCGCCCGCAGCGCGCATTCGTGCGCCTCAGAACCCGTCGCCGAAGCCCCCTTCGGGATCCTCGGGGTCCTCGACCCGGCCGCGCAACACCTGGCCGATCGCCCCCATGCCGAAACCCCGATAGGCGAGGTAACGGATCTGACGCTCGCGTTCCTTGTAGTCCTTCGGAAGTTCGGAAAAGCGCTTTTTCCAGACGCGCAGCGCACGGACCTCTTCGGGAAGTTCGATCTCTTCCACCGCCTCGCGGGCGAGTTCGTCGGAGACGCCGCTGCGACGCAGATCCTGACGAATGCGCGCGTTGCCGAGCGACGCGGACTGCACGCGGGCGCGCCCTTTGGCAAAGCGCTCGTCGGAGAGGTACCCGCGCTTTTCGAGTTCGTCGAGAACGGCCGAGAGCTTTTCGGGCGTCTCCTCGTCTTCGAGCGTTCGGGCGAGCTTTCGCTCCAATTCGCGGCGGCTGTAGTCGCGCCGCGCGAGCGCGGCGACGGCGCGCGCCGTAAGCGACGGGCGCGGGAGCATCCGCTTCGCGCTCTTCGAGCGCTTTGCGCGATCGCTGCTGCGGGTCGTACCGTCGTCGGATTCGACCGCCTCCGTCTCTTCTTCCGTACGGCGTCGGCTTCGCCCCCGGCCGCAACGCTCCCGAAGGAGTTCCGGGTCTTTGCAGGTATCCCGATCGACGACGCGCACGTACCCGTCCTCGCGCACCTCTTCGATCGTTTCCGACGTGCGGGAAGCACTCTTTTTCGCCGTGGTGCCCGTGCGGAGACGTTTGGCCGGACTCTTGGCCGGACTCTTTGCAGGACGCGTTTCGGGCTCCTCCCCGAAATCGTCGCGATCGGCCTCGGAGGCTTCGTCCGCGGCCATCGGCCGGAAGGGACAGGCGGCCCGAGCGCTCGTGCGCCAGTCCGGAATCGGCGACGTCGTCGACTCCTCCTGCTCCTCTGCGCCCGCGCCCACGGCCGGCACGGGCGAGACGCCCGAAACGGGTCCGCTCTGCCACAAGGGCGCCTCCAACTCGAACCCGAAGTCGAGCACGGGGTTTTCGGGAACACTTTCCGTCTCGGAGGTTTTCGGCTTCGGCTGCGGCGTCGCCGCGGCCTTTGCGGCCTTGGAGGCCTTTACTTCGGCCGCATCGGCCTTCGCTTCGGCCTTCGCATCCGACGGCCACGGTTCGAGGTCTTCGTCTCGGAACAGAACTTCCATAGAAATGTCCTCAGGGAACCCCCGTCTTCAGACGGGGGAGGAATAAGGTGCGGGGCGAAGCCACGCATACCCGTA